>CAZOWJ010000001.1:0-2537 GCA_964583415.1 uncultured Desulfocapsaceae bacterium
AGCGAAGAAGAATGACTCTTGAAATAACTTGACACGCAGCCTCTGAAGTCTTTAAAAACGTATGAATGCAGTTATACTGGCGTGATAATTAAATTTTACCTACCGGAGATCATCTTATGCCTCGATTACTCTGCCTTTGCATAATTTTACTGCTGTCTGGCTGTGCTTCATTTTCGGCAGAACATTCTCGGACATTACTCATGGACCGCACCACAGGAGAGATGAAGGAATGTACCGTTGACAAGTGGAGGACGAAGGAATCCTATGACAAATATCAGGGATGTGTCTCAGCATACGAAAAGGAGGGGTATACAATATGGAGTCAGTACTAGGGATAGGTAGCATTTTTCATAGCTGATTTTGCCAGAATGGGCAATGTCGTTGGGTTATAAAATGGTGAATGACAACCGATTCTCCTGCAAAATATCTTTGGGGAACAGTGCCAGGGATTCCTGGGATTCCAGGTTGATACTCGATAATAGGTTTGTGAATCTCTTTAAAAGATCTCAATTATATTTTAAGGATGGAAGGTAAAAGACAAAAAAAGAAAACGGTGAACCTGGTACTGGCCGAAGGGCTTTTTTCGGTATTTGGCAATGTGGTGCTCTTTGGCCTCAAGCTCTGGGTTGGGCTCATTATCGGTTCAGTTGCCCTGATGGCAGATGCCTGGCATACGCTCACCGATTCCATAAGTTCTGCGATTGTCATCATCAGTTCCTGGGCAAGTAACAGGCCGGCGGATGATAATCACCCCTTTGGGCATGGCCGCACCGACCTGGTCTGCTCGGTAATAATCGGGGTGATCCTGGCAATGATTGGTATAGAATTCGTTATTAAATCCCTGGAACAGCTGAAAGGGGGAGAGCAGGTTGTTTTCGGCAGAGCTGCCATTATCGTTACCGTGATTTCAATCGCAGCCAAAGAAGTAATGGCTCAATTTGCTTTCTGGGCCGGGCGAAGGACAAATAACCCAATTTTAAAGGCAGATGCCTGGCACCATCGAACTGATGCTCTGTCCTCCATTGTGATCCTGGTTGGGATTCTATGCAGCGGGTTGTTCTGGTGGATCGATGGCGTCCTGGGTATCCTGGTTGCCATGCTGATTTTCTATGCATCATTTGAAATCCTGCGCGACTCTATAAACCGGTTGATCGGCGAGCAGCCTGACCAGGAGCTGCTGGACAGCGTTACCGGTCTGATTGATGAGCTTGGTCTTGACGTTCATGCACACCATTTCCACCTGCACAGATACGGAGACCATATTGAGCTGACCTTCCATATCGAAATGGCAAAAAACCTGACACTTCAGGAAGCGCATGATCAGACCAACATGATAGAGAAATCTCTTCGTGAACAGATGGATATCGAGGCTACCATTCACATGGAACCGCAACAAAGGAATAGTTAAAATGATTGATTTAAGAAGCGATACTGTCACCCAGCCATCCCCAGCAATGCGCGAGGCCATGATGGCAGCACGAGTAGGCGATGATGTCTATGGGGAAGACCCAACGGTAAGCATGCTTGAGACCCAGGCAGCGGAGATGCTCGGCAAAGAAGCCGCACTTTTTTCACCGAGCGGTACCCAGAGCAATCTTCTGGCCCTGCTTTCACACTGTGAGCGGGGTGATGAGTATATCGTCGGCCAGCTTGCCCACACCTACAAATATGAGGGCGGCGGGGCAGCAGTGTTTGGCTCGATCCAGCCGCAGCCGCTTGACTTTGAGCGGGATGGGACATTAGACCTGGGAAAAGTTGCAAATGCGATAAAACCTGATGATTTCCACTTTGCCAGAACCAGGTTGCTTTGCCTCGAAAACACCCATAACGGACAGGCGCTTCCTTTGGATTATCTGGACGCGGCACAACAATTTGCTAAAGAGCATGGCTTGAGGATACATCTTGATGGAGCGCGGATTTTTAATGCCTCGGTTAAGTGCCATGTTCCGGTCTTTGATATAAGTAAACATTTTGACACCGTTTCGGTTTGTCTGTCCAAGGGCTTAGGTGCGCCGGTTGGTGCAGTGCTCTGTGGAAGCAGTGAAGCAATAAAACGGGCTCGCCGGTGGCGTAAGGTGCTTGGCGGTGGAATGCGGCAGGCCGGTATTCTTGCTGAGGCCGGTCTCTATGCATTAAATCATAATATAGAACGACTGCAGCAGGACCACGACAATGCCAGGTTACTTTCAGAAGGACTTAACCCCATAGACTCTATACATATAGAATATAATCCATCGCAGACAAATATGGTTTTTATGACCCTGCCCGAGGAAGCCGCCGGGGATCTGCAGGCCTATCTCAAGGAAAAAAATGTCATTATGGCTTCTGGAAAGCGGGTGCGAATGGTTACCCACCTTGATGTTTCAGAAGAGGATATAAAGACGGTAATTACGCTTATACAAAAATTTTTCAGTGGGTGATATAACGGCCAGATTGTGCCAGCCGCTCTGGTCATATTCTGGCTGAGTCGGTTCCCGGGGCAACCAGTTACTTCTCCTGAATCAAAGCTGTGCAGGGATACTGTGGAGCTGTTTTTA
>CAZOWJ010000001.1:2637-134535 GCA_964583415.1 uncultured Desulfocapsaceae bacterium
ACCAGTTACTTCTCCTGAATCAAAGCTGTGCAGGGATACTGTGGAGCTGTTTTTACCTATCAGTTCTTGTTTGATTATTATTACATATTACTGATCAAGTGTCCTTTTTGAACAACGTAGATGTCGAGGCTGTGCCTATTGTGCTGAAATACTGTCAAGGGTGGTCTCGTTCATGGTTAAAGGAAATGGAATTTCAGTTCTTTTAAATCAGTGAAAAATATGAAAAAAATCGCCTGTCTCGCCCTTCTTGGAGATATATGAAATTTGTCACTTACGGGGAGTCTCTTGCTTTTTGGACCTGCTGGTGTTATTGAATGGTCAACTATTGCACAAGATGCACATATGGCACCGCCGAAAAGTCTTTTTCACCCTCCAGGCACGTTTTAAGTGGTTGAAAAGTGTATTCTGTTTCTCTTGACAGAGCCCGCTCCTGTTTGGTAATTGATGTAGACCGTATAGGTGAGGCTCCATTTTATCTAACTAAAAAATGAAGTTCAAAGTCGAGGCAGAGGTACCTTATGTCGGCAGAGCTGGTTTTATCGACTATTATTTTTATCGGTCTTGCTGTGGCTATACCTACGATCATGGTTCTGATGGTTTACCTGGGGCCGCGATCGACTGTGGAAGCGAAAGACGATCCGTATGAAAGTGGCGTCAAACACGTGGTCGGTATGGCCGACCAGAAATTCAGTGTGAAGTTTTACCTGATGGCCATTCTCTTTCTGATTTTCGATATTGAAGCGGTGTTTATGTATCCATGGGCGGTGAGTTTGCGTGAACTCGGTGTCTTTGGTTTTGTGGAAATGGTGGTCTTTATTCTGCTATTGCTCACCGGTCTTATTTATATCCTCAAGAAAGGAGTACTCAATTGGCGTTAGGACTCGAAGCCAGTCTCGGTGACTCGGTATTAACAACAAAACTGGATTCAATTGTTAACTGGGGGCGATCGTACTCACTCTGGCCGATGATTTTTGGTACAGCCTGTTGTGCCATTGAATTTATGAGTGCTGCTGCCAGTCAGCATGATATCTCCCGCTTTGGGGCTGAAGTTGTACGTTTTTCCCCACGGCAAGCGGACTTGATGCTTGTTTGCGGGACGATCAGCTATAAACAGGCTCCCATACTCAAGAGAATTTACGACCAGATGCCTGATCCGAAATGGGTTGTGGCCATGGGTGCCTGTGCAAGTTCCGGCGGCATCTATGATAACTATTGTACGGTTCAGGGGATTGATACAATCATTCCGGTAGATGTCTATATTTCCGGTTGTCCGCCAAGACCGGAAGCAGTGCTTGATGCATTGATCAAGATTCAGGAACAGATACAGAGCGAAAGCGTGCTGGTTGATTCACACAAAGACTTCAAGGGAATTCTTGACTGACCATGAAAGAAACGGCCATTGAAAAAATCCGTGCCCTGTTTCCAGACATTGAGTGCAGAATGGTTCTGGATACCGTTGTCATGGATGTTGACACAGAAGAGCTGGAATCGACGATGACTCGGCTTAAAACCTATCCTGATCTGGATTTCGGCCTTTTAGCTGATGTTACCGCAATTGACTATCTCACCTACCCAAATCCGCCGCAGGCGCGCTTTGCAGTGGTGTATACCCTGAGAAACTGGGAGCGAAACTGGCTGGTTCAGGTCCGCACGCCAGTGGCAGATCCGGAAAAGGGCGTTCCTACCTGCAGCGGGCTCTGGGGCTCAGCAAACTGGGGGGAAAGAGAGGTCTATGATCAGTATGGCATCAATTTTACCGGTCACCCGGATCTGAGACGGATTCTCAACCATTGGCAGTTTCAGGGACATCCGCTGCGTAAGGATTACGATATCCATCAAGGTCAGATCTGCTATGAAACAGACAGCATGGAGAAAGAGATCAGGGACCGGCTTCAGGCAAAAGGAGTCGATGAGAGTACCCTGAAGGATATTAATACCGAGTTGATGTTTTTAAATATCGGGCCATCACATCCCGCCACACATGGTGCAATCCGACTTCTTACGGCGCTTGATGGCGAAACCATCATGGCCAACGTTAACGAGATCGGCTACCTGCATCGGGGATTTGAAAAAACTGCTGAAAACAGGACATACAATCAGATTATTCCGCTCACGGACCGCTTGAATTATTGCTCGGCCCTGATGAACAATATTGCCTACGTTAAAGCGATTGAATCCTGGCTGGGAGTGGACATTACCGAGCGGGCAAAAATAATGCGGGTGATTCTCTCTGAGTTTTTCAGGGTACAGGATCATCTTGTCTGTATCGCAGCCAACCTTGTTGATATGGGAGGACTGACAAATTACTGGTACCTCTATAATGAGAAGGAAGCATCCTATGATTTTATCAGCCGGCTGACAGGAGCACGGCTGACAAGTTCTTTTACCCGCATTGGAGGAATGTACCGGGATTTCTACGATGGCTGGCAGGAAGATCTGGAATTTCATCTGAAAGCTATTGAAAAAGGTGTTGCCGACTCTCTGGCCCTGGTACTGAAGAACCGGATTGTCCATGATCGAACCCAGGGTACCTGCATACTATCGGCAGAAACGGCGCTCTCTTATGGTTTTACCGGTCCAAACCTGCGGGCGTCCGGGGTTGCATATGACCTGAGAAAAGATAACCCCTATTATCATTACGAATCGTTTGACTTCACCATCCCGGTAGGGAGCAAGGGAGACGTATACGATCGGATGATGGTCCGCTTCGAAGAGATTTTTGAGAGCATCAAGATCATCCGCCAGGCGGTAAAAATTATCCCTGAGGGCCCTGTTTTCATAACTGACCACAAGATTGTATTACCCCCGAAAGAACAGGTCTATAACAAGATCGAAGGGTTGGCCAACCATTTCAAGCTGGTGTTTGAGGGGGCTCAGATACCTGCTGGCGAATGGTATGACGGCTATGAGGCTGCAAATGGTGAGCTCGGGTTCCATTTTGTCTCTGACGGGTCAGGTAAACCCTATAAATGCAAGGTTCGTCCTCCCTGTTTTTATGCCATGGGAGGCTTTCATGAAATGGTGGAAGGCGAAATGATTGCTGATGCGGTCATCAACCTCGGAAGTATCAACATCATCGGCGGGGAGCTTGATAGATGAGCGATCGTTCACAACTAATCATTACGGGGAATCCGTTCACATTTGATACGGAAAGGGATGCTGAGTTCGAACGGCTGGTAAAGCGCTACCCTATCCGGGAGTCAATGATAATGCCGGCTCTCTGGCTTGCCCAGGACCAGGAAGGCTGGATCAGTGCTGAGGCGATTGAATATATAGCCGACAGGATTGGCACCTATGCCGCCAAGGTTTTTGAACTGGCCACATTCTATACCATGTACCAGCTTAAACCGGTGGGTAAAATTCATATCTGCGTCTGCAGAACGCTCTCCTGCTGGCTCCGTGATAAACAGGAAATTATCGACTACCTGGAAAGTAATATCGGCATTAAATCAGGCCAGATGAGCCAGGACGGTACATTCAGCCTGGAAGAGGTTGAATGTCTTGGTCATTGCGGTACCGCACCGGTGGTACAGATCAATGGCGAGTTTCACGAAGAGATGACCGTTGAAAAGCTGAAAATGATTTTAGCAGGTCTGGAATAAGGGGGGGGGGATGAATGTCGATGGAAGTTAAAATTCTCAGTGAGAAGTTCGATATCAAAGACGCTCACCTGCTCGAGGTTGCTAAAAAGCACGGGGCCTACAAAACACTTGATAAGCTCTTTTCCGTGGAACCGCCAGACGTTATTGAAGAAGTAAAGAACAGTGGTTTGCGCGGCAGGGGAGGTGCTGGTTTTCCTGCCGGGGTGAAATGGGGTTTTCTGCCGAAGGATATTGATAAGCCAGTCTACCTCGCCGTAAACTCCGATGAATCAGAACCGGCTACATTTAAAGATCGATATATTCTGGTGCGTGATCCCCATATGTTGATTGAAGGGATCATCATCTGCTCTTACGCCATTGGCTGCCATGACTGTTATATCTATATTCGCGGAGAATACACCACACAGCTAAAAATTCTTCAGGCAGCAATTGATGAGGCCTATGAGGCCGGATATCTAGGAGAATCGGTTGCCGGTAGAGATTTTCGGCTCGATGTGACGGTCCACAGAGGTGCTGGGGCCTATGTATGCGGCGAAGAAACGGCACTGCTTGAATCAATAGAGGGTAAAAAGGGTCAGCCAAGAAGCAAGCCGCCGTTTCCTGCCGTCATGGGCCTTTACGAATCTCCAACAATCATTAATAATGTTCAATCGATAGCCTCTCTGCCGTTCATCATTGATAAAGGGGCAGAGGCCTATAAAGCGTACGGCACAGAAAAAAGCGCAGGTACCCATTTGTTCGGAATTTCAGGGCATGTTGAAAAGCCCGGAATGTACGAGCTGCCGCTTGGACTTCCGCTCATGGAAGTCGTTGAAAAGGTAGCCGGCGGTGTCTGGAAAGGAAGAGCTTTGAAAGGCATAATTCCCGGCGGGAGTTCAACCCCTGTCCTAACCGTTGAAGAGGCAAAAACGGTAACGCTTGATTATGAATCGATGGCTGAGCATAAAACAATGTTCGGTTCCGGCGGGATTGTCGTACTTGATGAAACCGTGGACATGGTAAAACTGGTTGAAAACCTCATCTACTTTTATCACCACGAATCCTGTGGGCAGTGCACTCCATGCAGGGAGGGGCTGGGATGGATGTTGAAAATCGTAAAAAAATTGCTCGCCGGAGAAGGAACCGCAGCCGATATAGATCTGCTGGTTGAGCTCTGTGACAATATTGAGATGAAAACCGTCTGTGTACTCTCAGCTGCCTGCACCATGCCGGTGCGCAGCTACCTGAACAAATTTCGACATGAGTTTGAGGCCTATGCAGTTGACGAAGCCTCGGCTAAATAACATCTGTATGATGAATAGGACGACCAATGGCTGAGATGGTGAAACTTTTCGTGAACGGGCAGGAGGTGGAGGTTGAAGCAGGGAAAAACCTCATTGATGCACTTGCTGTCATTGGAATAGAGATCCCGCATTTCTGTTATCATCCGGCTCTGGGAGCAGATGGAAATTGCAGAATGTGCCTGGTTGGCATTGAAGACGGCAGACCGCCGCTTGTTCCCGCCTGTAAGACTCCTGCTCTGGAAGGCATGAAAGTGCAGCTGGATACTGATTATATTAAAAAAATCCAGCGTGACATGCTTGAGTTTGAGCTGATCAATCACCCCGTTGACTGTCCGATCTGCGATCAGGCAGGTGAGTGTGATCTGCAGGATTATTACATGAACTACAGTCTCGCGGACAGCCGGATGCGTGTTCCCCAGGTGACCAAGGGCAAAAAGATGGACCTTGGCTGCGGGGTGGTTCACGATCAGGAACGATGCGTTCTTTGCGGCAGATGCGTCAGGTTTACCAGGCAGATTACCAAGACCGGCGAGCTTGGTATTGTCAACAGGACCGATGATGCCCGGGTTAATATCTTTCCCGGCAGACCTCTTGACAACCGTTATGCCCTTAATATTGTTGATATATGTCCAGTCGGGGCAATGACCAGTAAAGATTTCAGGTTCAAACAGCGCGCCTGGTTTCTGAAGAGGGATGAAGGCGTTTGTCACGGCTGTAGCAAGGGTTGTAATATCTATATCGATCATCACTGTGAAAAATATAAAGATGATATCATTTATCGTTTCAGGGCACGCAAGAACCTGTTGGTCAATGGTTACTTTATCTGTGATGAGGGACGGCTGAGTTATCATCAGGAGAACGACCAGCGGCAGACCGGGACGATTGTAGACGGCACTGCCGTTTCACATGAGGACGGAATTAAGGCCGTTCTTGACAGACTGGAAAGAGCGAAGAAACCGCTGATGCTGGTCTCTCCTGACTCAACGCTTGGACAGATGTGGGCTGTTAAACGACTGGCAACCTTGTATGGCGCTCATCTGTCTGGGTACAGCGATGCCTATATCAAGCCGGGAAGCGGCGATGACTACCTGATTAATGACGATAAAGCAGCGAATCGCAAGGGACTGGACTTACTGGAAATCGATGTGGACAAAGAGACATTAATAACGGCCCTGGACAGATGCGACCTCTTTATCAATTTTAACAACGACCTCTTCTTTACAGATATAAACGATGATCTCAAACCGCTTCTGAATAATGCGGACTGCGTTTCTGTGTGCAGTCATGACCTGCCGGTTTACCGTTCGTCATCAATTATTGTACCGACCGCTTCCTACAGTGAATATGGCGGAGTGATTGTTAATGAGGATGGGGTTCTGCAGCGTTTCAAAAAGGCTGTTTGTAAGAATGACAACCGGCCGGATATTGTCGAAATCACGAGGTTACTGGGGGGAGCCATAACAACCTGGATACGCTCCTGGCCTGGCATCAGGCAATCGGTTCCGCTCCTGTCAGATGTCCAGCCGGAAGAGATTCCTGCTGAAGGATTAAAATTAGCAGACAGCGAGGATTCCCATGTCGGCACTTGATATTCTAATGATATTGCTGAGAGTTGCATTTGGCGCTTTTGTGCCATTGAGTTTTGTGGCGGTACTGGTCTGGATGGAGCGTCGAGGCGCCGGTTTTTTCCAGGACCGCGCGGGACCAAACCGTTGCAACTTCATGGGCTTCAGGGCTGCCGGGCTGATCCAGAATCTGGCGGACGGGGTAAAACTGGTATTCAAAGAAGATGTGGTGCCGGGACATATCAAACACAAGTTCTATTTCATATTGGCGCCGATGCTGGTGTTTTTTACCGCCTTGCTCTGTTTTGCAGTCATCCCCTTTGCAGATGTGCTGACTATCGGCGCCAGGGATTATGTCATGCAGGCTGTTCCGATGGATATCGGTATTCTCTGGTTTCTGGCTGTTGTCGGCTTCGGGGTCTATGGGATTATTCTGGCAGGCTGGTCATCACATAATAAATACGGGGTCCTCGGCGGACTTCGGGCGGCTGCCCAGGTGATCAGTTATGAGATTCCGATGGGACTCGCCCTGGTCAGCCTGCTGGCGGTGTACGGTACGGTCAACCTGACAGAAATGGCCCAGTACCAGGGACAGCTGTTATTTGGTTTTATTCCGATGTGGGGCGTTTTTCTGCAGCCGCTCGGGGTTATCATTTTTATTATCGCAGCATTTGCTGAAACGAATCGAACGCCGTTTGATCTTGCAGAGGGTGAAAGCGAGATTGTCGCCGGCTTTCATATTGAGTACAGCGCCATGAAATTCGCCCTGTTCTTCCTCGGCGAATATGTTGCCATGTTTGTTTCCAGTGCATTGATCATAACCCTTTATTTCGGCGGTTATCAGATCCCCTGGCTGGCCACAGAGACATTGGTGGCCAACGCCAAGGGTGTCGTGATAGTGCTGATGATTGTGGTGCCGGTTATCAACTATTTTTTCACCGGCTGGATCAAGAAAAATAATCGCAGTCATTACCATCGACCGAATGACCCGCGGGTTCGTGAGGCAAATGTCTATAGAGCGCTTCTCTGGATGGCAGTTATCCTCCTCGAGGTGGTACTTATCGGGTATCTGCTTTTTGCAGCAGGTGGCGCTGCCGACCGGATTATTGTGGCACTGCTCCAGATTGTAACGTTTCTGGTCAAAACGACGATGATGTGTTTTGTCTACATCTGGGTCAGGTGGACGCTGCCTCGATTTCGTTATGATCAGTTGCAGAAAATAGGATGGGAGAAACTCATGCCTCTGGCGCTGTTAAACATTTTCATAACCAGCGCTGTTATTGTTTCGTTTGGGTAAAAGGATTGTCATGGGTGCAAAAGTTAGAGTTGTAGAACGCAAAGGAAAAACCTTTCTGGAACAATTGTATCTGGTTGAGGTCGTCAAGGGAATGATTGTAACACTTGGTCATTTCTTTCGAAATCTTATGGATAACTCCAGATTATACGTCCGTCACTATCCTGAGGTCCAACCGGAAATATCACCCCGATGGCGGGGGAGACACCGGTTGACAAAGCATGATGACGGTACCGTGAAGTGTGTGGCCTGTTTTATGTGCCAGACAAATTGTCCGTCAGACTGCATTATGATTGAGGCCGGGGAGCGGCATGACGATACCTCGGAAAAACTGCCGGTTCGATTCGACATCGACCTGCTGGAATGCATCTATTGCGGGTACTGCGTGGAAGCATGTCCGATGGATGCCATACGAATGGATACGGGGATATATTCAGTGACCAGCGATAATCGGGAGTCCATGGTTATCGGACTTGAGGAGCTGCTCGATACTCCGGGAGCATTTGAAGAGCAGGAATATCAGAAGGGGGCTCGTTAAGAACATGACATCCACACTCTTGTTTTTCGGATTCGGGTTACTGTCGGTTCTCGGGGCATTGGGGTTGATCCTCTTTAAACACCCGATGAATAGCGCCATGAGCTTTGTCGTGACGCTGATATCTCTTGCCGGTCTTTACGCGTTGTTGTCGGCCAAACTGATTTTTGCCATCCAGCTGATCGTCTATGCCGGTGCAATCATGTCACTTATCCTCTTTATCATCATGTTTCTCAATATCCAGGAAAGTGATTTACCGGTTGAGTCCGGCAGGTGGTTTTATCTTGCCGGAGGCATTGCCCTGATAGCTCCCATCGCCATTTTGTTACTCAAGGCGATAAAATCGCTTCCAGGTGGGGACACGGTGATTGTTGGTGGTGGCTTTGGCGGGGTAAAGGAAGTTGGTGTACTGCTCTTTAAGGATTGGCTGCTGCCTTTTGAAATTGTTTCAATTCTGCTGCTGGTGGCACTGGTGGGTGCTGTCGTGCTCGCCGGCAAGAGGGGGGTGAACGGGTGATTTTTAATTATCTCTCTTTGAGTGTCATTTTATTTTGTCTCGGGATACTCGGGGTTATTTCCCGTCGTAACGTTTTTACCGTGTTCATGGCGATTGAGCTGATGCTCAATGCGGCAAATCTGGCATTCGTCACCCTTGCACGCCTCCATGAAAGCATGGATGGCCATGTTCTGGCCCTGATGGTGATGGCAGTTGCCGCGGCCGAAGCGGCACTGGCTCTGGCGGTGGTAATCCTTCTTCATAAGCATAAAGGCAAGCTGGACACCAATGTTTTCAGCCTGCTCAAGGGGTGATCTTGATGGAACAGAATGCTACATACCTGGCTTATATTCCCCTTTTACCTCTCGCCGGTGCGCTTATTGTCGGGCTCCTGCATGTGGCCACCTGCCAGGGGAAAAAACTGCCTGAAAAACTATACGGAATTCTTGGATGTATCGGCCCGATTCTCTCCTTTATTCTGGCTGTAAGGGTCTTTTTTAATCTCAAAGCTTTCCCGGCCGAGGAGCGATTTCTCTCTCAAAAGCTTTATACCTGGTTCAGTGTCGGTGAACTCGATGTTTCAATGGGATTCCTGGCGGACCCGCTCAGCTCCCTGATGCTCCTCTTTGTTACACTGATCGGCTCGCTCATCCATATTTATTCGATCGGCTACATGGCAGATGATAAGAATTTTGGAAAGTTTTTTGCCTACATGAATCTCTTTCTCGGCAGTATGCTCATTCTCGTTCTTGGGGACGGACCGGTTGTCATGTTTGTTGGCTGGGAAGGAGTTGGGCTCTGCTCATATCTGCTCATTAGTTATTACAGCGAAGATCGTGACAATGTACTAGCCGGAAATAAGGCATTTATTGTAAACAGAATCGGAGATCTCGGTTTTATTTTAGGAGTGTCTTTTCTTTTCTGGGGAATCGGGGCTGATGGATTTGACTACCTCTCCCTGAAGGCCAATGCTCATAACCTGACACCCGCACTCGGGATCACCGTCTGCCTGCTTCTGTTTGTTGGTGCTACTGGTAAATCAGCTCAGATTCCCTTGTATGTCTGGCTCCCCGATGCCATGGCTGGACCCACCCCGGTTTCCGCCCTTATCCATGCTGCGACGATGGTCACGGCAGGTGTGTATATGGTCGCACGGTTCAGTTTTATTTACGCCCATGTTCCTGTCGCCGGGTCAATGATAGCCTGGATCGGTATCCTGACAGCATTGCTGTCTGCAGTTTTCGCGATGTTCCAGAAAGATATCAAAAAAATTCTGGCCTACTCCACCGTATCCCAGCTGGGCTATATGTTTGCCGGAGTCGGGGTGGCAGCCTATTCTGCCGGTATCTTCCACGTTTTCACCCACGCTTTTTTCAAAGCGCTGCTTTTCCTCGGCGCCGGTTCTGTTATTTATGCACTTCATCATCAGCAGGATATCTGGAAAATGGGTGGCCTCAAGGAAAAAATGCCCATAACCTACAAGACCATGCTGATCGGGGCACTGGCGCTTGCCGGGTGTCCGCCGTTTTCCGGTTTTTTCAGTAAGGATGAAATACTCTACTCGGCTCTTGCCAGTGGTCACTATGGTATATGGCTCGTCGGTGTTGCTGTTGCCGGAATGACCGCCTACTATACATTCAGGATGATCTTTGTGGTCTTCCATGGTAAGCCGCGCGATCGCGAGGCCTATGATCATGCCAAGGAGTCCCCGAAAATAATGACGATCCCCCTGATAATTCTGGCAGTAGGGGCATTGTTTGCCGGATTTTTAAATCTGCCGGGGATTTTCGGAGGCGACCTTGAGGTCTCTCACTGGCTGGCTCCAAGTCTTGTTGAGCACCACCCTCATACCTCCTGGTTCGTTGAACTTCTGGCGATTGTTATTTCCATTGCTGCATTTGCAATAGGTTTCAGGGCAGCCTATCGGAGATTCGGGGATGGCGCCGAGGAGCCCTCTTACAGCGGTTTTAAACAATTTGGTTATCGTAAGTTTTTTGTGGATGAGATTTATCATGCAATTATCGTTGTACCGTATCAGCTGACAGGAAAGGTAATCAGCTATGTTGTCGAACCATATATTACTGATGGGCCGGTTAAGGCGGCAACCTGGTTGTATAAAATGGCTGGTCTGGTCTTCAAATTTGTCCAGGTTGGCCAGGTACGGGTTTACGCCATCTACATGGTGATCGGGCTGAGTCTTATGAGCCTGCTGCTTGCCCAGTCATTGAATTTGTAAGGGAGTAATGATGCTTGATAATATCCTTTCTATTATGATTTTTGCCCCAATTCTTGCGGGGCTCGGACTCTTGATTGTGCCTGTTGGAAAAGATGCAGCCAGGGCCGTGGGATTGGTCGTTTCTACCATTGTGGTGTTGCTCAGCTTGAAGCTGTTTTTCTCATTCAGCGGTGCCAGCGGAGGGTTTGAGTTTGTTCAGAGTATCTCCGTGATCGGTTCGCTCGGGATCAGCTACAGTGTCGGTGTTGACGGCATAAGCCTCCTTGTCCTGATGGCTGCAGCGACACTGTTCCCGATGGTCTACCTGTTATTTAAATCAAAGGAGAAGGGTTATTACGGCAATCTGCTGATTGTACAGGGAGCAATGATCGGTGCTATCTGTGCAAGCGATATGGTTCTTTTTTATATCTTCTGGGAAGTTATGCTTTTGCCGGTCTTTTTTATGATTGGCTTCTACGGCGGGCCGAACAGATTGTCAGCGACATTAAAGATCACCATCTATACGATTGCAGGGTCACTGTTAATGCTCGCATCGATTGCATATCTGGGAGTTGCCTACCATGCCCAGGCTGGTGAGTGGAGTTTCGATATGGCAAAGCTGACGCAGATGTCTCTTGCCGGAGATACTGCTGCGCTTGCCTTTATCGGATTTATGATCGCCTTTGCCATCAAGATCCCACTCTTCCCGTTTCATACCTGGTTGCCCGATGCCTATACTGAAGCACCCACAGGAACGACCTTTGTGCTCTCGGCGATAATGGCAAAAATCGGTATCTATGCGGCCATCAGATTCGTTGTGCCGATCTTTGACGAGGGGATGGCGAGATATGCCTTGATTCTTGCCTATTCAGGAGTCATCGGCATGATCTATTGCGGTGTCACAGCGCTTGCGCAGAAGGATTTCAAACGTATGCTGGCGTTTTCTTCAGCGTCACATATGGGCGTGATCGCACTCGGTATTTTCTGTATGAATGTACAGGCATTGACGGGCACACTGTATCAGGTCATCGCTCATGCCACCAGCACCGGTGTACTCTTTCTCCTGCTTGGCATTATTGAAGAGCGTATGGAAACCAGAAATATTGAAGATCTTGGCGGGGTGGCCTACAAAGCACCGGTGTTTGCCATGTTTTTTGCCGTTGCCATGCTAGCCTCAGTCGGTCTACCGGGTACCAGCGGTTTTATTGGTGAGTTTCTCATTATCCTGGGAGCGGTCAAGTTTAATGTTACTATCGCTGTCCTTGCGGGCACAACCTTGATTGTCGGAGTCTGTTACATGCTCTGGATGTTTCAGCGGGTCTTTTTTGAAAAGAGCAATGCAAAGACCGAAACGTTCCAGGATTTAACCCTTATAGAAACGCTGACTATTTTACCAATTATCATTCTCATTATTTTCATGGGAATCTTTCCACAGCCGTTCATCCAGAAAATTACTCCTGCTGTACAGCAGGCGATCGCGCAGCACGTAGCTCCAGCCAGCACTGTCATGCAGCTTGCAGACAACAGTGTGTCGGCAATCACATATAAACAGGAAAAGGATTGATCTCTGGTGACCTATTATGCATGATTTAATGGTGATACTTCCACTCATTATTGTTGGTGCGGGGGCCCTCCTGCTGATGCTGCTGGCAGCGTTTCAAAGTCTCTCGAAAGAGTCAATGTCAATTCTGACAATGGGAATTTTCGCCTTTGGCTTTCTCGTGCAGCTTGCCGTCTCTAACAGCGGAGATATTACGCCATTTAATGACATTTTTAATGGAATGATGGTGGCCAACACCTTCACCAAAGTCGCCGGTTTGATCGTTCTGGCCTGTGGTTTCTTTTCAACGA
Source organism: uncultured Desulfocapsaceae bacterium (assembly GCA_964583415.1). GTDB lineage: Bacteria > Desulfobacterota > Desulfobulbia > Desulfobulbales > Desulfocapsaceae > MADRE3. The sequence goes on from CAZOWJ010000001.1 coordinate 15,479, forward strand.
TGATGGCACAGACCTACTTCACCCAGAATAAAGAGTTTGTTCTGGAGTTCTACTGCCTGATGCTGTTTGCCGTCTGTGGTATGCTTCTCCTGACACTGGCTGCAGAACTCATAACGGTATTTATTTCAATTGAAATCATGTCGCTGGCTGTCTACTCGCTTGTTGGCTACGACCGGAAAAGTGTCGTTCGTTCAGAAGCGGTTTTAAAATATCTGATGCTCGGAGCGTTTGCCGGTGGATTTTTTGTAATGGGCACTGCGTTTATTTATGCCGGGGCAAAAAGCACAACGTTTGGCGCCATTTCTGGAGTGATTACAGCGGAAGGCTTTCTCAGCAGTCCGACAATGGTGGTAGGTGCATTTCTGATTCTCGTTGCCCTTTTCTTTAAGGTTGCTGCCTTTCCGTTTCACGCCTGGGTTGTTGATGTCTATGACGGTGCGCCGCTGCCCATCACCGGTTTTATGGCAACCGCGGTAAAGACCTCAGTTTTTGTCGTCCTGGTAAATTTTTTGGTAATGAACAGTGAATTAAGAGATTCGTGGATTACATTTCTCTTTTATATCTCTGTGATTACCATGCTCGCGGGTAACCTGATTGCGATCGGCCAGGACAACCTCAAACGCATGCTGGCCGCCTCAGGTATCGTGCATACCGGCTATCTTCTTATTGCTGTTGCAGCAGTAAACACAAAAGAGTTTACCGGTGGCGCTATTCTTTACTATCTCGCTGCCTATGCAATCTCAACGCTTGGATTGTTCGCGGCACTCTCTTACCTTGGAGGCAAAGAGGAACGGAGAGTTTCTTTTAATGATTTTAGTGGTCTTGCCAAAGTTCGCCCATACTCTGCGGCAGCAATATCAATTTTCCTGTTGTCGATGGCGGGAATACCGCCTACAGCAGGGTTTATGGGAAAATTTTATGTTATTACCTCAGCCATTGAGGCAGATCTTATCTTTCTGGCTGTTTTTGGGATATTCAGCAGCATCCTGTCCATGTGGTATTATCTGAGACTCATCATTGTGATGTACTTCAGAGAGCCGGAAGACGAGTTCGAGATTGCTGGAATGACCTTTGCGCCAATCGGTACCATTATCCTTGCTTTCTCAGTGTTTGCCATGAGTTTTTTCCCTGTCGTCCTGTAAAATAATTAAGAGGCACCGATACCGGGAATACTGGTATCGATCGGTGATGCAGTTAAAGCCCTTCTGACCGTCCAGGATGTCGAAATTCCTTATCTGAAGGAATTTATTGAAGGTAAATATCCTGCTTAATATTCATTAGGGTGTGTTGCTTTATCGCCAGTGTAATGTAGCAGGTCAGCTCTTTATTGTTCCATAAAATTCAGGTACACTTGGATCTGAAATTTGCCGCGCTGCTGATCTCTATGTAGGAAGCACCCTGAGCAATACCAAATCTTCCAGCGAGAATAATGATCAGATCTTCATCCTTAAACTGATTGTTTTTAATAAGTTGACAGATTGACATTCCCAACAGGTCGGTAGACGTTATATCCATCATGGTATAGTGGGCATAGACTCCATAGGAAAGTGAGAGCTGGCGCATAACTCTGCGATCATAGATCTGGGCGTAAATCACATTACTGGGTCTGTAGGCGGCAAGGGCCAGAATGGATTTGCCAGTCAGTGAGTCAGCAACGATAGCCTTTGTGTCCAATCTCAGGGCCGCTTTTACCGCCGCTTTTGCCAGATAGGCGGTGATCTTGTTTTCGTGAGTGTAGGAGACGTTGGTAAAGGGGCTGTGTTTTGATTCCACCTCGTTAATGATCTTGCTCATGATCCTCACCGCCATTTCGGGGTAGCGGCCGCTGGCTGTCTCACCTGAGAGCATAAGAGCGTCGGCATGATCGAGGCAGGCGTTGGCCACATCGGAAACCTCGGCACGGGTTGGTCTTGGCGAGTCTATCATTGAGTGGAGCATCTGGGTGGCAACGATTACCGGTCGGCGTCGCTCGATACAGGTACCAATGATTTTTTTCTGGATAAGTGGGATCTGTTCGGTGGGTATCTCTACGGCAAGATCGCCTCTTGCTATCATAACCCCGTAGGAATGATCCAGGATCTCATCGAGGTTTTGCACGCCATCGTGGTTTTCGATTTTGGATATGATCTTTATGGATGATTTCTTTTCATCCAGAATCCTCTGGACTGCAATAACGTCATCCTTGTTCCGGACAAAGGAGTGGGCGATAAAATCGAGGTTGTTGTCTGCAGCAAAACGGATGAAGGCAATGTCCTTGTTACTGAGTGCCGGTAACGTTACATGCACCGACGGAATGTTGATCGATTTGTGCTGCTTAATGGTTCCGTCGTTTTCAACCGAGCAGTGGAGATAGGTATCGTCTTTATCCTCTACAGCAAGGGCGATATCGCCATCATCGATCAAAATGGAACTGCCAACCGGTACATCCTGGACAAAATCGTCATGAGAGACACAGATCACATCGTCTTTGGAAAGCTCGGAGGATGAGCCCTTAATCCGAATTTTATCGCCGCACTTGACTGAGATCTCCTCGATTGAATCACCGGTCCTAATCTCAGGTCCCTTGGTGTCGAGAAGAATTCCGATTGTCTCAGAGACAGCCCGTGTGTTATTGATCACCAAAAGGGCATCTTCATGGCTCATATGGGCAGTATTAAGTCGGACGATATTCATGCCGGCATCGAAAAGGTGCTGTATGAATTCTATGGAGCAGTTGAGTGAGGAAATAGTTGCGACTATCTTGGTTTTTTTAGGCATGGATCATTTTCCCTGATACTGTTTTCATTTGCTAAACAGTGTTGCTGTTAAGAATAGTTACTTACGGTCGTTAACTTGATTATGTGACATCTCAATGTATCTCGGGCCAGTATATTATTCTAGAACTATCCTTGAAAGCTGAAATAGTGTCTCGTCTGCCTTATGTCTTGACGCAGATACGTCTGTTTAAGAATAAATCCACAGAAAAAACAGTGGGACAAGCAACCCTGACCCTGTGAGCCAGAGGCCTCGTCCGGTAATTCCCTTTTTCCCCCGGAGTACGAAAAGTCCGGTTACCGCCAGAATTCCAAGTCCAATGGCATAGAGATCGGCAAACCACGTCCACCATTTCTTTGCATGGTTCAGGTGGAGGAAATTTGCCTGGTAGAGGATATTTCGCTTGTATGACTTTTCCTGGAAGACCATCCCGTCACTAATATTGACCGTGATATTATTGTCGACGACGAAAATTTTAAGTGTTGCATCATCAACCCGAAAAATGTTTTTCAGGGGTGCTGTTTCGTCAAGTTGGCTTAGCACCGTCAAGGCAAGTGCGTTGTTATCAGTATCATCAATTCTGGACAGATCAACCCGACTGCTCAACCGTTCGATTTTATATGTTGGATTCCATTGGTGTATATGGTTGACGGCTACCCCGGATATCACATAGAGGATCGTAAGACCAAAACAGAGGTACCCGAGGTCGCGATGAATAATATTATTCCATTTTCGCCATTTCATACCTGGGCGCTCTCAATTACTCTTTTATTTCTGCGCCAAGACCGACGAGCCGGATCATTCGTTCATCTTTTACCGTAGACGGGTCAAACGGCTGACCTTTTTCTTCTGCCAGATGTTGTAAATACTGGATCATCTGTTGTTTAGAAAGTTTCAGCTCTTCAACAACTCCTTCAACGACAGCCATTCTTCCTGAAGCACTCATGGGAAAGACAATTTCACCGTCTGTGACCTTCACCTGAATTTTCTCACCCTGGCGATCACCTGAAACATATACCCAGCAGCCTCTCTTGGCACAAACTTCAAGGATCATTCCTTCTATTCTCACTGTTTTGCCGATAAAGGCATCGGGGGTATCAAGGATTGCAGATACAGCGGTTGCATCCTGGACATGGACACCTTTGCCGTATGTTTTAGCTATGGCTTGAACGGACGCCATCATGATTACGAATAGCAAGAAGACAAAAATAGTTCGTTTCATCAGTTTCTCCTGAATATGGTTAAGAGGTGATCAAATTTTCAACGGGATTTATATACCACAAAGCGCTCCTGAAGGCGAACAGATAATGGAATATTCAAGGTGAGGCATGCAGGAGACAAAAAAGGCTAAATGAACTGAGAGGTCACGGTGTACCTGAGGATTAGTGCGATACCCGCATCACAGCGGATGCACTGTTTACCTGACAATCAGCAAGGAACCCACGAGCAATCTGAATGACAGATCGCTCCCCGGGGCAACATCGAGACACTGTTACTTTTTCTTGTTTTTGTCTTTCTTCTTTTTCTTTTTGCTTTTTTTCTTTTTAGAATCGGTAACGTTCTTCTGTTCCTTATCTTTCTTTTTTTTCTTGGAGCGTTTCTTTTTCTTTTTTTCTTTCTTTGCCTTCTTTGTTACAGGTTTTTCTTCGTCTATGTTAATTTCTTGTTTCACATCTTTTTTCTTTTCCACAGGGGGAGGTGGGAAAATAGCCAGGCCGAGCTTACGGAATCTATTGAGTGCATAACGAACTTGACCGATGCTTAATCCCGTTTTCGTTCCTGCTTCCCTGTGTGTTGACCCATCACCGATCATCAGTAATGCAGTTGCACGCCGACTGTGCAGTCCACTTTCCGTTTGAGCGACCCGTTTGCATTCAGCGCGCTCTGTATCAGAGAGAAGAAAAGGAATGGATTGTTCTTTGGCCATATCGGCCTCCTTGAGTGAAGTGGGGTTTTGTGAAGAAAAATAATAATTATAAAGATAAGATACCATGAAAATGGAAAAAGGCCAATTGACTGGTGTCTACTTTCATACGGACATTTTTTTCGTTTAATGATAGTCTTGCAGTCAATAGGCACCGAGGCCTTAAAAACTGCCTTCAGTGATGCTAAAAAACCCCTAAGTTGCTCGTTATAATACTATAATTTAAATGTGAGAGTAGAGTTATGAGTGCGGTCGTTTCACAATTATATCGGCGTGTTGATGAGAGAAGCGAGTTTTGTTTCAATTTTGAATCATCACGTGACTTGACTCAGGCTGAACATGATTGTTTACGTCTCATCCTGGCTGACGGTTTCCTGATCAACAGTGTTGCAGCGACCCCTGTTCTGTCGGGAGAACGTGTTGTGGAGGTGGGCCCGCGGCTTAATTTTGCCACGGCATGGTCTTCGAATATGGTTTCAATTTGCCAGGCAACCGGACTTGACTGCATTACCAGGGTAGAACGTTCCAGGCGGTACCTGGTAGCTGATGGTGAGGACATGCAATCTTTTGTTGATACTTATCATGATCGAATGACCGAGTGCCAGTATCTTGAGGTCTTGAAAAGCTTTGAAACCGGTGTGGAACCAGAGCCGGTATATGATGTTGATCTGATCTCCGGGGGGGCCGGTGCGCTTGCGGAGATTCCCGGTATCTCTATGGATGAGTGGGACCGGGATTTTTATTACGACTATTTTGTCAAGAAACATAATCGCAACCCGACCATTGTTGAGATCATGGACCTCAACAATGCCAACTCAGAGCACTCGCGACATGGCTTTTTTAAAGGTAAGCAGATTATAGATGGCGTTGAGCAGGAAAAAACATTGTTCGGTCTGGTCTCAGATACCCTTGATGCTCACCCGGAAGGTTCAATCATCGCCTTTAAAGACAACTCAAGCGCTATTCAAGGTTATAGCATCCAGACTATTATTCCTGAAAAGCCTGGCAAACCATCGCCGTTCTCATCAGTTCAGGCCACGTATCATCCTCTGCTCACCGTTGAAACGCACAATTTCCCAACAGGAGTTGCCCCGTTCCCCGGTGCTGAAACCGGGACCGGTGGTCGTATCCGTGACGTGCAGGGCACAGGCCGGGGTGCTTTTGTCATTACCGGTACTGCCGGATATTGTGTGGGTAATCTGAATATTCCAGGCTACCCGCTGAAATGGGAGGGAGAGAGTTCTCAGCCGGATAATCTGGCAACCCCGCTCGAGATCGAGATAGAGGCAAGCAACGGCGCTTCTGACTATGGAAACAAATTCGGTGAACCCCTGGTTCAAGGCTTTACCCGTTCATTTGATATGCGGCTGGAGAGTGGTGAACGATGGGCGTTTCTGAAACCGATCATGTTTACCGGTGGTCTTGGACAGATTGATGACCGATTGACTGAGAAAAAGCCAGAAGAAAGAGGGATGCTCATCATCCAGGTGGGAGGACCTGCCTACCGTGTTGGATTTGGTGGCGGCGCAGCCTCGAGTATGCTCCAGGGAGAGAACGTTTCTGAACTCGATTTTGATGCTGTCCAGCGCGGTGATGCCGAGATGGAGCAGAAAATGAACCGGGTGATCAGGGCCTGCAATGAAATGGGTGCCAGGAGTCTGGTTGAGGTCATTCATGATCAGGGTGCAGGTGGGCCTGCCAATGTCTTGAAGGAACTGGTTGAACGTTCAGGAGGGAGGGTTGAGATACGTAATATACGCGTTGGTGATCCAACCATGTCCGTGTTGGAGATCTATGTGGCTGAATACCAGGAACGGGTTGGATTTTTAATATATCCTGAAAATATTGATGAATTTAAACAGATTTGCCAGCGCGAAAAGGTTGGTTGCGAGGTCCTGGGTGAGGTAACTGGTGACCTGCGTTTTGTTCTCCATGATAACCTGGATAATACCACCCCCGTTGATATAGAAATTGATACCCTGCTTGGCAGCATACCACAGAAGACATTTGAAGACTCACGGAGCATAACATCGCTGAAACCGTTAACGCTGCCAGAGGGATTGACCATAAAGGATGCACTTTACGATGTCCTGCGTCTTGTTTCTGTCGGCTCAAAGCGGTTCCTGACCAGTAAGGTCGATCGGGCGGTAACCGGTTTAATTGCCCAGCAGCAATGTTGCGGGCCGTTGCAACTGACGGTTGCTGACGTGGCCGTTGCAGCCCAGTCCCATTTTGGCTTGACCGGCATGGCGACTGCCATTGGGGAGCAGTCGATTAAGATGCTCGTTGATCCGGCGGCTGGCGCACGAATGGCAGTGGGTGAGGCGGTCAGCAACCTGTGTTCGGCAGCGGTGGAAGGTCTGGAGCGGGTCAAGTGTTCGGCGAACTGGATGTGGGCGCCCAAACTGCCAGGCGAGGGAGCGGCAATCCGCGATGCCGCCGTTGCAATGCGGGATGTGATGGTGAAGCTGGGTATTGCTGTTGATGGAGGCAAGGACAGTCTTTCCATGGCCACAATGGTAGGTGATGAAACGGTTAAATCACCACGCGAACTGGTTATTTCTCTTTATGCAGCAATGCCGGATATCACCAAAAAGATCACTCCCGACATTAAGGATCCGGAATCAACATTACTCTTTATTGATCTTGCCGGTGGGAAAAACCGTCTTGGTGGTTCGGCGCTTGCACAGGTGAATTCTCAGGTCGGTGATAGTTGTGCCGATATGGATGATCCCGCCTTAGTCAAGCGCGGATTCATGGCAATTCAGGAGCTTATAAGGAAAGGTCTTATCCGGGCCGGGCATGACCGATCGGACGGAGGTCTGGTTACAACCCTGCTGGAAATGGCATTTAGTGGAAATTGCGGTCTCACTATTAACGTGTCAGGAGACGAGTCAGCCCTTGAGAAGCTCTTTTCAGAAGAGCTTGGCTACGTTGTTGAGTGTTCTGCTGCACACCTCGATACGGTGATCTCACTTCTGTCAGCAGCTGACGTTCCGGCAATCAAGATCGGTACAGGGTCGCTTGAACACCGGATTTCAATCACCTATAACGACAAGATGGTTCTCGAGGAGTCGATGACCGTTTTACGCCAATGGTGGGAGGAGACAAGCTATCAGCTTGAACGGCTGCAGACCAATACGATTTGCGCAGAAGATGAAAAAGAAAACATCTTTGAACGCACCGGGCCACGCTACCATCTGAGCTTTGAACCAAAACTCACGCCACCGGAATTGAGGCAAAGAGAAAATAAACCGAAGGTGGCGATTCTCCGTGATGAGGGCTCAAATTCAGACAGGGAGATGAGTTCTGCCTTCTTTACCGCAGGTTTTGAACCGTGGGATATCTGCATGAACGACCTGCTGCAGGAGCGCGTGAGACTTGATGATTTCCAGGGCCTAGCCGCTGTTGGTGGTTTCTCCTATGCCGATGTACCCGAGTCGGCAAAAGGCTGGGCGGCAACGATCCTGTTCAATGACATGCTCAAGGAGCAGTTTGATTCTTTCTACCAGCGATCAGATACTTTTTCGCTGGGTATTTGCAACGGCTGCCAGCTGTTTGGACTGATTGGCTGGGTACCCTGGCAGAATATTGAACCCGAGCGGCAGCCGAGATTTGTGCGCAATATCTCCGATCGTTTTGAATCTCGATGGACGACAGTCAAGGTCGGTAAAAGTCCGGCCATGATGCTTAAGGGTATGGAAGAGCTGATATTCGGAATTCATGTTGACCATGGCGAGGGGCGTCTTTATTTTCCTGATCCTTCAATGCGTGACCAGGTTCGTGAGCAGGGATTAACGCCGCTTAGCTATGTCGATGACGGAGGAAACCCGACTGAGTCTTATCCGTTTAACCCCAATGGTTCACCGGATGGATGTGCCGGTCTCTGTTCGCCCGATGGCAGGCACCTTGCCATGATGCCCCATCCTGAACGGGTGTTCCTCCCCTGGCAGGCTCACTGGCTTCCTGAGGATCTGAAGTCTCTTCAGGTAAGCCCCTGGATGAGAATGTTTCAAAACGCTTATGAGTGGTGTAACCGCTCGGTGAATCTGGTGTGAGGCTATGAAGTATCAGTTTTACGGAAAACTGGTACTTCGTAGTTATCAGATATTCTAGGATCTCTGCTTTCTTGCTTCTTCCTTATTACGCATGATTTTCAGGATCGTTTTGTCTGTCTCAACCATGCCATCGTGGCTCAGCCTGCCGAGGTTCTGAATTGTCTGCTCAGGAGAGGAACCTATAATACCATCGGTATCCTTAACACTTATTCCCTGCAGGGAAAAGAGCGCTGCCTGTACGGCGGCACCTGCGGCGGTGTTTAATTTCAAAGCACAGCCTGCCTTGGCCCCATCACAGATAACGCCGGCAAGATCTTCAAGGATGTTCTTAATTGCACCCGCCATATGTTCAACATCGCCACCAACGAGATAGGTAATTCCGGCTGTCGCTCCGGCACCAGCCGCAACCGAGCAGCCGCAGACCGCAGATAGTCTGCCTGTATGGGCTTTCACATAAGCAGTAACAATATGACTGAGCCCGATTGCTTTTAAGACAGTTTCCTCATCCTGGTCGAGGAAGTCTTTAATTGCCCAGATGGGAAGTATGGCAGTGAGGCCGTGATTTCCACTTCCTGCTGAACTCATGGCAGGCAGGTTAACACCGCTCATCCTGGCATCGGCTGCGGCAGAGGTCAGCATACGTGCAGAACTTGTCATGTCTTTTGCCAGAAGCTTCTGCTTTAACTGTCGATCTATTGCCTTGCCAATTCCCAGCCCACTTCCGTACTTAAGCCCATGCTCTGCCAGTGCAACATTATAATCAACGCCTTTTTTCAGGTATGCCAGATCTTCCTCGTCAATTTCATCAAGCAGTTCAAAAATATCGTCAAGTGTCAGGCTCATGAGCCACTCTTCAAGAAGGGCCATGGCAGATTTACCATTTTCCCTGGCAGCCTTTGAAAGCAGTGGTGAGTCTTGAATAAGTTGTCCATTGAGGCTGAGAGAAACAATATTATTGTGGAGCTCTTTCACTTCAGAGGTGGCCACATCCTGTCCACAGGTAATGGTGGTCTTGATATGAAGCCCGGGGTCTTCAATCAGGTTAACTATTACCCTGCCCTGCTCAAGCAATACTTTTGCTTTCATGAGAGCAGGTTCATCAAGCGTCTCAAGTACTTCAAGCCCGCGATGTGGATCGCATCCGCAGGCACCTACTGCTGAGGCAGTATCGAGTCCTGTCATACCGCCGGTTCCCGGTATGATAACGGCCATACCGTTCTTGTAGATATTTGGATCGACCCAGATTTCAATCTGGTCAATCTCCCTGCCGGGAACCAGTGAGGCAGCAGCGGCAGCGCCAAGAGCGATTGCAACGGGCTCTGTACAACCCAGGGCAGGGGTAACTTCCATCTGCAGGATTTCTTTTACGGTAAATACCATTGAAATCTCCAGTAAAAATTTGGGTAAACGATTTTTGCCTAACTGACTACAGCAACTGCCTCGATTTCAACGCTGGCTCCCAGAGGCAGTGCTGCAACCTGAACTGTTGCCCTGGCAGGCGGCGCCTCCGTAAAGAAAGATCCGTACGCAGCGTTAACTTCCTGGAAATTGCTCAGGTCCGTCAGAAAAATTGTCGTCTTGACAATATTATTCAGGCTGGTACCTGCTTCTTGGGCAACGGCTTCAATATTTCTCATGATCAGATTTGTCTGTTCACCGATTGATGCTTCGAGGAGTTTTCCTGTAGCCGGATCAATGGGAAGTTGACCGGAGATAAAGACCAGATTCCCCGTGCTTATTCCCTGTGAGTATGGACCGAGTGCCGCTGGTGCTTTGCTGGTTGCAATCTGTTTGATGCTCATATTTCTCTCCTGTTAACCAAGATGATTTATTGCCTGTCTGGCATGAATCTTTTTCAAATAATTGTAGATGGTATACTTTGAGACACCAATGAGCAGCGCAATGTGCTCAACAGCACCCTTGAATTGAAAGGCACCGTGGATTTCCAGTAGTTCCACCAGGGTTGTCTTTTGATCTGTGCTCATCGTTGCCGGCTGTTTTCCAATTTCAACAACAGCCTGTTCAAAAAGTGCTTCGATGGTCTCCCCCGTTGAATGCGAAAATGTCTCAGGCGAGCCCTGGCTGAGGCCGTTTTCCTCTGACACAAGAAAAGAAGATAATACCTGGCTTGCATTGAAAAAATCTGTAGTATCAAGGTTTATACAGCATGCATAGAGTGGTATATCATTACTGTCTCTGACAAAAATGGTTGTCGATTTCAGTGTTCTTCCATCACCTGAAGTTGTTCGGTAGTTATGCATATCCTCGATTTGATCTGCCGGTTTTTTCAAAGCTTTTACCAGGAGATCTGTGGCCGGCGCTCCTATTGACCTGCCGGTGACGGAACCACTGATATGTACGAGCGATTTGTGCAGATCATTAAGATTGTGGATACATACCTCGCAATTTTTGCCAAACAGGGCCACGATAGCCTCAGCCATCTGTTGAAGATGATGTAATATTCGATCTCGTTCCTGCATTTAGTTGTCCTGTTAGATAATTTCATTGTGCATATGTTCATTATAGAGCGGACGAATCGTAAGTCAACAAAATTTGTTTAATAGTTAAAAATTTTGTTGAATAGAGGGGCCAGTACACTGAACACTGTCCATTTGCCCATTTTGTGATTACCGTGATGATCTTAAAAAGATTGAAAAACCGGAATGAATACAGAGGTTATCAGAGTTTAGAATGAGAAGAGAAAGGATCATTGTTGTTGGCGGCGGAGCTTCAGGGCTCATGGCTGCAGGAATAGCTGCTGAGCGTGGTGCCGATGTGCTTCTCCTGGAAAAGATGAAAACTCCGGCTCGGAAAATCCGTATCTCGGGCAAAGGACGTTGCAATCTGTCTAATAGCGCTGAACTATTTGATTTCATGACTCATTTTGGAAAATCTGGACAATTTCTAAGGCAGTCGTTCAGCAGGTTTTTTACTCCTGAACTGATAGTGTTTTTTGAGTCACGCGGTTTGAAGCTACAGGTGGAGCGGGGCGGGCGAATTTTTCCCGCCCATGGAGATGCCCCCGCTGTAGCAAAACTTCTGCTGAAGTGGGTTGAAGATTCCGGTGTTATTGTCAGATCTGGATCAGCGGTTACCCGTCTCCTGGTTCAAGAAGGTCGGGTAAAAGGGGTGGTGTGCAGTGGCCAGGAGATGCGGGGTGATGCTGTTGTTATTGCCACTGGTGGTGCCAGTTATTCACGGACCGGGTCAACAGGGGACGGTTACAGACTGCTAAAGGGCGTCGGACACTCTGTCGTCCCGCTCAGGCCGGCCCTTGTGCCGCTTGTAACGGAAAAGCAGGCCGTCAGGGGTTTGGCGGGTTTGGAGCTCAGAAACGTAAAACTGCGTCTCTATATTGATGGTAAGAGGAAATCTCAAAATTTTGGGGAACTCTCTTTTACTTCCTTTGGCTTAAGCGGGCCGATTGTCCTGACGGTGAGTCTCATGGCCGTTGATGCCCTTGAGCAAGACAAAAAAGTATCTGTCAGTCTTGATCTCAAGCCGGCACTGGATGATGCGAAACTGGATGCCCGCCTTTTACGAGACCTGCAGAAGCGGGATAAAGAGCCGATGGCTAGTGTCCTTCGCGGGCTGATCCCTCAGCAACTTGTTGGAACCTGCCTGGTAAAAACAAAAATATCCTCTGAACTCATTGCCGGAGAGCTGCCTGCTAAAGCAAGAACAGCCCTTCGTCACTGGCTCAAGGATTTCAGGTTTGAGATAACCGGCTATCGGCCGATTGAAGAGGCAATAGTAACAGCCGGAGGCGTTTTGACCAAGGAGATTAACCCCCACACGATGGAATCAAAAATCATAAAGGATCTCTATATCATCGGCGAACTCTTGGACATTCATGGCGACACCGGCGGCTACAATCTTCAGGCCGCCTTCAGTACAGGCTGGGTCGCAGGCCACGCTGCAGGCAGCGGGGTGAGCTCTTGAAAATGTCGTATTTCAAGACTTGACCCCGGTTTGATTTGATCTGAAGCGCTGCTCTCGTGCTGCAGTATCCTGCCGATAATACTGGGATAAGACCTTATAGAGTTGGAGGTGGTCCTTTTTCATGCGAAGTGGTCGGTCGAAAAAGAGCTCGGTGGCCACGGCGAAAAATTCTGCCTCATTCACGCTGCCGTAAGAATCAAGCACACTCTTTTTTCCCTTCCTGGTCTCTTCTTTCAGGGCAGCATATTCCCTGGAGCAGGTCTCGACCCAGGCCCGATACAGCTTACGACTGTATAAAATGGGCGTCCCGTCAGCAGAACCATCGCGCATGTCGAGTACATGGGCAAACTCATGATAGACAACATTATAACCCTGTTCAGGATGGCGGGCGTTTCGTTGTACGGTGTCCCAGACCAGGATAACCGGGCCTCGCAGGAAGGCTTGACCGAGAATAGCCTGACTGTCAGGAACAATTGCACCGCCTGTAAAGAATATGCCCTGCCGTGATGGGGGAATGGTCACCGTTGTCGGATAGACGATAACGGATTCCAGCCCAGAATATTGAAAGGGAGGTAAGCCGAGGACCAGGAGGCAGGCCTGTGTTGCTATAACGACTCTGATTTCGTCGTTAATCTCCAGCCCGCTGCATCCTTCAAACTGTTTTTCAGCGATAAAGATCTGCACGAGCTGCTGGAGTCGATGTCGTTCTTCCTCATCCAGATAAGAATAGTGCTGAACCTTTTGGGTGACTATAGCGTGCCACTGACTAGGAAAAGGGGCTTGCAGAATCTTTTTCCTGCGATGTTTCCGAAACCATTTAAACATGGAAAACCGGGGTAGAGGTTGATTACTTCAGGCTGGACAACCCGACAAAGCTGCCGTCATTGTCTTCTGCCAGCCTGCGCATCAGGGCTGCGAAACGGGCAAGATTTACTTCAGCACCCGGTTGCCCGAAAAGAACCGGAAAGCCGACTGCGTGGATGCGAACTCGTCGTGAACCGTCTGCTTGAGAGCGGTTGATGTTGCTGACCGTGTCGACAACGCTCTGTATTGATCCTCGTGAAAAATCGTCTCCCAGGATATAGATGCTGATTTTCTTATCCGTTGAGTAGAAACGTTTAATCGCTGCACTGATCCCCTCAACCGGACTTGAGTTGGAAAAGGGCATCCAGTTTGTAAGTCTCTGAAGAATTGCCTTTCTGCGGGCAGGGGTGTCCATTATCCATTTGCCTTTGTACTGGGAGAACATGTAGTCCCCCATATCATTCATGACCTGTATTCCTTTGACCTGAGGGTAGATTTCCAGAATCTCTTTCATTTTTTTTCGGACAGCATTCCAGGCAAACTGCTGCATGGAACCGGAGGTGTCGATGACGAAAATGATGTATTCACTATCAACGGGAACGCCGCCAATAACTGAATTAAATTTCTTAGGTTGTTTCGTCTGCTGGAGCCTGGCCATTTCTTCTGTCAGTTCCTGCTTCGCCCGATAGAGCTGTTTGACGATTACTTCCTTCGAGGCCTTGGTCACGAGCGCAGCCTGCTGTTGTTTCTTAAGCGCTGAATTTTCTTTTTGAAGCGAAGCGATACGCTCTTCAAGTAATAATTTTTGATGAGAACGCTCACTCAACTCAGAAGAAAGATTCGTTGAGCTTATTACCAGGTTTTCCTGTTCCTTTATCAGCTCCAGGATGCCGGATGACAGGTCAGCATTGGCTTGTTCAACGACGAGCGGCTCTGAAATTTTAACAATGACCAGAAGCAAAACAATAGCGCCAAACCCGCAGGATACCACATCAAGAAAGGACAGGCTGAAGATCTCAAATGATCGTCTTTTTCTTCTCATGGCCAATCCCTGGTAGGCGTTAGAAACGATCCACCCGATTCAACTGCAAGTTTCCAGTAGAGTACTGCTGCCATCGGGTCGCCTTCCACAGGAAACAATATGGTATTGACCGGTACCGCTTTTGGGAGCTGTTTTAGCGCTTGTTCAAATAACCGTATGCGCTCCTTCCCGCTGATTGTTTTCGCCCGGGTGGCTCGCTTGCCCTGTGTCGGCAGGCCATCCGTCAGCAGAATAATATTATCAGGAGGTGGTACAAGTGTTCGCGCCTGCAGGAAAACTGACTCAAGATTGGTGCCGCCTGATGGTGCAATCTGTTTGAGTTCTTCTACCATCTGATTGATTGTCGGGGTGTCGGTAATGTTGATCCATGATTTCTTCTGGCCTGGAGCGAGTGATGTAACGACTGAGTTGAACCCATAGAGCTGTATCGTGCTGTTGACAGGGAGTTTTGCCAGAAGCCACTCAACAGTAGAAGCGGCTTTCTGCCATTTGGGGGCGGAGCGCCGGATATTCTCATCAAGAACCTTGCGACGGATAATATCGACGATCTTTCGGTCAAGCATTGATGCTGATGTGTCAATAAGCACCAGCACACGCCTGCCACCGAGCTTGAGACCGGTGAGGTACTGTCGGTCGCCCTGGCCGATAAATGGGCGAATCTGTTTTCCTTGCTCGCTTTCCTTTATTTTCTGGGCTTCCAGGAGGAGCTTCTCTTTCTCAAGGGCTTTCAATTCCTTCTGCAGGGACTCGATCACTTCCTCTGAGCTGGAGGTAACAGCCTGGCTGGCTATCGAGGATTGAACGGCTGCATTTTCAGCGCTCAGAGCAGACTGCTTTTTCTCGAGTGATGCCAAGGCCTCATAAAGGCTCTGGGATTGCAGCTGCAGCTGTTTTTCATTATTTCGCATCTGCTTGGTAACCAGTTCCTGCTTCAGATACTCAAGCCGACGATCCTCGATGGCTGTCTGCTGGCTGGTGATGATATTACTGTTAATAATCAGTACCAGCAGGACAACTGCCCCGAATCCGCAAAACATGATATCGAGAAAGGAAATGTTAAAGCTTGAGACAGGTCGCCTGGACACTGAAGCCATACCGATTCTCAGTCAAGTGGTTTAACCCGCAGGCGGGCAATGAGGTTTTCGTCGCAATAGGACTCAGTATCGAGAACGAGGCGTTCCTGGGCCAGCTGCAGTTGATGAATAAAAAACATCAGTACAATGGAGATGATCAGGGCGATAAAGGTTGAATTGAAGGCGACCCCGAGATTTTGAGTAACCCCGGTTATATCGCCTTCTACGGCCCGGTTGGCCTGGGCCAGTGCTGCACCGATACCGCGCACGGTTCCAATGAATCCAACAGAAGGGATTGCCCAGGCGATATACCTGATAATGGAGAGTTCTGACTCCTGCCGCTCCATTTCCGATTCGCAGAGATTTTTTACCGCGGTGGCGCTGTCCTGGATGTTAGCGGTTACTCCAAATCGCTGTATACCAACTTTAAGAGCCTTGACCAGCAGATAACCGTTGGTGACAGCAGAAAAACTCTCGAACCGTTCCAGAATGCTCCTGGTATCTTCAGGGCCAATCGGGAGTGTGGGCGGTAACTGGAGCAGATCGGTATCAAGCTGCTGTCGTTGGCGATAGCTGGTGATACCTTTAAAACCAAGGATTGCCAGAGCCCAGATCATCAGGACGAAACATGCCTCCTGCTCATAATCCTTTATCACCACATAAAAATTACTCTGCTGGATATAGGCTGAGTCGAGGGCGAGCTGCTGCTGTTCATAAATAAGAAATTTTGCAGCCTGGGGCCTGATGATAGAGACATAGGCTGCATGGACAATGATAAAACCAATGAGAAGCGTGAAAATCTGAAAAATCAGTTCAGCCGGCAGTTTGTTTTTTTGCATGAGTCTTATCCTGAATCTCAAATGTCTGTTGGAAATGCAACCTGTGAATCGGCCCCTACATTCTGGCTTGGCGTGAATGGTGACGGCCAGGTTATTGGTTTTTGCTGGAGTTTTTGGTCCTGCTTTTCAGCTGGTTGACTCTTGTCATCCGGTTCCGTGCTCTTTTGAGGGATGGTGTCTTCGGCTGCTGCACCTTGCAGCCCTGAGAACAAGAGTATGAGAATGATCATTCTGGTCATTGGTACCTCGCGATTCTGAAACCCACGTTGTCTCTTGGTTCACGGTGATAGCCCCGATAACTGAGCCGCAACTCGGTAATGGCTGCATCCCTCCAGCTCGATCCACGTATCACCCGGTGTGTGCCGGAGTCAGGTCCCATAGGGTCTGACTTGTTGCTCAGAGTGTTGGTGTAGGCGGAATAATAATCATGACACCATTCTCCGACATTGCCTCCCATATCATAAAATCCGCCCTTGTTTGCAGGAAATGAAGCGACCGGAGAGGTGGTTGGAAATCCATCCTTATAGCCCTGAATGATACGTGGTATTATTCCGGCAGCCGATATATCCCCGTAATTTCCTGAAGCCTGGCGTGGCGGGAAGGCATCGCTCCATGGAAATCTCTGGCGTGTCAGGCTGCCCAGCTGTCGGGCTGCAAATGACCATTCCGCTTCAGTAGGCAGACGGTAGCCGTTTGTTGGGGGTGAAGCAGCGACATAGCTGCTGCCCTGGGCACTATAGAACGGCTGCAAATTGTCCCGGGAACTCAGCCAGTTCAGGTATTTTACCGCTTCCTCCCAGCTGATATTGACAACCGGCTGGTTGTCATCGTTAAGCGTATAGCTTGAGACTGCTCCTGAATTGTGACTATTGTTAAATGCTCGGTACTGCCCATTGGTTACCGGTTTTTCTGATAGATAAAATGGTCGTTTCATAACGACAGTCCGTTCACGCTCGTTGGCGCGCCTTCCCGGTTCGCGTCGTGGAGCCCCCATCGTAAATGTGGATGGTTCAACCAGAAGCAGTTTCTGTCCACTCTTTGTTTCCAGTGATGCTTGCGGTGAGGATGGTGGCCGGCTGGCGGCGCTACTGTTTTCAGCAACGAGCTCTATGGAGATCTGCTGACTGAAACCGATCTTTGGTACAATCGTCCTGGTTGCCGGTTTATAACCGGATGCTTTTACTTCAAGAATATGTTTTTTGGCAGGAAGTGTCAGTTTGCCCTGGCTGTTAGCATATTGTTTGCCGTTAATGGTTATTGCAGCGCTTGACGGATAGGTGGTCAGGTATATGACCCCCTGCTCCTGTTGTAGTTGGATGTCAAATGTCTGCTGCTCTGCCGGCTCAAGGGTGATCCGCTGCCGAACGATTTTATAACCGGGTGATGTGAGCATAATCTCGTGATCTGACCTCGCTGAAACAGCAAGCGTAAACGGGGTTGTTCCCTGATAGATGTTATCAACGGTAACTGCTGCGCCCTTTGGAATTGAGTTCAGCGCCAATATACCGGGTACCAGTTCAAGTTGAACATCATGTGTCAGCGCTTCTCCTGCGATCACCTGAATTTCAATTTGTGCATCCAGGTAGTGCTCTTTACTCAATGTGATCAGGCGGTTGCCGCTGAGCAGTTCCATAGTCAGGGGGGTGTCGCCCCTTTCGGTATTGTCGACTCTCACAACAGTAGATGCCGGTGCTGATGTAATCGTTATTTCAGCCCAGTCAGGCTGCAATACTGCTTCAAGGGTCTGGGTTTTTCCTTCTCCTTCGATAGTGATCTCAGAGATGAATGGCTTGTAGCGATCTTTTACAAGTCTGAGCTGATGGGTCCCGGCTAGAATTTCCATGGATTCAGGAGGAGTTGTTCCAATCATTTTATCGTTGGAATATACCGATATATCTCCACCAGGTGTTACTGCCAGATTAAGAATCCCAGGCAGCTTCTCCAGCATTGCCGACAACCGGTTATCCGTATCTTTTTTAACGATGATTTCTATCTCTACCGGGTAATAACCCTGTTTTTCAATTTTTGCAGAATAGGTACCTGGTATGCACAGGTATCGCTCCCCAAGTTTAATCCCTGGCGGAAAGCCGCTGAGAGAGAATGAGTCCGGTTCGGGGCTGATGTCAATTTGAAGAGGACGGGCGATAAGAACAAATAGAACAGCAAGTCCAAGAACAACAAAAGCACTGCCCAGAACTGCTGTGAGAATTTTCCTGCCCTTTGAAACTGGCTGATTGTTGTCAATATGGACCGGGATTGATCCGGGTGTATCTCCAGGCTGATCATGTTGGGGTGGTGGTTCATGAGGCGGTCGCAGCAACTGTTGTTGTTCCGGTCTCTGCTCAGAAACAGTGAAAAAAAGTTTGTCGCCTTTTTTCAGATAGCTGATGAGTGTAGTGCCATGCTGTATTTTATCTTTTGATTTCAGCCAACTCGATTCGGAAAGGTGACGGTTGTTATGAAAGAGTGGTAAGCGACTGGTGTCAGATGGCTGAATAAAAAGGTGACCTTGAGAATCGCCGATATAGGCACCGATTGGATCACTTTCAGGAATTATTATATCAGCATCAGAACTGGAACCAATGGTGATTGGCAGGTCCTCATCGGAGCGTTGCTTTTGACTGCCATCAGTCTGTGTAATTGTGATAAACCGCTTCAAATTGGTTCCCTGCACTCTATATATAAATGGTTGTTTTCTTTCTCAGGCCCGATCTCAATGATCGTTCTTATGTCGCGAAATCCTTTTCGTGAGCCGACAACCGTGTATTTTCCCGGCTTGAGCGTAATCTGTTTTGAAAAAAATGTTCCCATTCTTCCCACGTGGTAAATGACGATGTCAGTCATGTTATCAGAACTAATGACAACGGGAACAATTGTCGAAGCACGGGTCACAAGTTTATCAAGCTGGTCGACCTGGTTGTCGAGCCGGTCGCCTCCCGGAGAAAAATTACGGGCATAACTGAGCAGACGTCTGGCTGTCTCAAGCTGGGCGTCTTCCTGGAGCCGATGCGGTTGACTCAGGCTCTTCTTCAATGCCTGGTCAAGCTCAATTCTTTTGTTTGACTGTTCACGCCCGTTAACTGCAAAAAGAACATCTGGGGAGATCGTCAAAATCTGTTGATAGGTTGCCAGGGCATCCTTCCACTGTTCTCTGCTGGATTGTACTTCAGCACGTTTCTTCAAATCATTGACAAGAACGATCTCCTCCTTCTCGATGAGCAATGTTTCCGCCTGGATAACTTCGGGATGCCCATTTTGTGTCTTCTTGATTTTCTCCAGCGCCTCTCGGGCACGCTTGAGATTATCTTTTTCAAGATCGCTGAAAAATGAACTCATCTGTTGTTCAAATATCTGTTTTTCAATGTTTTTTCGTACCCTTTGCAGAAGGGTCTGTGCTGGGATATAGTTTTTGTCAAGTTGCCCCAGCTCGTTGAGCGCATCTTCGGCAGCGATTAAATCTCCTGACTGTTCATGCGCAAGCGCACTCCTGTAAAGCGCCAGTATCGCATCAAGGTTTCCTGCTCTTTGCGCTCCTGCCAGGGCGTCCTGGTCATCCGGGCTGATTGCCAGTGCCATGATAAATGACTTCAGTGCGTCCCCACTCTTCTCTTCGGAAAGGAAACGATACCCTTCTTGAAGAAATTTCTCGAAGGTCACTGTTTTGGTACCAAGCAGGGTCTCTAAATCGATAAGAGCCCTGCTATAATTGTTCTGGGCATTAGCGTATTCCCGGGCGCTGAAATATTGATCTCCAGATTCTTCGATATGTAAAATATCCTGGTAGGCTTCTTCAGCCCAGGTGGCAATAGTGTCACCTTCGGCCTGGACCTTCATTGCCAGAAAGGCTTCAAGCGCCTGGGTAGCAGCATTTCGTGCCACGCCCTGATCTGCCTTATCTTCACCTTCAATATTGGTTGAGGGAGCAGTCGTCGTGGCCTCGGGTCTTTTCAGCTCTGACGATTCTGTTGTCTGCACTGTAGTGTCATTCAGGAACCGCGGAAGAATAAAGAGAACTGCTCCTGTTGCAGCGAGTAATACAATGGTTGCCAGGAGGATAATGAGCGGTGTCTTACCTGGGCCAGGGGATGATCCTTCCAGATTATCTCTGCCGGGCGGCTTGAGCTTTGGAAGATTTCCGGTTGCCGATTCTGAAGAGCCCTTCGCGGTCATGGCTTTGTATCCGCCGGGTCGGTTGGCGGTTGGGACGATTGCTGCGTGCCGAGGTCAGGATAAAACCCCGTTTCCTGGGCGTATATCTGTTTGAGCATATTTCGCCATTTGGTGTATTGCTGTTCGGCAGAACCGGTCAGGCGCACTGTCTGGCCTTCTACCTGTATAACCAGGGGCTCTGCCTCAGCAGTAAACGACATACCGAGTTCTTCAATCGCATCTTTATTGATTCTCCCTTCCTGGCTGGTCTGGAAGCCACTGTACACGGAGTAAGCACCCCCGGCAATCAGCACTTCCTGCAGTGGTTGAGTCCTCACAGCAGTTTCATAGTCGGTTGTTGCGCCAAGTGCGATGGCTCCCACAATAGCAGTAATGCCAAGAATCTGCTTGGTCAGGGCTTCTCTTTCAATTTTCCTCAGGGTAGAAACCTCTTCCTGCCTGAATTTTCGCCAATTGGCATATGGTTGCCAGAGGTCGTGATAATATATGTCGTAATAGTCGTTTATAGTATCCACGAGCATTTCATCCCGTGTTTTTATGTTGGCAATACGGTCAAGCATCGGGTCGTTTGCGGCAGGCAGACGCTGTACAAAGAGTCTACCCTCCGGAGTTATGGCGAGGTAACCGCTAAAGCTGTCGGGAGCCATGAACTGGGCATACTTGAGCGCGGCAACCTGGCGAATTTCATTAATTTCAGCTAAGCTGAGAGCGTTTCTGTATGATGCAAGGTCGTTGGCAATTGAGTTGAAGAGGTCCTGGAATGCGTCCTCCTTCTCAGGTTCAACGCCATTATGCTCCTCAGGTCTTGCCGTTTCAGCGTATACCTTTCGATACCAGACAACGTTTCTGGCATCCATAACCTCAATATTGAGGACCGCGCTTTCGCCGTCAGACATTTCAATTCTGCCGTTAACGAGCACTTCACCACTTATATCAGAATCGGGAACTACCCTTACCGCCCCCCAGTATCCGGTTCGCTGAAGCGTATGTTTTAGGTGTATTGGAGCAAAACGGGCCTCCGCTGCTCTGATTTCTTCAGATAACCCCTGTCTCTCTTTGGGCTTTTGCGGCAGATCGCCCGGGTCAAAAACTTGAATGGATACGTTCAATAATTCAGCGTCACCCAGCTCCCTGCCCGGGAGAAACGGGGCCACCTGTTCCGGGACCTGGTTCTTTGGAATAGATGCGCAACCTGACAGCAGTGACACTACTAAAACAAATAATAACGTATATTTATGAGTAACTATCATTTTTACCCTGATGAAAATATTGAAACATTCGAGCGGCTGGCTATCGGATTCCATCCTTATACTTTCTGTATTCTTCCCATAACTTTGCTTTTACCTCAGGATCGGTTTCCTGTTCAGCAGCCTCTTTCAGCTGTTTTGCGATGATATCATCATCGCTCTGAGACAGATCTTTGTTTCCTGATGTCGGCGGACTCTTCGACTGCTTGGTGCCACCAGCAGCGCTTCCACGATTGCTGCTGGTGCCTGGCGCTGGTGAATCGTCCCGGGAACCATTGCTGTCAGCAGATGAGCCTGAGGTTTCGGAATAGCCGTTGTCAGTGCCCGTTTCTCCGTTACGCCCCTGAGTGGACGTGCTGTTAGCAGCCTCGTACAAGCCTGCGTCTGTTCCGCTGCCATCTTCGTGTTGTCTTGGTGTGTGGCTGGCGACCTTCTGCTGCTCCTTGAGAAGCATTTCGTCAAATGTACCAAGCGATTCACTGAAACTGGAATCAAGATCTGTCAGCTTTTCCTCACTGGTTTGTGAGGGCGTGACCGGTAGTCTGGAGTACTCGGTCGTTTCGAGGGCACCGTCCTGGCTTGTCGGGCAGACTGTCTCACTCAGGGCCCTGAGCCCTCCACTATCGAAAAGCTGTTGGCAATAATAATAAATTCTTCCGTCCAGGTATGAAAGAAAAACAAGCAGATCCTGTTGTTCTGCACTCAGTTGGGAATCCTCCGTTGCCGAATTTTGATGTCTGAGTACAATACTGTTTCTGGCTTTTGCCAGGGTTGTAATAGTGGACCTGAGATCCTCTATCAATAGGGAGCCTGCAGTTGCCGGAGCTATCCCATGAGAAAGAATGGTGATATGGAGTGTACAGATAAAAACGAATGTATGGCTGAATTGTCTAATGGTACGCATCTCCAAAAAGAGCTGAGCAGCTGGTATCAGTGTCAGCCCCTGGTAAGAAAGTTATTTACTGATTGCTGGGTCTTGACAAAATTATAATTACGGTTGATAAAACTGCACATCATTCTTTAAATGAACTAACAGAAAATTGATGCGATGACAATAATCGTCTAGAAGATGAGTACATCCTTTTACCATTGCATCTATGGTTTTTTCATACAACCGTTACCATGAAAAAGAGGACGGAGGGTTATGAGTTTTAAATCCCTTTTCTGGGTAAGGATCGGAGGTGCCGGGTTTGCTCTGCTTCTTGCGGCTGCGTATCTGGCCGGTTACATAGTGTTTGCACTGACTGGTTTTGGTCTTATTGGCCTCATTGGTGGTATAATTGGATACCGTATTAATGGAGGATACTTGCCTGCAACCTGCGATTTATGTGGCCAGAAAGGATTGTTTCGTGCCGAATACGGGCATGGTTTTCGTAATGCACGTCTCATTCTTGATTGCCCCGAATGTGGTCGGGTTGTAAACAGAGCCGCTGGCGGGGTGGACGTTGCAAGAGAAAAGACCAGCGGGCCCTCGCGTCCTGTCAAGCAATAAATAACGCATCTTAAGCCATTTACAACTTGACATGACACGAGTGTTCCAGTGTGGTAAAGGCCGTCCTGATGTGGTCGCAGAGAATATCCGAGATACCTTTCAGCATCCCCAGACCCTGATCATGAAAGGTCAGACTGATATTTTTGCTCTCGAATCGTTTTTTCCATGATGAATCGGAATCACCGATAATATCGCGTTTGAAATGCATCCCCGCTACCATAAGACAGGGAACCACCAGTACATGTTGATAGCCGTCAGCGGCAATCTCATCAATAACTGATGAAGAATCGGGAAACTTCTCGAGTGTCCCAACGAATAGACGTTTGCCTGCGCATTTGCGCAAAACCGATTCCAGGGCAGGGTAGGCGGTCCATGAAGGGTGATCGGTGCCGTGGCCGAGGATGAGAACAGCACTGTCCGGGCTGCTGCGGATCAACGGCAACAGGGCGTGGGCTACTCGCTGGTAGTCGGCTGGTGCGGTCAGTAGCGGCATACCAATAGCTGTTGGAACGACCGACCTGGCGGACTGCCTGACAATTCGATGAAACTCGTGGCCCGGTGTGACATGCACCGACTGAATGACGATCCTGTTTTGAGAATTCTGGTTTAATCTGAGGATGAGATCGGTGAGTGATCCCTCACCGTCCCCCTTCTGCCCGGAGAGCTTACGGCGGACTGTTGGTGAGGTGTAGGTCCAGTGAATTTGGCAATCACCAAAAAATGGTCGCAATGCACCATCAATCCGGTCATAGGTTTCCCTGGCGGCGGTGGTTGTTCCAAAAGCGGCGAGAATGAGATGTTTCATCAGAAAACGGCTCTTATTGGAAAAATTATATAGAAAAAATCGTTTCAGAGATTGTATTACATACAAAGGCTGTTGTCATATACAATGTGAAACAATGTGAAACGTGACGAAGATGAATGGAATACTCTGTTGAAAATAATCGGTCAACAACAGCATTATTCTACAGATAGTGTCTCACGGGCTCATTGTTGGGTTGACAAATAATTATTGTTCTGCTATTAGTTTAGCTTTAAATGAAATAATTATATTGCTTCACGGATAATTTGTTGAAAATCAGGTTTATAACGGCTAAGGCGTTGAAGAAAACAGACGTAAAGATCTAACAATTAACGGGGAGGAGGAAGCTTATGGTTAAAAAGATATCGGTTTTGGCCCTTGCTGGACTGTTCGCTCTACCATCTTTATCGGTGGCCAGCGGCGGCCCTAATGTTCAGGATCTTGAGAGAAAGATTGAAGAACTAAGCAGACAGCTGGAAGAATTGAAATCGGCAATGGGACAGCAGGCGGAAATGAACAAGGCAACGGCGGCCCAGCTGGAAGAGCTGGATACGCTCGATATGGATGATCTTGAGGACAGAATGGAGGACTGGGATCTTGCCGCTCGTTTTAAACTCAATGGGGATTTTCGCTCTCGCCTTGATCTTTACAGTGCTGATACGGTATTTGGCAGAAGTCTTAAAAATGATACCTTGTTTACAAATCGGTTCAGGCTGAATATGCGTGTCAAGGCAACTGAGAATGTTGAATTCAAGGGTCGTCTGGCCATGAATAAAACCTGGGGCATGCAGTCTGCATTCACCGATGATTCTGGAGCCATGTTCCCTGTTTTTGACGGCAACGTCGGTAGAACACCGGCAGACTCCAGTGCCCTATACGTTGATCGGGCTTATGTGAACTGGAACAATATCGGTGGCGCACCTGTCTGGTTCTCCATCGGTCGCAGGCCGACAACTGATGGTCCTCCTTCTCAGATCCGATTGGGTACTGATGAGCGCTTGGCAACACCGGTCGCTTTTTTCAACTATCCGTTTGATGGAGCGACAGTCGGCTATGGCTATAACTGGGGCAATGATGCACTCGGCGCCGGTAAGGTTCGTTTTTGCTACGGTAGAGGATTTGAGGACGGACTCCAGAATGATGTTCAGGGACGGCTGGCGGACACCGATTTTGCTGGAATTAACTGGGATGTCGCCCATAAGGATAACCGGCTGTTGAACTTCCAGACCTTCATGGTTTATAACGTCTTTAACTATCCCAATTTCCAGGATCCGATCATCAACCAGACGATTGGTGCTCAGACTGGACTGGGAGATCGACAGAATATCGGCAACCTCTGGCATACCGATGTGGTTTACCAGGATCAGGTATCTGATTTCAGGTATTTTGTATCGGGCGGCTATTCTCAGGCACAGCCCAATGCCAACGGAATGTTCAATGACTTCCCGGCGATGATGATGGGACTTACAGGGCCGAATCAGGACAACCAGAATGGTTATGCACTGTATGCCGGCGTTCGCTACGATATGGACAGTATCAACCTGAAGATCGGAGCAGAATACAACTGGGGATCCGAATACTGGATAGCGTTGAGTCCGGGGCATGATGATATCTACCAGTCGAAACTGGCAACCCGCGGGCAGGTCTTTGAGATCTATACCATCTGGGATATACCTGCCGGTGAAGCGATTTCAAAATATGGTCGGGCCTTTATGAGGCTGGGCTATCAGCATTATGACTATGATTACTCCGGTTCCGGCGACTGGAATGTGGCACCGTATGATCTTGGTAATCAGGCTGACCTGATGTCTCTGCAGATGCTGGGAATGGATCCGGTTGAAAGCGCTGATCAGGTTTATCTGACTTTTGAGGCAAATTTCTAGATTCTTCCCAAAAGAGCTCGGTAAAAATGGGGGATGTGTCGCAATGTAGCGGTACATCCCTTTTTTTGTTGAATTTTTTATGCCCCTGTTTTACCCATTATCCATGAGAGGCTGAAAACTGGCTGCTGTCGTTTAACAGCTGAAGGATGGCAACAAAACGTGATAAATAGTGATAAAGAGGGCAGCTCGATGTTGAGTCACCATATTTTCTTTAACCGTCATGGCGGTGCCAGCAGTGGCTGTTTTGACAGCCTTAATGCTGCACGATCTGTCGGTGATAGCCCGGATCATGTAAGAGAAAATCTGCGAATTATCAAGGAACTGTCCGGTGTAAAGGAGCTGATCACTGCCCGTCAGATACATGGGGACAGAATTGAAGTCATCGAGTCCGATGTCAATTCTGACAAATGTGTGGACAGTGTTGATGCATTGATAACAAATCGTCAGGATATCGGTCTGGCTGTTAAGCTTGCTGATTGCCAGGGTGTACTGCTGCATGATCCGGTACATTCAGTTGTGGCTGCCATTCACTGCGGCTGGCGGGGAAGTGTGATTGGAATTATAGACAAGACAGTAAAGAAAATGCAGGCTGTATTCGGCTCGGACCCGACCAATCTGCATGCCGTTGTCAGCCCCTCACTGGGGCCATGTTGCGCTGAATTCATACACTATAAAAAAGAGTTACCGGGTGAATTTCATTCTTTTCAGGTGACACCGAATTATTTTGATTTCTGGGAGATTTCACGTTACCAGCTTGCCGGGGCCGGGCTGGCTGGTGAAAATATCGAGATTGCCGGTATCTGTACAAGCTGCTCGAATGATTATTTCAGTTATCGCAGAGCCTGTAGAGATGGTGACGGCAGGACCGGCAGACATTGTGCAGTTATCAGTTTGCAGTCAATACTGTGAGCTGAGCAGGGGGGATGAAGATGAAATTGCTGATTGTTGAAGATGACAAAAAAATCGCAGCGTTTATCGAAAAAGGTATGAAAGAGGCCGCTTTTTCAGTTGATGTTCGGCATGATGGACGTTCTGGCCTGGAGTATGGACTTTCAGGAGATTATGACGCGGCTATTATCGACCTGATGCTGCCTGAACTTGACGGACTGGAATTGATTGAGCGTTTACGGCTGGAGCAGATAAACACCCCCGTGTTGATTTTAAGCGCCAAACAGACGGTTGATGATCGCATCAGGGGGTTGCAGAAGGGAGGTGATGATTATATGATCAAGCCATTTTCTTTTAGCGAACTGCTGGCCAGGATTCAGGCGTTGATCAGGCGCAACCGTAAAGACACAGAGCCGACTACCCTCAATTATGGGAACCTCAGGATGGATTTACTGCGCCGCACTGTGCATCGTGATGGGGAGAAAATTGATCTTCCGGCCAAGGAATACTCGCTGCTTGAATATATGATGCGCAACGCGGAGATGGTTATTTCCAAAACCTCGATACTTGAAAGGGTGTATGACTATTCTTTTGATCCCCAGACAAACGTGGTTGATGTACTGGTGTGCCGGCTGAGAAATAAAATTGACCGGGATTTTGATAAGAAATTAATACATACCGTCAGGGGTATGGGGTATGTTCTCAAGACTGATTGATAAAAGGCAGCTGCAAAACAGAAAGCTGCTTTTTTGCGTTACCACCCTTGTGCTCTGGGGCCTGCAGCTGGCATTTCTATCTGTTATGCTGCAGTCCGTTAAAGTGTACCTTCATCAGATCATTGAGCAGGAGTTAGAGAGCTCAATGACGAATTTTATTCAGAAAAACCGGAATCTTATTAGCCTACCTGATGGGTACACATCTGTCTTTGACGAGAATTCACTCAGAGGATTGAGTTTCGTCCGAATTATCAAAAACAATGAACAATTGCTCTACTCAACGACGGCAGATGATCACCTCGATTTCAGGAGTCTGGCAGAACTTGATCCTCATGAGAGCGGCAGCTGGTTACCTCTGTTTAAAGAAGACTCAACTGGGCCGGTTGTGTGGAATGTTCTTTCACTATCCCCGGTAGATAATATTGTTATCCAGGTTGGCAGCAGAGATCACTATCTGCATCGAATGTACACCAATCTCGTTCACTTTCTCTGGTTATCAGTGCTCCCTTCCCTTTTTGTTGCTGCTCTTCTTGCCTATGTAGGCTTCAGGCTCAGTCTGCTTCCGCTTAACTATCTGGCTGAACGATTGCTGACTGTTCAGACGGATAAAGAGGGTTTGCTTGAAGTCTCTTCAGATGGCAGAGAAGCACATCAGCTGATCTACCACCGGCTTAACCGGATCATTGAGCAGAACCGGCAGCTGGTAAAAGAAATTCAGGACTCTCTTGATAATGTGGCCCATGATTTAAGAACGCCGATGACCCGACTGAGATCGGTTGCCGAGTATGGACTGCAGGCTGGTGATGATTCGGAGAAACTTCGGGATGCTTTATCCGATTGTCTTGAAGAATCTGAACGTGTTCTGGCAATGCTGAAAATTATGATGAGCGTTGCTGAAGCAGAATCGGGTGCGATGAAGCTTGAATGTAGCGACATTGATATTTCCCGCAATCTTGCGGAGATTGTTGAACTCTATGAATACAGCGCCCAGGAAGAGGAGGTGAAAATCGTTTTGAATGTCCCAACTGAATTATGGACAAGAGGTGATCGGACGAGGCTCTCCCAGGTGTGGGCCAATCTGCTTGATAACGGCATCAAATATAATCAGCCAAAGGGTAGTGTTACTATATCCGGTTATTTAACTGACAGCAAAATTGTTGTGGTTTTCCGGGATGACGGTATGGGCATTTCGGCCCATGAAATCGACAGGATATGGGAACGGCTCTATCGCGGCGATCGAAGCCGCAGCCGGCAGGGGCTTGGTCTCGGACTCAACTATGTAAAGGCGGTGATCGAAGCCCACGGCGGCACCATTGATGTCCAAAGTGAGCTTAACGAGGGTGCAACATTTCGCGTTGAGCTGGAGCGCAGAGTCGTCGAAAAAACCGGGTAATCAGAGCCTGTCTTTTGTGAATGGAGATTCTTGATATAAGATTACAAGGGGGTTACCCTGTGTTATCTTTGGTGGCCTGAAAATATCCAACAATACATTTGATAAGATGATGACAACCATTACTATTGGAACAAGGAAAAGTAAACTCGCTATGTGGCAGACCGAAACGGTCGCCCGGACTCTCAATGATAACGGTATTAAAACAACCATTGTCCCCATGGAAACCAAGGGTGACAAAATTCTGGATCGGTCAATTGCCAAAATAGGCAGTAAGGGGGTTTTTACCCAGGAACTGGAAGAAACGCTTGCCAATGGATCCACTGACATTGCGGTGCACAGTGCAAAGGACATGCAGTCGATCCTTCCAGATGGCTTCAGCCTGATAGCCTTTACCGAACGGGAAAAGAGTCACGATGTACTGGTCGGCTCCAGTAGCGGTATTGATCTGCAGGATAAGGATCAGCAGATCAGGGTGGGGACCTCCTCAGTTCGCAGAGTGGCGCTGTTAAAACATTATTATCCCCATCTCCAGTCTGTGCCGATGAGAGGCAATTTACAGACCCGGGTCAGGAAACTGGAAAATGGAGATTGCGACGTGTTGATGCTGGCCTATGCCGGAGTCAAACGGATGGGCTATGACAACATGATTATTCACCATTTCCCTGAAGCACAGTTCGTCCCTCCCGTGGGCCAGGGATGTATCGCTATTGAGGTCGCTGACAGCCTGGATAAAGATAAAAAGAAGTTGGTTCGTGACACTCTGAACAATATCCAGAGTGAAATTTGTCTGCGGGCTGAGAGAGCCTATTTAAGAACCCTGGAGGGTGGATGTTCCATTCCTGCATTTGGACACGCCGTCTTAAACGGTGACAATATCCAGTTACAGGCTGGACTGTCAAACCTTGATGGCAGCTGGCTGCTCTGCAAAACCTTGACCGGCCCAATTGAAAAACCTGAGGAACTTGGCCTGGAACTTGGGAATTTTATTTTGGAGAATGAAGGTAAAGAGGTGCTGGCGGCGATCAAAGGCGAGCAAAAAAGCTGATCATGATCACCAGAAAAAAATCCTGGTGATCTTAGACCACGAACCATACTATTGAGCTTACGTTACATTCCAGTCGACAGAGAATCAGTATCAGTCTACGTTTTTCTTTCCTTGACAAGTGCTCTGAGATAATCGAGCCACTGATCAAAACCTTCACCGCTGGTAGATGAAAAATCCATGACGGTAAGGGCGGGGTTTAGCCCGAGGGCCTCTTTTCGTGCCTCCGGGACAGGAAAGTCAAAGTAGGGAAGCAGGTCTGTTTTGGTAATAAGGAAAACCTGAGAGCTGGTAAAGGCTTTCGGGTATTTTGCCGGTTTGTCCGGACCTTCGGGAACAGATACCAGTACAATCCGTACGTGCTCGCCCAGATCAAAGCTGGCCGGACAGACAAGATTGCCGACATTTTCGATTACCAGCAGGTCTATTTTGTCACCACCGGGTTCCTTTTGTAACCGGTGAAAGCCCTTATGGATCATGGGCGCATCAAGGTGGCAGGCTCCACCGGTGGTAAGCTGGATAACCGGAACACCTTTTGCTCTTATTCGTTCCGCATCTCTTTCCGTTTCAATATCACCCTCAATAACAGCGATATTGATCTCCGTGCCGAGTTTTTCAATTGTATGCTCAAGCAGCGTTGTTTTACCGGAACCGGGACTTGATATCAGGTTCAGTGTGACGATCCCCTCATCATCAAAGTGCTCCCGGTTGCTCCGTGCCATCGCATCGTTTGCTGCGAAGAGTGATCGGTTAATGTCAACAATGACCGAATCGTCGTGACGGTGTGAATGTCCGTGATCATGATCGTGGTCATGGTTATGAATGTGTGTATTGCATCCGCAAGCATCGCACATGGTTGTTACCTCTCAGTATTGCTGTTTAACTACTCCATCTCTACCTGTTGCAGAATCAGGTCGTCTCCGCCTTCAGATATGAGAAACGAGTCACTGCACTCCGCGCATTGTTCCGGTCGCTCACCGGTGATCTCCACGCTGTAACCGCAACCGCTGCAGCGATAGGTGACGGCCGGAATAACGATCTCGAGCTTTGCATCCCGGACAAGATCATCTTCTTTGGATAAAATGTCAAATCCGAATTGGAAAGATTCGATGACCACACCCGATAGTGGTCCAACTGACATGGTCAGCCTGAGAACCTTGTTTGCATTGTTCTCTCTGGCAATGCTGTGGAGCTGCTGGAAGAGCCCTTGTACAAGAGACATTTCATGCATGAGAAAGACCTTGTTGCGTGCTCATTTTCTTTCAACCTGAACGCCTGCTTCATCAAGGCGCTTGAGAATCAGCTCGGCAATATCTTTTACACGCGGAGCGACGACATCTGAGAGCTCGGTTGTGGTGGCAAGTGTTTTTGGAACGACACAGTAAAATTCAACCTGCTCAGGTGCGGCGTCTCTGAGTTTGCAAATCTCAAGCACTTCGAGAAGACCCAGCTGGTGAGGAGACATCCTCGTGCTGATTTTGCCGGCTTTTACATCGTCGGTGCTGTAGTAGTGCATTGACCCTGGTTCGGCATCTATATCAACCACATCAATAACAAAAACGGGGTCACACTCTTCGAGAAAGGGACTCATGTAGATTCCTGCTGTTCCACCATCCTTGAGAATAACATTTTCCGGAAAGGTGTAGTTGTCCTCAAGGTACTGAATGGTGTGAATACCGAATCCTTCATCACCGACAATCAGGTTGCCGATCCCGAGTATACCTATCTTTTTCTCTGTCTGTTCCATGATCGTCCCTGTTAGCAAATTCTTGGCAGCGGTTCACCGTGCAGCGGGGTCACAACTCTGGACCCGCCGACCGGCGTATTGATTAAAACTCGGCCACCCTTACCTTCAACCAGTTTGCCGATGATGACAGCCTCCCGCCCTTCATCAGTGGTTCTCATCAGCCCCAGGATAGCCTCCGCCTGGGCTCCGTCAACAATTGCCAGGCATTTGCCCTCATTTGCAAGAAAGAGCGCTTCTAGACCGAGTATTTCGCAGGCGGCACGAACTTCAGGGCGAATCGGTAAACATTCCTCATCCATGACGATGGAGAGGTTACTGCTGGCTGCAATTTCGTTCAGGGATGTCGCCACCCCTCCGCGGGTAGGATCTCGAAGTGTATGAACCGCTCCTGGAAATTCTGTCAATACACGGGATACCATTTTATGCAGTGACATGGTATCGCTCCTGAGGTTGCCATCCATGGATAGTCCTGCTCTGCGAGTCATGATCGTTATGCCATGATCACCCATTGAGCCGGATAGAATAACAGCATCACCCGGTTGGCCGTTTTTAGAAGAAATGAATATGTTATCGGGAACAACCCCGATACCTGAGGTATTAATGAAAATTTTGTCTCCTTTTCCTCTTGGAACGACCTTGGTGTCTCCGGTGACTATGGGGACGCCACTGGCTTCTGATGCCTGCCCGATGGAGATAACGATTTTTTCAAGATCGTCAATATCCATACCCTCTTCAAGTATAATTCCAAGGCTCAGGCAGAGTGGTTCTGCCCCCCTCATTGCCAGATCATTTATGGTACCGTGGACAGCGAGTTTACCGATGTCTCCACCAGGAAAAAAAATTGGGTCGACCACATAACTGTCTGTTGAGAATGCCAGACGGCCAGGCTGACGGTCAAGAACAGCGCTGTCCTCCAGGGTCCTCAGAATAGGGTTGTCGAGGTACTTGAGAAAGAGATTAGTGATGAGATCCTGGCTGGCAATGCCGCCGCTTCCATGATCCAGCAGAATAGTATTATCTGGCATATTTTTCTAATCCAGGCAAAAGAATTGGGTCTGACGATCTATTCAATGTAGTTTTAACCATATCCGGGGCGGGAGATTGTGTGAGGGTAAATTAAAGGTCTCTGCCGTATTGATGATATGCAGCACAGGTACCTTCACTGGAGACCATACAGGGGCCAATGGGGTTGCTCGGGGTGCAGCGCTTATCAAAAAGGGGACACTGGGGTGGTATTGTCTTGCCCTTGAGAATTTGTCCGCATAAACAGCCGTTTACCTCTTCTGCTTCAGCAATGGTAATATCCAGCCGCTTTTGGGCATCAAAGCGTGCGTATTTTTCTTTAATAGCAAGTCCGCTGAGCGGAAGCACACCCAACCCGCGCCACTCCATGTCAACCGGTTCAAAAATTTCATTGACCATGGTTATCGCCCGCTGGTTACCCTCCCAGGAGACAACCCGCTGATAGATGTTGTCGACTCGCGGATTATCTTCTGAAACCTGCCGGGCAAGCAGGATCAGGCCATTGAGCAGGTCGGCCGGTTCAAAACCGGCAACAACGCAGGAAAGACCGAATTTATCAACAAATGGCTGATAGGCACCTGCGCCGATGATTGCCGAAACATGTCCGGGACAAAGCAGGGCGTTGATCTTCAGATCAGGATCCTGCATCAGTAACTCGAGCGGTCCGGGAATAACCTTGTGGGTTGAAAAAACGCAAAAATTATCAATTTCTTGGCGCTGAGCCGCCAGTATCGTGGCGCCAATAGCCGGTGTCGTTGTTTCAAAACCGACGCCGAGAAAAACAACCATATCTTCAGGGTTATTCCTGGCTATAGCCAGTGCGTCCATTGGAGAGTAGACAATATCGATCCTGGCACCCCGTGAACTCGCCTGCGCCAGGGATCCATTGCTGCCGGGTACCCTGAACAGATCCCCGAAAATGGTGACCCGTACACCCGGTATCTCCGCCATGGCAATGAACGCATCCATGTGCGAAGCCGAGGTGACACAGACAGGACAACCCGGTCCCGAAACAATCTCCATTCCTTCAGGGAGGATAGAACGAACGCCATTACGGAATATTGCCATGGTATGGGTGCCGCATACTTCCATCAAGCGGACCGGCTTGGAAACCGATTTTGCCAGCTCGGCCACAAGCGGTTTAATCAGGGCTTTGTCCCGATATTCATCGAGATGCTTCATCCATCATCACCGGCGATCAGCAGCTCTTCAGGCATGTGGGATGCAAGCTCCCGGATAAGCTCGATGTTCTTTTTTGCTTCTTCTTCAACCAGCGAGTGGATGGCAAATCCGGCGTGAACAATGACATAATCTCCAACTTCCGGCCAGCGATCAACAACGTCCAGGCGTACCTCTTTGCCAATACCATTCATGTTAACGGTGGCAATCTGATTTTGAGTGAAATCGTCAGGGTCACCCTCAATTTTCTCAACTTTCATGGGTATTGCAAGACACATGCTGTAAACCTCCTATAATCGTCTGACCCACAGAGATTCCTCCATCGTTTACCGGAATCTGAGAGCCGGTATATGGGGAAAGGCCGAGCTCGGTCAGCGTGAATATCAATCCTTCAAGTAAGAGCTCATTTTGCATACAGCCTCCTGACAATACCACCTTGTTAATCCCGGTGACTTTGGAAAGTGTCTCAACAAGGCGGGAAATAGTACCGATAAGCCAGGAGTGAAACTGCAGCGCAATGTCCGGTGGATTTTTTCCGGAAGACACATCATATACTACTTTTTTAACAATTTCCGAGGAAATAATTTCCCATTTCTGGTTATTTTTTTGGTGCAGATGGGCGGAATATTCATGAAGTGCATGAATCAGGTTGTTTTTCCAGTCACTTGTGAGAGCTTTACGACCACAGGCCTCAAGCTGCATGGCAGCCTGCCCCTCAAAATTGGAAATCATGTTAAGACCAAGAAGCGCTGATATCGCATCAAAAAGCCGGCCGCAGCTTGAGGTGCGCGGGCTGTTAAAGTCGTTCTCAAGCATTTGAATGATCATTTTTCTCTTTTCCAGATCAATGGTATTGAGAATATCTGATTGTGCGGCTTGAGCGCCCTGTGCTTTGTGGAGAAATGAAAGAGCCATCCGCCAGGGTTCAGATGATGCGGCATCACCTCCAGGCAGCGGTATGGATTGCAGGGACCCAAGGCGAGAAAATGATGTCAACTGGCAGAGCAGCAGCTCGCCGCCCCAGATTGTCCCGTCAGTGCCGAATCCGGTGCCGTCAAGAATTACCGCGAGCACCGGATCGGTGATACCATGCTCTGCCATAACCGCTACGCCATGGGCGTGATGATGCTGGACTTGGTAAAGCGGCAGCTTGAGTTCTCTGGCATAATGACTGCTCATGTAGTCTGGATGCAGGTCGCAGGCGACAGCAACGGGTTCGATTTTGAAAACATTCTTCAGGTGCTCAACTGATTCGGTAAAAAATTCAAACGACGAAAGATTAAACAGGTCTCCAATATGCTGACTCGGAAAGATTGTTTGTTCCCGGGCAAGGCTGAATGTGGACTTTAATCCCCCCCCGCAACCGATGATCTCGGGGAGTTCGTAAGGCAGCTGCAGGGGAGAAGGGACATACCCGCGTGAACGTCTGAACAGCCTGGGGGCATTATTGATAAACTTGACGACCGAGTCATCAACTCTTGTAACGATATCCCGGTTGTGCAGGAGAAAGAAGTCCGCTATTGAGCCCAGTCGCTTCAGGGCATCCTCATTGGAAATACAGATTGGTTCCCCGCTTGAATTACCGCTTGTCATCACCAGTGCTTTGGGGCAATGGGGTTGAGCAAACAGAAGATGATGGAGTGGCGTGTAGGGCAGCATTACCCCCAGATCCGTAATACCCGGAGCAAGATTGTCTGCAAGAGCATTATCGTCTCTTCTCTTCAGCAGGACAATGGGATGTTCGGGGGCGACCAGCTGTCCAGCTTCTTCAGCAGATAGATGACAGAATGTGCGGACCGTGTCGAGGTCTTTTAGCATAATGGCAAGCGGTTTGTCCCGTCTGTTTTTACGCGCTCTCAGCAGCTTGACAGCTGAATGTGAGCAACCGTTGACACAGAGGTGGAACCCTCCTAACCCACGAATTGCAAGTATGGCCCCATCGCCTAAAGAAGAGACAGCAGTGGAGATAATGTTCTCACATTCAATGGTATTACCGTTTCCATCATGCCAGGAGATAGTCGGTCCGCAATCAGCACAGGCGTTCGGTTGCGCATGGAATCGTCTATTGGTTGGATCTTCGTATTCCGAACTACATTTAGAGCACATCGGAAAGATCTTCATTGAAGTCTTTGGCCGATCATAGGGAATGGATTCTGTTATGGTGAAACGAGGACCGCAATTGGTGCAGTTAATGAACGGGTAATTGAAACGGAAGTCTTTCTGATCAGACAACTCTGATAAACAATCGTTACAGACAGCAATATCAGGAGGTATGACGGCATTGGTTGCCTGGGTCAACTGGCTGGCAATAATCGTAAATGAGTCGGCGGAAAACGGCTCTTCAAGATGAAGGTAGAGAAGCCCGGTAATCCTTGAAAGAGGGGGAGCTTGCAGGGAAATTGAGTCGAGAAACGAGTAGAGATCTTCATCCCGACCGCTTGCTTTGATGACAACACCGTCGCCGGTATTCGTTACCGTACCGGTAATGGATAAACGTGCAGCAAGGTTAAAAATGAAGGGTCGAAACCCTACGCCCTGGACAGTGCCGCGGACGAGAATTTCGACCCCATTGTGAAGAGATTTAGGCCTTGTGCGTGAATTTTTTACCGGTGAATATTGAAGAAATAAGTCCTTCCGGTTCTCGTACATCGTTCCACACAACCAGATAAATATGAATAAAGGCGAAAATCATAAACCACCACATTAACAGATGGTGGATGTAACGAGCCCATTGCTGGCTTCCAAAAATTGAAAGTCCATAGCCTTCCCAGATGGCTATTTCCGGATAGAGCATATAGAAGCCGCTTACCAGCTGGAAGACTGCAACTATAATGGTAATCACATATGTCATACCTGCAAGAACGTTATGACCGAGTCGATCAGGGTCATGACTGTCTTTTATATAGCTGTAGAGCAACAGGGTGCTGAAGAAGTTTTTGATATTGCGGGGTGTTACCGGCAGATGCTCCAGAATACGCTCCTGTTTGTTGCCAAAAATGTACAGGAAAATCCTGGTAAGGACTGCCGCGGTAAAAACATACCCGGCGGTAAAATGGACAAAACGCATATAGGCCATCGGCCAGCTGACACTCCCCTCTCTGAGGCTATTAGTCCAGGGATCGTTAATGTAGAACCCGGTAATACAGAGAGTGATGATGGACAGTGCAAATGCCCAGTGGTACAGTCGGAGCAGGACGCTCCAACACTGTTTCTTTTCATACGCCATAATAACCTCCTATCGGTAGTAGCCGAAAGTTGAAAGTTTGATGAGTTCCCAAATTTACAGGGCCTTTACTTTCATTACTTCCCGCCCTTTCGGATCCAGCATGTGCACAGCACAGGCAATACACGGATCGAAGGAGTGGATGGTTCTCAGAACCTCAAGCGGTCGTTCCGGATCGGCAATTGGATTTGCCAGCAGTGAAGCCTCGTAAGGACCGAGCTGGTCCTTGGCGTCACGTGGTCCGGCATTCCATGTAGATGGAACAACACATTGATAATTCTTGATTTTACCATCCTGAATAACGATCCAGTGCGACAGCAGTCCGCGAGGTGCCTCATGCATACCAACACCTTTCTGCTCTCCTTTCGGGAAGGTCGGAGGATTGAAAATTTCTGTATCGCCTTTACCAACGTTGTCAACCAGGAGATCCCAGTGTTTGAGTCCGAGATCAGCCATGAGCGAACAGCGTACCGCGCGGGCAGCATGACGGCCAATGGTTCCAAACAGCGCCTCAGGGCCGACCGTGGTACCGGCGATGGTGCTGATCAGACCAAGAGCGCCATTGACACGCTTGACAATCTCTTCATGCCCCTGTGCATAACCAACGAGCATCTGGGACAGCGGACCAACCTGCATCGGTTTCCCTTCAAAACGGGGAGCCTTGAGCCAGGTGTAACGGCCGGCATCATCAAAATCGGTGTACTTGGGCTCGGTATCTTCTTCCCATGGATGTTTCTGCCAGTCACCATCATACCAGGCACGGGCAATTGATTCCTCGACGTTATCCTTGAAATAAGGATCACTCAGGTTGGAAATTGGCTTAACGCTTGCAAGATCCCCACCCATGATGGTACCGCCGGGAAGATCAAACTCCGATGCCGCAGCGTTCGTCGGCATATCCGGCGCTGCCAGGTAATTGGTCACACCGGCACCGTATGGGAGCCATTCTGCATAGAGGGCGCCGATTGCAGCAACGTCGACAAGGTACACGTTGTTGATGAATTCCCGTACTTCAGTCAACAGCTGCTTGACACGGTAGAGACGCTCGATGTTCAGGGTCGCTTCGTTGTCCAGGTTGATCGCTGCAGTGACACCGCCGACAGACAGATTCTGCACATGTGGGTTCTTGCCCGAGATAATACCGAGTGCAGTAGTAGCCTTACGCTGGTAATCAAGCGCCTCAAGGTAATGAGAAACCGCCATCAGGTTTGCCTCGGGCGGCAGCTTCATTGCTGAATGACCCCAGTAAGCGTTGGCAAATGGTCCTAACTGACCACTTTCTACCAGTGCTTTGAGTTTTCCTTTGACCGCTGCAAAACGTTTGGAGCTGTTGCCCGGCCAGTCTGAAAGCGATTCGGCAAGTTTCTGGGTTGCAACCGGATCAGCATCCAGTGCAGAGACAACATCTACCCAGTCAAGGGCGGACAGTGCATAAAAATGAACAATATGATCGTGCAGACAATGGATTGACTGTACGAGGTTACGAATCAGTTGTGCGTTCAGCGGGATCTCAAGTCCGAGTGCATTCTCAACTGAACGGACGGAAGCTAAAGCATGTACGGTGGTACATACACCGCATATTCGCTGGACAAAATGCCATGCATCACGCGGGTCACGACCTTTGAGGATATTCTCAAGCCCCCTGAACATCTGACCTGAGGACCAGGCATTGGTGACTACACCGCCGTCGACCTCTACATCTACTCTTAAGTGACCTTCGATCCGTGTTAGCGGATCAATGGTTATTCTCTGAGCCATCTGTTAAACCTCCAAAAAATATGTAACCGGAATCAACCAGAATCTGTGATTGGTCCCGAGGTTATTCGTTTCTGTTAAATGACAATTTATAATCATCATTCACCGCTGTCGGATTTTCCTTTGATGATTCGTTTTCCTACTCCGACCGCAGCATGGATACCGACCGCAGCAGCTGTCACACCAAGAACTTTTGTTCCAATTTTATTAGCACTATCTACGATTCCAGCAACAGGAATCTTTACGTTTGGAAGCCTTTCGTAGAATGGTGTCATGGTATCCCAGAAATTTGGCTCAGTACAACCGATACAACCGTGGCCGACCGAGACTGGCCATACACCAGCTTCGTTGAAACGGGCTACCGGACAGTTGGCAAAGGTCTCAGGACCTTTACAGCCAACTTTGTAGAGGCAGTAACCCAGTTTGTGGTACTCATCACCAAACTGCTCAACAAAGCGCCCTTCATCAAAGTGAGCACGTCGCTCGCATTGGTCATGAATCCTTCGACCATATGCGAATTTCGGACGCTTCAACCCATCGAGGGCCGGGAGTCTGTTAAAGGTGAGATAATGGAGAATGGTCCCGAGCAGGTTGACCGGATTTGGCGGACACCCAGAGATGTTGATAATCGGCTTATCATGTACAAGCTTGTCAACACCGACGGCGCCGGTTGGATTCGGGCTTGCAGCTTGAACACCACCAAAAGTGGCACATGTTCCATAAGCGATTATTGCTGCTGCCTTTGAAGATACTTCCTCAAGCATATCCAGTGCAGTTTTTCCGCCGATTTTGCAATAGATGCCATTCTCGGCTGTCGGAATTCCACCTTCAACGACCAGAATAAATTTACCTGCATTCTTCTCCAATGAATCCTGGAGTGCCTGCTCTGCCTGGTGGCCGGCAGCTGCCATAACGGTCTCGTGATAATCAAGAGAGATTATGTCGAGAATAAGACGAGCCAGATCCGGGTGTGCACCCCGGAGCAGCGTCTCAGTGCATCCGGTGCATTCCTGGAAATGCAGCCAGATGACCGGGGGACGCTGTGCTGACGTTGCAGCTTCCACCATTTTGGGAACAACCGTCTCGGAAAGTCCCAGAGCGGCTGCTGCCATGGTGCATCCCTTCAGGAAGCCGCGTCGATTTAATCGCGGATCCAGGGTTTTGTTTACCGTGTCTGCCATATCAACCTCCTATTGCTGAAACAACAAGTTGGCGCTTAACGCGCGGTTATACCAGTACTTGATACCAGTAAAATGTAATAAAACGAAGATCCAGCAACCCTGCAGCAAACCGTTACACTCTCCCTTTCGTGCATCGGTTTTCAGGTGACAGATCTCCAAAAAATAAAGAAATCAACAGTGACTAATAGATAAACTATGGACTGAATGTCAATTCATTTTCCTGAAATATAGTTAAGTAATTCTTAACAAGTCAATCAAAAAAAATGATGAATAGGTAATTCTACCAATTTCGCAGGCATTTAGAGATAAGAGCGTTAAATAACAATTGAAACAGTTAGGGTGCCTTAACTTGACAGAGGCTGCCAAAATATTACTTTTTTAGACCGAAAATACCGCCTCTTTTAACGCCTGAAAATGCGGGCCGACCTTTATGCTTGGCCTTTCGTCTTTTCTTATCGTGATGGGGCAATTGATCGGCGGCTGGTTGTTGTTTGATGGAATTGGAGGATTCCGGTATGGGGACCTTCTCCAGGGCCTCTTGCAGACAATGGTAGAGCAGTTTGCATTTTGGGAAATAGCTTTTTTTCCTCAACCACTTAGGCCATGTATTGTT
Organism: uncultured Desulfocapsaceae bacterium; assembly: GCA_964583415.1. GTDB lineage: Bacteria > Desulfobacterota > Desulfobulbia > Desulfobulbales > Desulfocapsaceae > MADRE3. The sequence goes on from CAZOWJ010000001.1 coordinate 56,269, forward strand.
GTTGTTGTGCTGGATTAATGCCGGCAGGTAGGTGAGCAGTGTTGTTATTTCCTGCCGGATTGATCGTTTCAGATTAAGCTGCTGGCCGATTTCCAGGTTAAGCGCTTCTCGAATCTGTTTTGAAAATTGAAAGAGCTGGGCCCCCTTGACGTTCTTATTAAACAGCTCAAAGCGATTCATGGCCCAGGGGGTCAGGATCAGTGCCAGGAGAAAATAGGAAGGCTGCCGGTGGCCTCCTGATTCAACAGCTGTGTTGTTTAACCTGTCAATGGTTGCGAAAATGGCTGAGAGATTTTCCAGGCATGAGTCACCATTTGGCTGGGTTGAATAAAGGATCCCGTCATACAGCGCAAACAGCTCCACAAAAATCTCGGAGTCAACAGCAAGTCTGAACCACTGTTCTGAGGCTCCGCTGTAAATATCTTTGAGCAATTCATCGCGCAGTCGTGAAGTGGGGCACAGTTTCAGCTTGTAACTGTTCACAGACAGTGCTTCCCAGCTCCGCGACTCTATTGTAAATCCGATTCGCGCGCTGTGTCGTATGACCCGCATCATCCTCACCGGGTCGCGATTAATCCTCTTATCAGGTTCACCGATTACTCTGATAACCGAATGGTCAAGATCAGCGACTCCTCCCACATAATCAATGATCGTTTGACTTTCGATCTCATAAAACAACCCGTTAATCGTCAAGTCTCTTCGTTGAGCGTCTTCGTCGAGAGTCCCGAAGGTATTATTCGGCGCTAAGACAGTCTCAGGTCCATCGAGGTCATGCTCACTCAGGGAACGAAGGGTAGAAATTTCAATAACAGTTCCCTTCCTGAAGAAGACCTGAACCAATCGAAAACGCCTGCCGATGGTCCTGCTGTTCGGAAAAAGCTTCCGGACCTGACCGGGACGGGCATTGGTGCTGATATCAAAATCTTTTGGACGTTTGCCGATGTAAAGATCTCTGACACCGCCGCCAACAAGGTAACTGGAGAACCCTGCCTTGTTGAGTTTTCTCAAAACCCACAGGGCGTCATCATCAATCATTCCTTTGGTGATTGGATGTTCCGAGGGGTGAATAATACGGGGAGTGATCGGTGTTTTTTCGGTCACGAAGGGCAGGGCAATGTCAAATTATTGTATTGATTCGGGTCAGCACACTCATGCAGGAGGGGCAAAGCCGCAATTTTCCTTGTAAACTGATTCAGCCTGACTGATAAATTGCCTGAATATCTCGGCAACGGGAAGAATGTCCTTCATCTTGTAGGTGTTTTCTCCCGAGAAGAACAATCCTTTATCATAATCACCGTCACGCGAGGCCTTCAGCCGTTCATTGATACAGTAGTGGTGGTCACATTTTTTCAGGCACACATGTTTGCATTTCTTGGCGGCAAGGTCCACCTTGTCGGCGAGTGCCTTAACAAAAGGCGTGTTCAGGGCCCGTCCCGGCAGACCGACAGGAGAAGAGGTAATGACAATGTCCTCTTTGCTGGCGTTCAGATACGCCTGTTTGAATTCATCAGCAACGTCACATTCTTCGCTGAGTACAAACCGGGAGGCAATCTGGACACCATCAGCTCCATATTTATCCATCATTTCAGCCATTTCATAGCCGTTTGTAATTCCACCGGCAGCGATCAGCGGAACGTTTTTAACGACATCGCGAATCGGTGGGAAAATGGTTCGAAGCGATTTGTCAGTTCCAAGGTGTCCTCCAGCTTCTTTGGCTTCAACGATAATTGCCGCCGCGCCAAGCTTTTCGGCAAGCCGTGCAAGTGTCGGCGATGAAACGATCATGGCGATAGGGATATCATGCTGTTTGCCGATCTTGAAAATATCTCTTGAGAACCCGGCACCGGTAACAATCATGTCAACACCGGCCTCGATTGAACAGATGACCAGATCGTAAAAATTTTTCATGGCATACATAATATTAACCGCAATGACACCATCGGTCTCACTGTGTGCTTTGCGGATATCTTCTTTCAGCTCATCTTCAGGGATGCCGGAACCGCCAATTACACCGATGCCTCCGCATTTGGCTACGGGTGCTGCAAGGTTTGAGGTGGAAACGCGAATAGACATTCCCCCCTGGATAAGAGGAACCCGTGCGGTCAGGTCTCCAATTTTCAGTGATGGTAACTTCATGTAAGAAAACTCCTGTGTGTCAAATGAAGGATGGAAAGTCGATAATGCCTATCTTGCTGCTATTTGTCAAGAAGAGTGTGGAAAAGATCATTATACTGTCCGCCGGCGGCAGCTGTAGGCCGATACCTGGCAGGTACTGAATATAGACACTAAAACAGGGTTATGCGAGTGAATTGCCGGTGAGAGCGGACGCTTTGGGACAGCGCTTGACATTTTCCCATATTTAGGGTTATTTAAAACGTTTTTCTAAACATATTTTCAATGATTTGCTGTCTGTAAGGAGGTACCGGTTTGAAGCTCAAGGCTTTGAATGGTTTTAAGGATATACTGCCTGATGAAATAGGGCTGTGGAGACGGGTAGAGTCTGTTGCCAGGGATATTTTTGAACGGTTTCATTTTTCTGAAATAAGATTGCCGATTCTCGAGCAGACGGAGTTGTTCGCACGATCAATCGGCGCTGACACGGATATTGTCGAGAAGGAAATGTATACTTTTATCGACAAGCGGGTAACCATGCGGCCGGAAGCGACAGCTTCTCTGATGCGAGCCTATATTCAGCACAGCATGCATGCAGCGAAACCGCTACAGCGGTTGTTCACCATTGGACCGATGTTCCGCCATGAACGCCCCCAGAAAGGGCGTTTACGTCAATTTCATCAGATGGATGTTGAGATTCTCGGGTCAGCAAGTCCCCGGGTTGACGCTGAATTGATGGCAATGGGTGATTTGTTGTTCAAGGAGCTTGGGGTTGATGTCAGTCTGGAAATCAATTCACTCGGGTGCCCTGAGTGCAGACCGGCATACAGAGCTCAGTTGCTCGATTTCATACATGCAAGACTCGAGGATCTCTGTGATGATTGTGTGAGAAGAAGTATGAAAAATCCACTCCGGGTGCTGGACTGTAAGAAACCCGGCTGTCGTGAACAGGTGGAAGCAGCTCCTGCAATCACTGATCACCTCTGTTCAGCATGTCATGATCATTTCGAGGTTGTAGAGAAAAGCCTCGAGCAGCTTGGCGTCGGGTATACACTGAATAAATTTATGGTACGCGGACTCGATTATTATATACGAACCACCTTCGAGTTTATTACCAGCGATCTCGGTGCGCAGTCTGCGGTTTGTGCCGGAGGTCGCTATGATGGTCTTATTGAGATGCTCGGCGGTGGGAAAACTCCGGGTATTGGTTTTGCGATGGGACTTGAGCGTCTTGTCCTCCTGCTTCAGCAGAAAAACCAGCTCTCAGCCAAAGGTTCGGAAGTTGACCTTTTTCTCGCTGGACTGGGTGAAACAGCCTCAGGTCGCTGTTATACGCTGATGAATGAGTTGAGGAAAGAAGGGCTCAGAGTCGATATGGATATAGAAGCGCGAAGCCTTAAGAGTCAGATGAAGCAGGCTGACAAGGCTGGGGCTGCCTTTGTCCTGATCCTTGGAGACCAGGAGCTGGAACAGGGAGCGGCGGTGCTGCGTGATATGGCAACTAGGGAACAGGTAGATGTGGCGATTGAAAGCACTGCCATTAAAGAAGCGGTAGCGCCAAAAAACGATTTATTAACTCAAGAGAAATAGAGAAAAGGGGTAACATGCCCCGGGATGTAAGTGGGAATAATTATGGATTCAATGGGTAGTTGGCGCCGGTCTCATCATTGTAATGAGCTTGGAATTGAAAATGTTGGTGATACAGTAACGTTAATGGGCTGGGTTTTACGCCGACGTGATCATGGCGGAGTTATTTTTATTGATCTGCGTGACAGACAGGGTATTACCCAGATTGTCTTCAATCCAGAGATTAACCCGGAGGTTCACGAAAAGGCACACAAAATTCGAAGTGAATGGGTACTTGCCGTGCAGGGGAAAGTCGAGCCTCGTCCGGGTGATATGGCAAACCGTAAGCTGGTTACCGGGGAGATTGAAGTGCTCATCGATGATCTGAGAATCCTGAACACAAGTGAAACGCCGCCATTCCCGCTGGATGAGGAAAGTGACGTCTCCGAAACGCTTCGTCTTCAGTATCGTTATCTGGACTTAAGGAAACCAGAGATGGCAGCAAACCTTATCACCCGTCACAATGCTGTACAGGCAGTGAGAAGCTATCTGAACGATAATGGTTTCCTGGATATTGAAACGCCAATGCTCACCAAATCCACCCCGGAAGGGGCGCGTGATTATCTGGTGCCAAGCAGGGTCAACAGTGGACGGTTCTATGCCCTCCCTCAATCCCCCCAGCTTTTCAAGCAGCTGTTGATGATGTCCGGAATGGATCGTTATTATCAGATTGTAAAATGCTTCAGGGATGAAGATCTTCGAGCAGACAGACAGCCTGAGTTTACCCAGATAGATATGGAGCTGTCCTTTGTAGATGAAGAACAGATCATAGAAATTGTTGAGGGTATGATCACCTCTCTTTTTAAAGTAACCAGGGGCCTTGAGGTCGGTCCCCCGTTTAAGAGAATCAGCTACGATGAATCGATGGCCCGTTACGGGATGGACAGGCCGGATACCCGGTTTGGTATGGAACTGGTTGACTTGACTGAGGTTGCAGCGTCCTGTGAATTCAAGGTTTTTAGAGGTGCCGCAGATGGCGGTGGCACCGTTCGTGCACTGAATGCCAAAGGGTGCGGGTATTTTACTCGGAAAGAACTTGATGATCTTACCGATTATGCGGTGCAGTTCGGAGCCAAGGGGCTTGCCTGGGTAAAAATAAAAGAAGATGGCTCCTGGCAGTCTCCGATTGCAAAATTTTTCTCGTCTGAAGAACATCAGAAAATCGACGCAGCTCTCCAGGCAGAGCCTGGCGATCTACTCTTCTTTGGTGCCGACAAAACGCCTGTCGTCTTGCAGGTGCTCGGTGAGCTTCGTGTTGAACTGGCTCGCAGACTGAACCTGCTTGATAAGAATGTTTTCAACTTTGTATGGGTTACAGATTTTCCGCTTGTTGAGTATGACGATAAGGAAAAGCGTTATCAGGCACTGCACCACCCGTTTACCGCCCCACGGGAAGAGGATCTGGATAAACTTGAGTCAGATCCCGGGGCAGTTTACAGCCGCGCCTACGACCTGGTATTAAATGGTACCGAAATCGGGGGCGGATCGATCCGTATTCACAAACCTGAAACACAGTTGAAGGTCTTGAAGGCGCTTTCAATTACCGAAAAGGAGGCTGAAGAAAAATTTGGCTTCTTACTGCGGGCGTTGGAGTTCGGGGCGCCCCCTCATGGCGGTATCGCCTTTGGCCTTGACAGGCTGTTAATGATTATAACCGGCAGTGATTCGATCAGAAACGTCATTGCCTTCCCCAAAACACAGAAGGCAACCTGCCCATTGACTGATGCGCCGTCAGCGGTCGCACGCAAGCAGTTGACAGAACTCCATCTCCGGCCTGACTGGAAAGAAGAGTAACCTCTGAGAACGTGGCTGGTGGGAACGGGTACCCTACCAGCCATGTTTTGCCAGTTGAACGAAGAATAAATAACTGCCTGACAAGAACAGCCCGCCGATCAAGGCGATTGTTGCCAGTGTAAAAAACAGGGAGCGGTAGTCTTTTGCCCGCTCAATGATTTTCTCTTTCAAACCCCTGAATGAAATACGGGCCGGTTTGATTATTGATGACCAGCAAAAGGTTCCCGAAATGATTGTTCCTGCGGTCAGGTTGTGTGCCTGTTTCATAACGTGCCTCCTTTTTGTGTAATGGTTTCAGGAAGCATAACAGTGGGGGGGTATCACAGAGTGAGTACCCTTATTAATTTTTTAAAATTAATCTTCTAACCAACAAAAGAGCACACATGCATATTTGTAGCTGTGACAAAGCAACATTTGTTCGTGTGTAAATTTGACTTGGCAGGCCAAGTGGGACGCTGATTACCACTAATCTTCAGCTTCTCTATTTTGCAATGGGAGACAGATTAAATTTTTCTAGATGGTGTCGAGGGGACTGGTTTTTTGCACGTTTTTTGTGAAAAATCAATCTGTCCCCTTACTTTATTGGGGGCAGCCAATACCTGCGTTGCTGTTTCAGGCAGGCGTTTTCCGGAACAACCAATTAAGTAAAAATCCAGATTTGCGGTATCGCTTGTAATAATGTCTGCTCAGCTGCCATCATTATTTATCGCCGATGACAGGGGCTGTTTACCGGCACTCGCTTCCTATCTATTGCTTTTTATTTCATATCATGGAATAGACACTCTGAAGGGATGCTGCAATTAGTTGTCATAAAAAATAAAACGAGGATGGAGGGCGACATGATCATGAGAATTGTTGTTTTGCTGTTAACACTGCTGGTTTCCGCTTCTGTACAGGGAAGAGAAATTGCAGGCGTTGAAGTCCCCGAGACCCTAAGTCAGGCTGACGGAACGGTTTTGCAGCTGAATGGGGCAGGAATCCGGTATAAGGTTTTCTTCAAGATTTACATTGGCGAGCTCTACCTGGCAAATAAGCAGAGCGACGTGGCGCTTCTTCTCAATGATGATGGCGGCAGGCGGCTCGTCATGCACTTTCTCTATGATGAAGTTGGTAAAGAGGATTTGGTTGAGGCCTGGAACCATGGTTTTCAGGGAAACGGTTCTGCCGAACAGCTGGCCGAGCTTTCCTCCCAGATTACCACCTTTAACGCACTGTTTGATACGGTTAATAAAGGCGATCAGATCATCCTCGACTATATGGTTGGCCAGGGAACGGCTGTAATGATTCGGGGAGAGGAAAAAGGAATGATAGAAGGAAAACCATTTAATGATCTGCTGCTGTCCATCTGGTTGGGTAAAAAGCCGGTGAGTAAAGATCTTCGTGATGATCTGCTCGGTAAGTAGGGCTGTTGGTGGAGCTCAGTTGACAGATAAATAATGTAAGGCTTCGGTTTTTATAACCCGCCAGCTGCAGGATCTGATATCTTTCAGCCGGCGGGGTCTGACCGTTAATGGGCTTACAGTTCCGGTGCTCCTTTTGGAATAAGACAGGCGAATACGAGCTCACCCTCACTGTTGTTGCGGAACTGATGTTCTTCATTGCCGGGAATGAATACAACAGAACCGTTTGAGACGTCTATCCACTCATTTTCTTTAAAGACCTGCCCACTGCCCTCATGGATGAGGACTTCATGTTCCCAGTCGTGCAAATGAAGAGGCGTGAAGCCGCCGGCAGCTAGTGTAAATATCCTCATGCAGAAATTGGCTGCGCCTTCATCCTGACCGATAACAACCCGGCCGGTAACGCCTTTGACACCATCCCCATCAAATTCCTGAGATGGGGCATTGGAATAATGCGATACTATTTTCATTGTCCGGTTCCTTTTTGTATGGGTTTTTATTTAAGGTATAACGGCAACAATATATCCTGAAAAACATTTTTGCGAGTACTCATGAAATTCCCGCATCACACCACCATTTAAACAGATACATTACTCAATAGAAGCGGTTTTCCTTGAACTGGTCATGCCGAGGTAAATGGCCATGAGAACGACGGCGAGGCCGACCCAGTTTAACAGAGTGGTATAGCGATCAAAGATCAGGACATCCCAGATAAAAGCCAAGGCAGGCTGCAGGAGCAGGAGCAGGCCCGCAATAGAGGGGATGACCTTGGGCAGGCTATTAGCGATTAACACCCAGCCAATGGTTTGACTGAACAGGGCAAGACAGACAACAGCTCCAAAAGAAGAGATTGTGGGTATGCGAAAGGACGCACCTGAAAACAGGATAGTCGGTACGAGTAAGAGAGAGGTGATACATGAAACGATCATCAGGTTGTAGAACGAAGATACATGAGGCTGGTTCGCCTGGAGTTGGCGCATGCTGAGTAGAAATACAGAATATAATAGCGCCGTCAGCAGTGCCAGACCGATACCGAACAAATAGTTGTCAGGAAGTGATTTCCAGTCCAGGCCGATGACCAGGAAGAGTCCTAAAACTGCGAGCGGGACCGAGATTATGAATCTGGTGGTCAGCCGTTCACCAAAAACGATTATTGAAATGAAAGTCAAAATGAAAACTTGAAAGTTACCGATGACCGTAGACAATCCTGGACCAATGTAGTTGATGCTGGCGTGCCAGCAGACAAGATCGGCAGCAAAGCTCAGGCCGCACAATAAAACGAGAAACGTTGATTTGGAATCGACTTTATGAAGCTCTTTTCTCCAGAGGCAGCCAATAAACAGGAAAATAGTGCCGAAAAATACTCGATAGAAAGCTGAAACTGTTGGGTCCAGATTGGACCATGCAACCCAGATTCCCGACAGGCTGATAAAGGTAGCTCCGGAGAGAATGGAGATGAGAGGATTATTGGCAGGTGGTGTTTGTCGCATGTCAGTGTCGGTTAAGTGAGCGGGGATGATAACAGCCTGATGCGGGAACGGAAAGAAAAAACAGTCAGTTGCGGGTAATAAGGTATGCTCCTGAATTATCAATACATCCTTTCTCTGGGAAGTAATAAAAAATTGTGACTGGTGTTATCTGGCAGTAACGAGCCGTTTTGATGCCACTATGTGTAAAAAAAATGAATTTTTATTCATAATTCTATCTTGATTTTTGTAAAACTATTTGTTATTTCTGAAAGATTATTATTTTTAGTATTGTGCCAGTTGTGCGTTTACGCTATGCACAGTCTAGTAGCAGGCTGTTTGATTGAATATTACAATCATCGTGCTGAAAAGCTTCACTTACAGGCGATTGGCACCATTCAGAAATCGGTGATGACGGAATAATTTGTAAACGAAAACTTTACCGGACGAGAGAAAATGACGAATCTGACCACGAAATATCTGGGTTTGAATCTTAAAAATCCCATCATTGCAGGGAGTTGTGGGCTTACCGGCTCGGTGATGAAAATAAAAGAGGTGGCCGAGGCCGGAGTTGGGGCGGTTGTTCTTAAATCGTTATTTGAGGAGCAGATCGAGGCCGATCTCAAACAGAACATCGATTCTTACCAGACTGACTATCCCGGGGCATATGATTATATCCGGGAGTACACACGCGACTCAGCAGTTTCAGAGTATCTGGATATGATCAGGGATGCCAAAAAGTCGGTCGATATACCCGTTATTGCCAGCCTCAATTGTGTGTCAGCTGCTGAGTGGACTTCTTTTGCCAAAAAAATAGAAAAAGCTGGTGCTGATGCTCTTGAAATAAATATTTCCTTGTTGCCGAGTGATTCAAGACGCTCCTGCAGTGACTATGAGCAGGTCTATTTTGATGTTATCGAGAAGGTAACAGATGGGCTGTCAATACCGGTTGCATTGAAGATGAGCAGCTATTCTTCAGCGTTGGCCAATCTTATCTCCCGTCTGCACTGGACAGGAAAGGTCGCCGGTTTTGTTCTTTTTAACCGTTATTACAGACCAGATATTGATATAAACAGCATGGAGATTAAACCTGCAGGTGTCTTCAGTGCGCCGGGAGAGATAGCAACGCCCCTGCGTTGGCTTGCCCTGCTTTCCGGAATGGTGGAGAGTGAATTTGCCGGTTCCACCGGTGTACACGACAGTGAAGGAGCGATCAAGATGCTTCTTGCCGGTGCCTCTGCTGTTCAGGTTGTTTCAACACTCTACCAGAATGGGGCTGGGCAGGCTGCTGAGATTATTGCGGGACTCCAGTCCTGGATGAATGATCACTCCTTCGAAACTATCGATGCGTTCAAAGGTCGGCTCTCTTATGAAAGACAGGCTGATCAATCTCAATTTGAACGGATTCAGTTCATGAAGCATTACTCTGGAATAGCATAACAGCAACGTATTTGACCAACAAAGAAATGACGAAGCTCGTATGGCTAGCATGAAAAGCGCAGCTATGCAGCTACCTATCAGGCGTTCTCACGCCTTTAATTTAAGAGCTTGAATTGCAGGTACTATGGCACCTACTCTCACATTCCCAAAAGGCGGCGTTCATCCGCCTGAGTCAAAAAAAATGACGGAACATCTGCCGGTTGAGGTGATGCCTCTGCCATCAGAGCTTGAAATCATTCTTGGGCAGCATATTGGCGCACCCTGCAGCCCGACGGTTGCCAGACGTGCAGAAATTAATGAAGGTGATTTGATCGGGGAGGTCACCAGGGGACTCGGTGTGCCGATCCACGCTCCAGCTGCCGGAAAGATTAAGGCATTGGCCAGCTCAGGACACCCGATTCGGGTAAGTTCGCCTTCCATTACACTGCAGGTCGACAAGGAAGCAGCACCTCGAGAATGGCAGGCAAAAGAGTGGCAAACACTATCATCTGATGAGCTTCTTAAGAAGGTGCACGACGCCGGTATTATCGGTATCGGTGGAGCCGGATTTCCAACCCATGTAAAATTGAAGCCACCGGCCGACAACCCTGTTGATACCCTTTTGCTCAATGGTGCTGAGTGCGAGCCTTATATCACAGCCGATCATCGTATGATGCTCGAAAAAACCGTTGAGATAATTGAAGGGGCGAAGATCCTGCTCAGGATACTCGGCATCAGGGAGTGTGTTATTGGTATTGAAAATAACAAGCCTGATGCGATCAAGGTTATGACGGATGCAGCAAATGCTGCAACTAGCAATGAGTACGGTATACGGGTTGAGACGCTCGAGGTAAAGTATCCACAAGGTTCAGAGAAACAGCTCATTCAGGCAATCACGGGTCGAAAGGTCCCCGCTATGGCCCTGCCAAGTGCAGTGGGCGTGGTGGTACACAACGTATCAACAACAAAAGCGGTATATGATGCAGTGGTTCTCGACAAGCCCCTTGTTGAAAAGGTTGTTACCATCTCAGGGAAAGGCATTACAAGACCTGCCAACCTATTGGTGAAAATCGGCACCAAGGTTAGCGATATTGTAGACTTTTGCGGTGGAACCAAGCCTGACCTGGCCCGTGTTGTCATGGGCGGCCCGATGATGGGATTTGCAGTTTCTGATCTTAATATCCCGGTTACGAAAACCACATCGTCAGTTCTCTTTCTGACCGAAGATGAAATTGACACCAGCCCGCTCTCCGCATGCATTCGATGTGGATGGTGCCTTGAAGCATGCCCGATGGGGCTTGAGCCGAAAGAAATTGGTATTTATGTGGAAGCCAACCGAGCAGAAGACACAGAACAGTTCGGTATTTTTGAGTGTTTTGAATGCGGCAGTTGCGCCTATGTGTGTCCTGCAAAGCGGCCATTGGTGCAGTTTGTTCGTCTGGCAAAAATGAAAGCAAAGCGTTCTTGATCAACTGAACGGAAAATATTAACAACGGTAGCAAGGAGATCCGCCATCGAAGCGAAAGCAACGGAAAATCAGACATCGACGCCAGCCGCGCTGTGGAATGTATCAGTTTCTCCACATCTTCGCAGTGCTGAGTCGGTAGAAAAGATCATGTGGACCGTGGTGGCTTGTCTGGTTCCACCACTCATTTTGTCGGTCTTTATCTTTGGCTTCCAGGTACTGCTGATTACTGCTGTATCTGTCTTGAGCTGTATGGCTGTTGAAGCCATCAGCCAGAAAGCCCTTGGCAGGCCAGTAACCGTGATGGATGGGAGCGCTGCCCTTACCGGGATGCTCATGGCGTTTGTAATCCCTCCCGGCGTTTCAGCCTTATTGCCGGTTCTCGGAGCGGTGATGGCGATCTATATCGGTAAACATCTGCTTGGGGGACTTGGATATAATATCTTCAACCCGGCCCTTCTGGGCAGAGCGTTTCTGCTCGCCACATTTCCGGTGGCGATGACGTCTGCCTGGCTCTCGCCACTTACTGACGGGGCTATCTTCTCATATTTCAGCAGTGGCGTCGATGCGGTTTCGACAGCAACGCCGCTGGCTGTGATCAAAGAACAGGGAATGGCAGCGTTTATCCAGATGTACGGGGCACCATCTGAAATATATGGTACTTTCTTTCTGGGATGGCGGCCTGGCTGTATCGGCGAAACATCGGGGATACTGGTTCTTCTTGGCGGCCTTTATCTCATGTACCGTCGCTATATTACCTGGCATATTCCGGTTTCTTTACTTGGCACCCTGGCATTGTTAAGCTGGATTTTTGGCGGCGATACGCTCTTCGCTGGAGATCCCCTGCTGGCAATGCTGACCGGTGGTGCTCTGCTCGGTGCCTTTTATATGGCAACAGATTATGTAACATCACCGACTGGAAAAACTGCTCAATTGGTTTATGGAGCGGGAATTGGTGCGCTTACGGTCTTGATTCGCTTGAAAGGCGGTTATCCAGAGGGGATCTGCTATGCAATTTTGCTGATGAACCCGCTGAGCACCATACTGGATGGTTTGTTCAAGCCGAAACGGTTTGCTCTACCAGTGGGAGGTGAGAAATGAAAAATATCCTCACAATCATACTGCGGTTGACCGTTTCCTGCCTCATTGCCGGCCTGGTCATGGGAATGACCTTTGTTTTCACCAATAAGGCAAAGAAAAAAAACGAGCAAGCCCGTGAAGAAAAAGTGGTGTATTCCCTGCTGGGATACTCCAAGGCTAATCCAATTCCAGACTCAATGGGATTGCATGAAATTTTTCGTTATGTTGTCAGTGATGGAGAGGCTCAGTCGATAGGGTATCTGTTGCCGTCTGAGTCACATGGCGAAGCCGAGTCTTTCAATTTTGTACGAATAGACCTGGACGGTAACTACCTTGACAGCAGCACGGTTGCAATTTCTGAGGAAAACGTCAAGGAACAGAAGGACAGGGACGCTGCAGTAGGGCTCGCTCTTGGTGCCGGCAAAGCTATACGGTTTGTCGATCAGACCATTGTTGTTACCGACGGTGACGGTCGACTTGCTTATCTGCTCGGTGGAAAATTTCCCGGTTATAAAACTCATATAGCCATTATGCTTGCTCTTGATCCAGGTTATTCCATATTGGGCTTGGAAGTAATGGAACATGAAGAAGACCCGGGTCTTGGTGCCGAAATTGAACAGGGATATTTCAAGAACCAGTTCAAGCTTAAACCATTTGAGAAGATAAAATCTATCGAAGTCGTCAAAACCCCGTTGCCAAGCGAGTACTTTGATGCTCTTGAAGGCAAGGTGGATGAATCTGCAGCGTTTGACATAATGAAACAGTATAGCGACCAGGACATATATGCACTGACCGGGGCAACGATATCGTCAGCAGCGGTAAGCTCTGGTGTCAGGGCGATGACAAAGAAATTCGCATATCGTCTTGATACCCTGGATCGGGTACTCAATGAACAGCAGATTGCGGTTCCCTTTTAAATTATAGAGAGGAAAGGAACGTGGCTAACGAGAATTCCAGCTTCCAATTGCTCGCCAACGGCATTCTGAAAGAGAATCCGATATTTAGACTAGCGCTCTCCATGTGTCCGGCGGTCGGTATTTCGACTACGGTCATGAACGGTCTTTTGCTTGGCACAGCCGTTCTTTTCGTCCAGGTGTTTTCAAGTGTGACGATTTCAGCGTTAAAAGATTATATTCACCCGCGTATTCGAATACCCACCTATACGCTGACCATTGCAACCTGGGTAACGGTCATAGATCTGTGTCTGGCTGCTTTTTTCCCGTTGGCTTATGCGCAGATGGGCATCTTTGTCAAGATTATCGTTGCCTTTGCCATTATAACCATGCGGCTGGAGATGTTTGCCTGCAAGGAGCCCGTTTTAGATTCTTTCTGGGATGGAGTCGGAATGGGACTTGGATTTCTTGTTGGCATGGTCGTAATCGGTTTTGTCCGGGAACTTCTCGGATCGGGTGCCATTCTTGGCTATGACGTCCTCGGTTTTAGACCGTTGCTGTTTTTTATCCTGCCAAGCGCCGGTTTTTTCGTGGTCGGCTTGATGATGGCATTTTTCAACTGGATCGAAGTAGCGTATGCACAACGGAAAAAGGGGTAATCCATGATAGGGACAAAAAATCTAATTTTTCTTGCAGTTGCACTCTTTGCCTTTGGCATTTCCAGCCTGGCACAGGCGGCGGGTCTGGTAGCGTCAACAGAGTTCGGTGCAGAAAACGAAATTATCGTTTCATTCAGCAATGGTGTAGATATAGGCGAAGCAGCCGATCCGACTCGCTATACTGTTTTTGAAGAAGCAGATCCGGATATACGACTGGCTATTACAAACATTGATGTATCCTCCGATGGTAAGCAGGCGGTTATCATCTTTGCCGATCCCCTGAACACCACTCAGACTCATATCGTAAATACTTCCGGTATCGGCGGTGTTGCACAATCTTCTTTCTCCGTCAGTAAGTCTTATATCGGCTACCTGTTCTCGATACTGATTTCTGCCTTGCTGATCAATAACTTTGTCTTTACCAAGTATCTCGGGCTTTGCGTCTTTTTTGGCACGGCTAAACGCAAAGAGACGGCAAAAGGAATGGGGGTCGTTTTTACCGTTGTAATCGTGGTGGCCTGCTCCATGAGCTGGGTCCTCTATAATTACGTGATGAAACCGTTTGATCTGAATTATCTGCAGATTGTTATTTTCATCGGTCTGACATCATTGACCGTGCAGGCGGTCGATACGGTGCTGCGAAAGGTCAACCCGGTGATGTTCAAATCCTTTGGTGTCTATCTGGTCCTGGTTATTGCCAACTGCATCATTATTGCCGTGCCATTACTGATGGCCAGCAATGAGTATAACTATTTCGAGACGTTCATGCTGAGCCTTGGTGCCGGCGGCGGATTCCTGCTTGCCCTGTACCTGATGAGTTCGGTAAGCGAGCGGCTTGAACTTGCAAAGATTCCCCCATCGTTTAAAGGGCTGCCCATAGCATTTATTGTTGCAGGCCAGTTTGCCATGGCGTTTCTTGGCTTTTCCGGTCTGCAGTTGTTCTGATAAACGTTAGTGAACGTTCGTCTCAAACAGGAGATTTGAAGCAGTTATGGATATTGAATTAGTAAAAATTGCAATTGGCGGCCTGGTTCTGCTTGGCTGTATTGGCCTTTTTTTTGGAATTGGGTTGGCGATAGCAGCGCACAAATTTGCAGTGGAATCCAATCCACTGATCGAAGAGGTTCTGGAGTCATTACCGCTTGCAAACTGCGGTGGTTGCGGTTACCCGGGCTGTGAAGGATATGCAATCGAAGTTGTTACAGACCCGGATGTTCCGCCGAATCTCTGTTTCCCCGGAAAAGAGAAGGTTGCTGAGAAGGTGGCGACTTTGACCGGCAAGAAAATGGCAGCCATAGAAGACACCGTTGCCGCGGTCCGCTGCTCGCGGATTGAAGGGCGGGTGAGCCATAAGCATCGCTATATCGGCTTCTCTTCCTGCACTGCTGCGGGCCTTGGATATGGGGGGCCTTCAGCCTGTCAGTATGCCTGCGTAGGGCTTGGCGAGTGCGCTGAAGCCTGTCCTTTTGACGCCATCGCCATGGTTGAGAATTTTCCGGTAATTGACCCTGATAAATGCGTCAGCTGCGGCGTCTGCGTCAAAACCTGTCCCAAGAATATCATAGAAATACAGTCAATGAAGGCCCGTGTCTGGGTACCGTGCTCCACCAAAGACCTTGGCAAGGTGGTAATGGGCGTCTGTAAGGTTGGCTGCATTGGCTGCAAGATGTGTGTCAAAGCATGTCCGGCTGACGCCGTAACCTACGAAGGTAACCTGATAAAAATCGACCACAAGGCCTGTATTGCCTACGGCCCTTCATGTGAAGAGGCTTGTGTGGAAAAATGTCCGCGCGATATCTTCAAGATTTATGAAGGCCGTCAGGTTCTCGCAAGAGATGTGGCCGGCGGCTTGAAGATGGCCGGTTGATCAACAGTATCCTTAAAAAGTATGGTGGATTCTGACAAGATCAGTGCAGGACGACGATCTTTTTTGAAGCTGTCAGGTCTGGTCGGTTTCGGCAGCCTGGCAGCTTTTATCTTACCTGTTGAATCAGCCGACGCTTTTCTCTTTAGCAAGAGAGAGTACAAAGTTACAAAAACCCGTCTGTCCATGGGAACATTCGTTGCCATGACCGCAATTCATTCCTCAAAGGACCAGGCAGAAGAAGTATTTGGACTCGCATTTGACGAGGTCTATCGTCTCAGTGCACTGCTCAGCAGGCATTCCCCCAGCTCACCAGTCAGTAGTCTCAATAACACCGGTTTGCTTGAAGACAGTCCAGCTGAAGTTCAGGACGTAGTTGCCCGTTCACTCTATTTTAATGTAGAGACTGGGGGGAGTTTTGATATTTCTGTTAAGCCGCTTCTTGATCTGTATCAGGACAGTTTTGAATCAGGGGTTTCTCCTGATGAAGATCAGATACAAAGAGCAGTGGATCTGATCGGCAGCAGACATATTGGTATTCAGGGCAGAACGATCGCCCTGGCTCATGAAAACATGGAAATAACCCTTGATGGGATTGCCAAAGGATATATTGTCGACCGTGCTTCCGAAATCCTCAGAAAGAATGGGATCGATAATCACCTGATCAACGCCGGCGGTGATATAAGGACCTCAGGAACTGCAGCCAAAGGCAAACAGTGGACGGTTGCAATACAGGATCCGAACAAAAAAGGTGCCTATCCCGATATTATTAAACTTTCCGACGGTGCCATTGCAACATCAGGGAATTACGAAGTATTTTATGACCAAGAAAAAGTGTTTCATCATATCGTAAACCCCTTTACCGGTCTATCACCCCAATTGTCTGCAAGTGTTTCGATTACTGCCCCAACGGTAATGGACGCAGACGCCCTTTCAACCGCAGTTTTTGTCCTCGAACCGGACTCCGGTATCAAATTTATCAACAGTCGGCCAAATTGTGAATGCTTTGTGATCGATCGCAGCGGAAGATCTTACACCTCCTCTCGATGGGGACGTTGATTTTTCCTGTTAAGAAATCGATTCCGGGTCTGAGAGCTTTGCGAGAACAGCTTTATCAACCGATCGCAGGTGCAGGTCAGTCTGGGGAAAAGGAATTTCAATTCCAGCGAGACTGAATTCGTATTCGATATCCTGATTCAGTTCACTGAGGACGTTGAGTTTGTTACTGAAATCCGGTATCCAGACTCGCAACTCAAAGTCCAGTGAACTGGCACCAAAAGCCAGGAAAAGTGCAGCAGGTTGGGGCGTACTTAATACATTTGCGTTGGCATCGGCGCAGGTCAGCAGAATTTTGAGAACAGCTGAAATGTCAGAGCCATAGGCGACACCGACCGGTACCCGTACCCGTATTTTTTTCTCAGCAAGCGTCCAGTTAACAACGCTTCCGGTTATGAGCTGGGAATTAGGAATGACTATTTCAGCGTTATCGAACGTCTGAACAGTCGTTGCCCGTAAACCGAGTTCTTTAACTTCTCCAACATCAGTGCCAACCTCAATCATATCACCGACTTTGATCGGCCGTTCAAAAAGCAGTATCAGGCCGCTTACAAAATTGTTGACGATGGCTTGCAGGCCAAAACCTATACCAACACCAAGTGCGCCGCCGAGAATGGTGATTTGACTCAGGCCAAACCCGAGCGCAGACAGCAGGATGATGAACCCAATAAAAAGGATGGCATAGTGGATAAGGCGAGTGATCGAAATTTGAGCCCCCTGTTCAACCTTGTAACGAGGTAAAATCTCTTGCAGGAGAAAGGCTCTTATGCCGCGTGACACGAGGATTGCAGAATAAATAATAAAGACAACGAGGAGTATCGACCCCGGTGTAATAATTACGGAGAAAATGGAGAACTGCAGTGATGTAATTGCCCTGAAAGAAGCATTCAGTGTGGGATACAACCAAAAGATATTAAGCACTAATGCCAGCCATAATATCGCATGAGCTAGGAAAATTCCCGGGGTTATTCCGTTGACTATGGTATTTGCATTCTGCTTTATAATTTTGATGGGAATGTTCGTCAGCACTAATTCCACTACTCCTGACATCAATTTAAACATGAACCAGACGATTAAGGTCACCCCAACCAGCGCAAGTATCCTACCGAAAATTAACACCGCAAACTGATCAAAGCCGGCGATGCCGGCGATGATTACAGGCAGCGGGAAAACCGCCCAGAGCATTATGGCCCAGGTAATGCGTCGCTGGGATGGAACCATCATACGCCTGACAAAGAGCAGGAAATAATAGGATAGCAGCACTACAGAAAGATAGAAGACCAGCAGGTAGGTGAGCATCTGTGGTGGGTTGATAACTGCCGTCAATAGTGTAATTCCAAGAAAAATCAGCAACTGTTTCAGCAACTTGGTTTGCCAGTGTTTTTTGTAGACGGAATCGATGAGGAAGATAACTGCAAGAATGGGCGGAATGTAAAGCAACGTATCCCAATCGGGTGGCAGGTTGAGATTTATTTCAAGGCTATTGAGAATAGTGAATCCGGTTCCGATGATCAAAAGCGCAGAGGCCAGTGGGGTTGTAGTAAATGAGTGCCATGTTGCTGATGGTTTTGTTATATATTTGCTGAAACGAATAAGAATTGTCAGGGCTAATATAAGCAATGAACAGAGGGCAAGTATATTGAAATGTTGCTTAACGTAGCCCCATTGGTATTTCATAAAAATACGAATGCTTTGCCATCCATTATGAAAAAGGCGTGTATTAATATGTTTGTAAAATTCAGAGGACAACATGGGGGGGGAGGTCTGCTGGGTACCTGACTTTTTCATGTCATTGATCAGATCATTAACGGTATCCTTGAGCACATACACACGGGTCTGATTCTGCCCAATCTGCTGGCCTGCCATAAGGTTAGGCTTTATTTGCTCCTCTATGAGTTGTTTTGCCGTCTCAATTGTCTCGGTTAATGATTCGACAGAAGGAAAGGAGTCATGGAGTTCCGGGTCCGACTTTATCTGCTCGATTAATACGTTTAGTTGCTTTTCTTTGTCAAGCCATGCTTTATACCATTCTTCAAGATGCTGAATATGAGATTGTATTGGCTCATTGATCTTGTCGAGTCCACTACTAATCTTAACAAGTTTTGTTTCAAACGAGATCAAATCATGATAGGTGAGATTTGAATTTGACTTGAGTGCTACAACTTCCCATTCCAGGGTGTCGATCTGCTCTGAGAGCTCAGGCAATGCTTTTTTAAACGGCTCGAGGTCTGCAGTCGTTTCCACATCATTTTGCAGATCAATCAACTCCCGGGGGAGTGTATTTGTCCACGAATAAGCAGATATGAGGGAAAGTGCCTGCTGCGGCTCTAATGATTTTTCCTGCGGCTCTTCTGCTGAAATTGAAAGAACCGGAGAACAGAGAACAACCAGTAAAAGAAAGATATAAACGATGCAGCGACTCGATGAGCGTTTTGTTAATAGATTCATACCATATGATTATTAAAATTTTTGCCTTACACGGGTTTGCAGTAGTATCCAAAAACCTTAAAACATATTAATATAACTGATCATTGTAAAAACCAAGGGGAGATTAAACATGGTTCGATCAAAACATAACAGTATCGAGGGAAAATGTCTTGTCCTGAAATATATGCTGTTTTTTATATTTGTAAACATCCTGGCTGTTTATAGCGCTGCAGGAGCAGAGTGTACGAGTGACACCTATAACCAATTATCGTTTGATAAACCGCAGATCAATTTTAATCCCTATGATAGAGTCTTTGCCAGGATACACTGTCAGGGGCTTGATGCTGGAGGTCACACTCTATACATAAACTGGGTTCATAATAAGGCAGGAATCGTACGCTCTGATAAACAGGACTTCTCTGTCGATGTGCAAGGAGCAGACCACACCGTCTATTTCTGGTTTAAGCTGACCAGGCACGGTCCAATAAAGAGTACAATTACCAACCAGGATTTCTATCCGGGGCATCTGGGTGATTGGCTTGTAGAGGCACGACTGGGCAATACTGTCGTTTCATCCAGCGCGTTTTCTATTTCAGAAAAGAATTAAGCTGTGAAATATATCGGTTCATAATATCGGGAAAGAAGTGATGATGAAAAAAGGGTATTCAACAGTGATAACTGTTGAATACCCTTTTTTTATTTACTATCTGGTTTGAGAGAAGTTTAACGGACTACAATCTGCAGACTTCGTCACTGATAGTATCTACCGTGATATTACCAGCGGCATCACGGACAAAAGTCACTTTGTAATAACGAGGGGGTGAGCCATCTAGTGTTCCACAATACCATTCACAGCTCTGATTAGGATCGGTGATGACACTCTTGCTGGCGTTATAGCATTGTGCCCCGTCCCAGCTGACTTCGGGAATAGTTGTACCACTTGTTCCCGCTTTGTCCTTACCATTGTCACAGGCTGATAAAAGAGCAACAATACTCAACACACAAAGGAGAGAGAGAAATTTTTTCATACTACACCTCGCTTGATAAATATAATGGGCACCTATTATTACCGGGTATTTATAGAATTTTAGCCAAAAAAACATGATAATGAGAAAAGGTTATCACGTTCTCAAATCAAAAATCAAGTAAAATCCAATACTCAGACTCTGGTAATAGATATTGATGTCCCGGTTTCTGGTCGAACACCATGAATGAATCGTTTGCCTGTTGGTAAATTCCCTTTTATTTTCAACAGGATATAAGGTACACCTCAGGATTGAGGTGAGACTGTAAAAAACAATAATGCGAGGTCCTAACTATTCAGATAATTTACAAAAAATCTGAATAGAGGGAGTGCCGCAGTGAGGTGAAAGGCTGGTTGGGCCCATTACTGCCTATCTTACTGCTGTTGAAATGGTATCGTCAGTGATACGGGATTTCTCTTTTACCCAGATGGTTGTCTGGAGAAACTCACCTGATAACGCTGTCCGCTTGCTCCATGAAAATAGATCCCCTGGAGTGCATCCTGGTTTCGATCATAACTTAAAAGATAGACAGAACCCTGATAGTTTACATCCTGCAACTCTATCATAATATATTGAAGCCCATTCTCTGTTACTGTCTCCGTTTTCTCGACATGTATGAGACGACGATTGAAGTAGGTCGCCTGCAATGTATTACCTTTACCTTGCTTCAATTCAATCACATATGGGGCGTCAGTGCGGACCCAGCGACCCTGGATTGCCAGCAGGTCTGGTGTAATGTATTCAGTTTTCTGTGCGAGCCCTATGCCATGTATCATCAAGATGATTGAAAGAGCAACAAGTACTATACCCGGCAATCGTCTATTTTGGGCCATTACCTTACTCCTTTTCTGTATTAATAATTGCGGCTGCTGATCAATTCCGGACCCATGTAAAGAGCTACTCTCCACTAAATTTAGTGAATAGTGCTCCTGACTTTTTCCAGCAATAGTTTTCCTACCAGTCGGGTTCCTCGGTAGCCATGGTTTTTTTCCAGAAAACTCCTGAAAAATCTTCGTATATATCTTCTTGTATCCCCATTTTATCGCTGAAATCCAGAAGTGCTTCCCGTGCACCTTTCAACAGCCAGTCATCCAATACCAGATAGCCGCCAACTTCCAGTTTATGATATAATTGCTTGAGAACAGTCATTGTTGACCCATACATGTCCCCATCGAGTCTTAACACCGAGAGCTTGCCGATATTTGCAGTTTTCAAAGAATCTTCAAAGAAACCTTTCACAAAAACTATGTTATCGCCGAGGAGATCAAAAGACTTAAAGTTTGCCTTAACATCTTCAAGACTTATCGCTAAATGTCTCAGCTCGTGATGTTTCGCCCCTTTGTCCAGCGGGTATTTTTGTTCGTCAGGGGGGGGCAGGCCATCGAATGAGTCGGCAACGAATACTTTTTTATCCAAATTCCCATTTGCCTTCAGAATCCCGGCCAGGTAAATAGTAGCTCCTCCCTTCCAGACCCCTGTTTCTATGATATCTCCATCAATATTGTTCTTTAAGCACTCTTCAGTGCAATATCGAAGCGTATCAAGCTTATGCTCCCCGAGCATTGATACCTTGTCTTTCTGTATGTTTTTCTTTAATAACTCCAAATATGAGTTCTTATGATCATCTGAACCAAAGTTGTAGTCCTCATATTTTTTCACCCCATACTTTTCAGCATATTTAACAATCTTTCTTACTTTGTTTTTCTCGTATTTTTCTTGTTTTTTCTCCGTTCTTCTCTCTGATAAAAACTGAAGGGGGGCCGATATACTTTTAATCCAATCCACATTTTTCCTCTATCTCTTTTTTGATTTCCTGACAAGGATACATACCTGGGTAAGCCAGGAATCGATCATTGCAACGATCAAGCGCCATTTTCATAAATTATACAAACTATTTCCCATACTACTTCAAAGATATAATACGGAAGAGATCAAGTGAAAAGATCTCCTCATGAGAAAAATTGAGTGCTCATATTTGCTGAGCACTTCTGCTCGACCAAACAACATCATCGAGGGCTAGGGCACCCAGGCGTGCTGCGGCACGTTCTTCCGCTCGATTATCCCATCCATTACTTCTGAAAAATGAGGCACCATAAATCGGACACCATGCTCACTCAGGTGGTCGGTATCATGATAGGTATTAAAGCCGTTCTGCAATGGTGAATCAAAGTAAGGTGCCGGGTCAAAAACTTCCACCTGGTTCGTTAGGGCGAACTCATCAATGAAATTAGAACTTGGTTTTTGCCATTTATCAATAAATTCGGTGTCATAATCACAGAGTCGTTCCTGTGAAAATAATTTCTTGAGACCCGGTTCCCAGTTGCAGGCATCAATATCAGAAAAAATAGGGACCTGTTTGAGAATCACCATCTCCTTTCCTGCTTCTCTTATCTGCTCGAGTGTAAAGGCCAGTTGATCGCGGTAGTACACGGTATGATCTTCGACTATTTTGTCATCTGAGTCTTTAAAAGACAGCATCCTGTATTCATTGGTGTGTACTTTTCCATCATGCAAAAGATCAAAACGCTGGGCGACCAGAACAAAGGCAACTCGTGGATCATCGACGATGTGCGCCTGTAGTGCTGGCAGTGCATCCTGGCACTGTCTGAGATACTTGTCATCAAACAAGCCCTGGTCGATCCTTATATCGCCAAGGAGCATCGGGCACCCGGGTCTGGCAAGGAATTTGACGTCATAACCGCTGTTTTTGGCCCATTCGGTGACGGCGAGGATGTAGTGAGGAGCGTGGCTGTCACCCACGAGAGCAACTATCGGGGTATCTTTTTCAGGTGTCTCCTGGCAGTGAAAATACCAGAGACCGTTCTCTCTTCTTTTCTGGCAGCCCTCGGCAAATTGCATCTCTGGTAGTTCTGTGGTCGCTGTTTCATCGTATCTGGTAATACGCCAGGAAGCCGTATCATACTGTTCAAAATTCTTGAATAGCCAAGCAAAACCAACGATGACAACAAGTGCCAGAGTGATAACCCGGTAGTCACCGAGCCCTGTTTTTCTGGCAGGCTGCTCCACATACAGGTAGCTCAAGATGGAGAGAATAAACGATACGATGATAATTCCAAGTGAACCAGACAGCCCGATCTCGGTGGTGTCTGTGTATAATTTATAGAAGATAATTAGTGGCCAATGATACAGATAAAGCGAATAGGATATCTTACCTATTGCCGCAGGAATTCTTGTTGCCAGTATCCGATTAACGGAGCCGGTGCTGCTATTGGCACAGATAATCAGTGCACTTCCAATGCAGGGGATAACGACACTGCCCTGCAAAAATGGTCTTCCCAGAAATTCTTCCTTAATAAAGAAAAAACTGAAAAAGAGCATGAGTATACCCAGCAGACCTGTCAGGTCGTTCAACGATTTTGCGCCGGGTGATTGTACCATCTTCAGAGCAATAAATCCGCCGATGCAGAACTCAAAGGCCCGTGTATAAAACATATAAAAAGCGAGATTGTAGTTCGTCTCAGCCAGAACAACGCAGGCCCAGCATGAGCCCACCGAGATCAGGAGCAAAACACCTGCTATTTTCCTGTTGATGAGTTGCGAATATCCGGCTTCATTGAGATTTGCCGGGACGGAGAAGGGGCCGCTGAGACTCAAAAGGGCAGGCTGCTTCCGGGATCGATTACCGTCTGACCCCCCGGAGTTGTTGAAAAAACGGAAACAGATATAGATCAGCAGTGGCCAGAAAAGATAAAACTGCTCCTCAACACCGAGCGACCAGGTATGAAGCAGGGGCTGACCTGAAAACCCTTCGCTGAAGTAATCCACTTTCTGGGAAAAAAAGAAATTCGCCAGCTGTGCTGCGGCATAGCGGGCGGATTGCATAAAATTCGTATACGTTTCCGGTACCAATAGAAATGTAGCGACCACTGCAGAAAAGGCGAGAACCACAAATAATGCCGGGAAAATTCGCTTTATTCGCCGTGCATAGAAATGGCTGAAGGAGAAGGTTCGAAGATGATGCTCACGCAGAATAATACCGGTAATCAAATATCCCGATATGACAAAGAAAACATCAACGCCGAGAAATCCACCAGGCAGCAGGCCAGGCTGCAGATGAAACAGGAAAACGGAGAGCACTGCTATGGATCGCAAACCATCAATGTCTGCCCGGTACTCACGCTTTATGGGTGTTGGATGATGCATGGGTATCTATCAGAAAAAGAACATTCTATTGCTTCCGCCTCAAGAGGAATTCTGGTCGTAATCACTGTGTTGATCAGTAAGAAAACGCTCCGCATGGATGAGTATTTCAGAGCGGTTTAAGGCCATAATACGATATCAGTCAGATCGTATATCCGTATCCTGTTTAACCGTTTATCTCCCGAACTGTCTTTTTTATCCGTACATACAGTGTTTTTTTAATCTGAGCTACTTTTTTACCATCCTCGTTGAGAATGGAAGTTGTAAAGACCGGAAGGTATTTACGGTGGAGGCCTGCCTGTTCTTTTATGGTCTGAAGTTCAGCGTCACTTATCTGAAATGTGGCCGAAACTCTTCCTGCTCCCGGTCTGAGAAAATTGATTTCAGCTGCCTTGTCCCAGACCATATAGTCATCGCCGAGTAGGTGCATCAGCATCAGGACAAGATGTGGATCGGCCATTGAGTAGAGACTTCCACCGAAGTGGGTATGGAATATATTCCTGTTATACCAGCGCAGACGCAATGAGACCCTGACTTCTTTCCAGTCATCACTGATATAATCAACCTTTATGCCGGCGCCTAAGAACGGGCCGTACAAATTTAACATGAATCTTAAAAATTTCGGAGTGTGTCTCATCGAGATTGTCGTTATCCGGGTTAAGCGTTAGCAGAAGGTTTACCAAATTGATTTTTTAATATTAATATCAAGACAATAAAAAGGATAAAATCGATTATTGAAGCGATAAGGTAGCTGCTGAAATCAAGAATGGTGAAAAGATAGGTACTTCGGGCCAGAAGGGCGGGTTTGTTAAACTGCACCAGGAGCATCGATGTCTCCAGAAAAAGAACGATCATTATGAGGGGTGTCGATGCGGAAATATTTCTCATGAGAAAGGTTATTCCCATGCTGATTGAGCCCTGTTGCTTGCCGGTGAAATAAAAAAATGGCAGGACATACAGATATAACAGGCTGAAGGAGACGAGAATAATATGAAAATACCCCCCGCCTGCAGAATGGGGGGTGAGAATCATTGGAAGCCAGGCAAGAAATAGTACCGGCAGATACATTCGTATTAACAGCCAGAGATAACGAAGAATATAGGATTTAATGATGTCGATGATTGATGAATAAACATCCTCGATCAGTTGGTAATAAATACCGTAAATAACAGGTGTCGAGCAGATTGACAAAGTGAATGACAGTATACCCGTAATCCTGGAAAGCTCCTCATTGCCAATGAGTGTCCCGGCGGTGTTGACAAGTCCAATAAATACAAGCCACCAGATGATGATTGTGTGCTGCCTGACAAGGGTGATGGCAAGAAAGAACTGTTTTTTTATGTCGAATTGCTGGGAATCCATTGTTTATTAGTTATTAAGAA
Source organism: uncultured Desulfocapsaceae bacterium (assembly GCA_964583415.1). Classification (GTDB taxonomy): domain Bacteria; phylum Desulfobacterota; class Desulfobulbia; order Desulfobulbales; family Desulfocapsaceae; genus MADRE3. Next base: position 82,098 of record CAZOWJ010000001.1, read on the forward strand.
GGGGAAGTGAACTCAGGTTACCGTTTTTTCTGGAAGTTGTATTGGGACTGAATCAATGATTTTGTAACAGATACCTTTTAACACATCAGTAACCATTTTCAAAATCAACAACGTACTTGAGCGTCCTTCCCGAAACAAAGCGCGCATAGTTTTTACAAAAAAGTGAGGTTATCTGGGCTGGAAAAGAAAATGCAGAATTATGGGGAGTGATACATACATCGGGCATATCCCAAAGCGGACTAGTTGCAGGCAGCGGTTCCTGCTCGAAAACATCAAGAACTGCCCCGCCAATATATTTATTGTGCAGGGCTGAAATCAGTTCATCCTGATCAATGTTGGAGCCTCTGCCAACGCTCATAACAATCGATGTCGGTTTCATGAGTTTCAGCTCAGCAATGCCTATAAAGTTGTTTGTCTGCTCGGTGGCGGGAAGGGTTATTACGAGGTAATCGACGAGTGGAAGAAAGGCTGACTTCTGGGATGACAGGAAAATCTGATCTACATTATCAACAGTATCAATGGTGCGCTTCATGCCAAGGACCTGCATACCGAAGTGATGTGCGGTAGCTGCAATGCGTTTGCCGATTGAACCAAGTCCGATAATTCCAATCGTTAGATTAGTAAGGCTTTGATATGGAATCGGTGACCACTCCTTGTTGTGCTGATATGCCATGGTTTCAAAGAGGCTGCGCTCTTTTGCCAGAATGTAGGCAAAGATATACTCGCTCATCAGTGGACCGAAAACATCTTTTACCCCGGTCAGAAGATAGTCAGTTCTTAACATCCTGGAGCAGAGGGGCTCAATTCCTGCGAAGGTTGACTGCAGCCAGTGAAGTTTTTTCGCTCGTGCGAGCAGGGGAGCAGCATCGGCAGGCCGGCCAAGGATAATATTGGCATCTTCAATATGGTTTTCGGCGGAACTCTGATCTTCTGCAGAATGTATGATCAGGTCAGTTAATTTTCTTTTTTTTAACTCTGCGACATAGATTGGTGCGTCACGGTCTATTACAAGAAGTGTATTCATAGAGAAAATGCATGAAGAGAACGTTGAGATATCACCATCGAACTACGTGAGTATTGTATAACATCGAAATGATCTGAGGCGGCAGTTTCAATTAAACGGTTATTTGTCGGTATATAAACATTATTTTTTTATTCGTTCATAACGGATGATCGAGTATGGTTCTTCGATGTTATAGTCTGTGGATTCGGTTTGTTGAAAGATGGTTGAGTCAATGTCAGGGAAATAGACGTCACCATCAACGTCTCGTTCCAGTGCCGTGACGATAATTGTGTCGATAATTGGTAAACTTTCAATAAAAATATCTGCTCCACCGATGATGAAAACCTTCCCTTCATCCTTGCACTGGTCCAGCGCATCCTGCATTGAGTGTACGACGATACAACCGGGCCAAGAGAGCGAAGTGTCCCGCGTGAGAACAATATTATCCCTGCCCGGCAGAGCTCTACCTATTGATTCGAAGGTCTTTCTGCCCATAACGATCGGGCAGTTCATTGTCGTCTTCTTGAAATGTTTCAGATCTGAAGGGAGATGCCAGGGAAGCTGGCCATTTCGGCCGATAACTCCATTTTGAGCAATGGCTACGATGATAATAAATTCCGGCATGATAGTTCCCCATCTGATTTTGGAAAAAAAAGTCTATATATGCTACCTTCTATTTAATAATACTAAATGGCTCAGTTGTTAAGAACGATTAAATTTTAATATACAATTTAAAGAGTTGTGCGGAGGAAAATAATGAGGATGATCTGTCCACACTGCGGGTTGGGAGGCACGGTTGGTGACCAGTATTACCTGAAAAAAGTCCGATGCCCCGATTGCCTGAAGGTGTTCAGGGTTACTGAAGATGTTGCTGTTGATCCCATTCCTCAACCATCAGCTGAGATTACCCCATCAGACGCTGACCTCAGCAGAGCAGATAGTGAAGGAGCAAGGGGTGATAGCAAAAATTCGGAAGCCCTTGAGCCCGTATCGGAAGATTCCGGTTTAAAAGAGTGTGTAGTCTGTGGTTTTAGTTTTAGTAGCGATTTTATCAGGGTCATCGACGGCCGGCAAATTTGCCCAGTCTGTGCCAACTGAAGGGCCGGGTATGAAAATGAAATGCCCCCATTGCGGGGTGAGCGGCAATGCGGACGCATCCTTGAGCGGGCGGAAGGTTAAGTGTCCAAAGTGCAGTAACATATTTCTGGTTCCACATCGTGGGAACTCCCTGGCGTCGCCGCTTTTCCGGGGTGATGACCAGACAAGAGAAGTGGACACAACCCCTGCTCGTCCCGTTGATGATGAGCTGCCCGAGCAGGGAGGGGCTGTCGATGGGAACGGGGAACCTGATCACTACTCAGCGGATAGGGAAACGCTCAATAGCAATCCCGCTTTGTCCGAAGATAATGAACATCTTGAAATTCAGGATAATCAGCAGGATGAAGGCGTGGAGATACAACCCGGTCCTGATGTGGAAACGGAATCATCACCTGACGATATGGGTGCAGGTTCTAATAATCAGGGCCAGGATCAGCCATTGGATAGAGAAATGGTTGAAGAGGAACTTCAGGCTGAGCTTGATGGTCTGCTGGCCGGTACCTGCATTGTTTGCGGTAAGTCGGTCGATCAGAAAGAGGGGGACGGCGAATCTGGAGATAGTTATTGTCACAATTGTCTTGGTAAAGATTTTGATCACCAGGAGCTTAACGATATCGAAGTCGAAAAGGCTGCCGCAGCGCCTGGAAAAAAATTCTCCTCCAAAGGTTCACCATCGAAGGATATTCGTCCATTTTCCCGGCCTGATGATTTTTCAGCCGGTCCTCTGATAAAAGAGTCATGGGCAATGACCAATGGCGTGAAGGGGTCACTTTGGACCGGCATCGTGGTTATGTTTCTGGTGGTGTTTTCATTGGGCGCAGGGGCTGTCTATATGCTCCCTCACTGGGGTGGTCGGGCAGGCATTATTGTTGCTGTCTGGTTGAATCTTCTCAGCCAGCTGTTCAGTACGATTTTATCGATTATTTTTCTGTCAGGGCTGATTAATATCGGCATAAAGCGGGTCGGGTCACAATCGTTTTCCTGGACATTGGTGTTCAGTGGTTTTTCACGACTGGGCTCGATCCTCATTGCCGGTTTTCTCATGTTGCTTCTGATAACCAGTGGTTTTCTTCTTTTGGTTTTACCTGGTATATACCTGGCGGTTGGCTATTCACTTACCCTGCCATTGATAATGGACAAAGGAGTTGGCCCCTGGGAGGCAATGGAGATGTCGCGTCGGGCGATTCATGATAAGTGGTGGCAGGTGTTTGGTGCATATATGGTGATGTACCTGCTATTATTCCTGTCCATGATTCCTTTCGGGATCGGCATGATCTGGACAGTGCCGATGTTTTTTATGTTGACAGCGGTTCTCTATCGAGTGCTGTTCGGTCAGGATGCAGATTGATAAAGAGGCAGGATTATGATTTCGCATTCATGCCGGTACTGGTCAATTTGCCTTCTCTGCTGTTTTGTGAGAAATTGAGGTGCACATTTCAACTGGGTACAAAAACGGACGTGTGCACCTGCTTATGGTGGTATGTGCGACATTGGTCTCGACTTCCTTTATCGTCGGAGAGCACATCGCAAAACATCTAGATCCTGCAGCGTTGACTCTTGTTCGTTTTGTTCTTGCCGCCTGTTTTCTACTTCCTGTTATCTATTGTAAGTTTGGTCTGCGAGTCGGGCTGAGGTCACTCGGTCGATACGGCCTGGTAAGCAGCTCTCTTGTTATATTTTTCTGGTGCATGTTCTTTTCCCTGCAGTACACAACTGCCTTGAATACCAGCGTGCTGTTTACCCTGGTTCCGGCATTTTCTGCTATCTATTCGGTCATTATTGTCCATGAGAGAATTGGCAAATCAACGATTGCGGCCCTCGGCTTTGGTCTGCTCGGTGCCATCTGGGTTATATTTCGCGGTGATTTGTCATTATTCATGGGCCTGCAATGGAATCGTGGAGATATAATCTTTTTTGCCGGCTGTCTTGCCATGGGACTGTATACGCCTCTTGTCAAACGGATGCATCGCGGTGAGAAGATGGAGGTGATGACATTCTGGATATTGATAACCGGAAGCTTCTGGCTGCTGCCCATAGGCGGTCTGGAATTACTTCGTCTCGACTTGACGACTGTCTCTCCAGAGACATGGGGATGGATTGCCTACCTCGCTTTTTTTACAACGGTAGTTTCCTTTTATCTGACCCAATACTCGATTCAATTTATCGGTCCCACAAGGGTAATGGCCTACTCATACCTCTATCCCGGGCTGGTATTATTGATTGAAATCATTATCGGTCGAGGCTGGCCTGAGTTGAAAGTTCTGCCGGGTATTGGGGTCATTCTGGTCGCCATGTTTTTTCTGCAGCGCACTGAGCAGCCACCGGCATCGCCAGGGACCGAAGACAGGTCATAATGTAGCTCTTATATTGCAACGAACATTAGTGTTTGGCTGAATGATAAGCGTTGACAGTCCTGACCCTTCTGAATTAAATGATAGCCAGATTGAGGTAGTGGTCGAGGCAATGAAGAGCGATGATCTGGACATACTTGATGTGGGCGGGTCAGAACCGCTTAATCTTGGGAACGCTCATGATTCCTAGTGGTAATGACCGGAGTGAGACAGAAACAAAGGTTTTATTTGGCCGAATTTCAAAGGTAAGTAAAGGGTAGCGTCAATTATTTGCAAGGAGAGACCATGCGATTCATGCTCTGTGCGATCATGCTGTTTTTAATTTTTCTGGGAGGCTGTGCCAGGCCACCAGTCCCCCAGGTCCCTGCCTATCAGTTTGAGCCGCCCACTCGACAACTTGATTATCTTGCAGACGTTGAACCGATACTCGTTAAGCGCTGCGTGGTCTGTCATTCCTGTTACAATTCCCCTTGCCAGCTGAAACTGAGCTCCTGGGATGGGTTGGATCGAGGTGCGAGTAAAGAGAAAATTTACAATGCAGGGCGCTTAAGGACCATGGACCCGAGTCGGTTGCTTGTTGATGCACATACCACTCGTGAGTGGCGCGAAAAGGGTTTCACCACTGTTATGCAGGAAGAATCTCAACAATATAATGATTCAATAATGTATATGCTCCTTGAACATAAACGACTCTCTCCCGATGTCAGTGGCGAGTATTACCCTGAGGCAAGCGATCTGACCTGTGCCGCTAATGAAGCAGAACTCAAGAAATATTTAAAAAAGCATCCAAACCGGGGTATGCCGTTTGGTTTTCCTCCGCTCAAGCAGGAGGAGTTCAATACCGTTACCGGCTGGTTGATGCAGGGTGCTCATGGACCAACAGCAGAACAGCAGACAGTCTTGAAGGCGATTGACAAAAAGGATCAGCCCATGGTCGACACCTGGGAAACCTTTTTAAACAATCCTGATCCCAAGTACCGTATGACCGCACGATATCTCTATGATCACCTGTTTCTTGCGCATATCACCTTTGAAACCGGAAGTGATGAGTTCTATGAGCTGGTCCGTTCAAAAACAGGGTCCGGGGAAGAAATTGATATCATCGCGACGGTTCGTCCCTATGATGATCCCGGAACAGAATCGTTTTATTATCGTTTCCGGAAAATTTACTCAACCATCGTTTATAAAACCCATATGGTTTTCCCTCTTGGAGAAAATCAGTTGAGCCGTATTAACGAATTATTCATCTCGCCCGAGTGGGCCGAGAAACCTCATGTTGTGGACTATGACAAATTAAAGAGTGCCAATCCATTTGAAACATACCAGCAGATTCCCGTCAGGTCACGATATCAGTGGCTGCTCGATAACGCCCACTATACGATCATGACATTTATTCGCGGCCCGGTCTGTAAAGGTCAGGTTGCCTTAAATGTTATCAATGATCATTTCTGGCTGATGTTTCTTGATCCCGACTATGATTTATCGGTCAAGTATCCGGGATTTATAAAACTACAGTCCGGTAACCTGAGGATGCCCAGTGAAATTGGAAGTGATTACAGTCTGTTCAATTCACTTTTAGAGAATCCTCACTACCAATGGGCAATAAATTACTATAAGGCGAGACAACAGTTCTACGCCGCTATATATCCTGGCGGGCTTGGAGTCGATGCGATCTGGAAGGGCAATAAGCCCGATGATGACCCCCTTCTTACGGTATTCAGACATTTTGACAGTGCCTCAGTACACCGGGGAGTGCTGGGGAATTTGCCCGCATCACTGTGGGTTGTTGATTATCCACTGTTTGAACGGATCTATTACTCTCTTGTTGCCGGATTTGATGTATATGGAACAGCAGGGCACCAGCTTGCCACCAGGTTATATATGGATGCACTTCGGATCGAGGGAGAGAGCTATTTTCTTGACTTTATGCCTGAAGATAAGCGGCGACCAATGATGGCATCCTGGTATACCGGTGTATCCCCTGATAAAATACATTACTATCCCACTCCAGCCCCGGCGGGGAGCTCATTTAAAACTGATGAACCAAAACGGGAGTTGGTCGAGCAGGTGGTAAAGGATCATATTATAGCTGAGGATATCGCCTTTGACTACAACTACCTAAAGGCGGGAGAGTCGTATCCGCCACTTCCTGAAGAGTATAACTCGCTTGAGGATGTCATTGATGGCTTTGTTGCTGTTTCTGCTCCGGGAGTCTCTTTCTTCAGGCATGAGGTTAATCATAATGCAAATGTTGGCTGGGTGCGTATTAAAAACATACCGGGTACGGACGATGTTATTATCTCGGCAGTCGTTGATCGGTGGCATGATAACGTCAGGGCTCTGTTTAGAGAAAAGACTTTTCTTGATCCAAGCAAGGACAGGGCTGATTTTATTGAGGGGTTTATCGGTTCATATCCCAATTATTTCTTCGTTGTTGATGCTGTCGACCTCCCTGATTTCTTAGATGTTCTGGACACCTATGATGGGAGTCCCGCTCTTGTACAGAGGCTTGAGAAGTATGGCGTTAACCGCGCAGAAGATGATTTCTGGGATGTATATGACTGGTTTCAAAAGAAATTTAATGAATCAGACAGGGTAAATGCCGGTTTGGCAGATCTCAACAGATACTTTTATTATGCGCTGGAACAGGAGTAGCTTTTGGTACAGGCTATTCCATTTGCAGAGGATACTCCTCCTCAATGGTGTGGACTGCTCCTTTGGGAGATAGAATGCTTGAAAACAGGGTCAGCTGCCGAACGGTAAGAGGTGGTGTCCTCAGCAAGCTGTTTTGAGTAAGAAACCGGGCCACCCGATGGGGTGAACTGTTTTTAAGACGGGCAAGCGTAATGTGCGGGTGAAATTTCCTCTGTTCGGGAGGAATGTCGCAGAGCCTGAGGATACGGTTCACCTTGTTTCTCAAGATAATCAGCTCACCGGATGATTCAACTCCGGCCCAGAGCACGCGCGGCTGACCCCGCGGAGGAAAATGGCCGACACCGCTGATTGATAATGAGATGGGCGGTGCCGACAGCTCCCGGAGCTGCTCTCTGATATCCTGAAACGTTGCGCCATCCACATCACCGACAAATCGCAGTGTCAGGTGAAGTTGATCAGCTGTTACCGGACGCGCCCCGGGGACCTGCCCACCCAGCCCGGAGATGAGCGCGCGGGTAATGTCATCAAGCCTGAGAGCAAGAAAAATCCTCGTCATTATGGGCTCTTAATCAGTTTCATGATTGTCTCGTTGGCGAGCGTTAAGCCAAATATTCCAGTCAAGGTGGGCAGGCTGCCGAGCGTTCGACGATCCCTGCCCCTGTCTGCCTCGGGAATCAGGGGATCTTGTTTTTTGGGAGGATGATACTCAAATGAAACCTTTTCTGTAGAGTAGACACAGGTAATACCTTCTTCAATGTTGTTGCTGCGCAGCCGTTTTCTGACCCGTCGGGCCAATGGACAGTTCTTTGTCCTGGAAATATCGTCAATTCTTACCTGGGTGGGATCAGTTCGAAGCGCTGCGCCCATCGACGAAAATGTTGTTATACCGTGTGTGACAGAGGCCGTTAAGACCTGGATCTTAGGATTTAATGAATCGATTGCATCAATAAGAATATCAGGCGTTTTGTCTATAACAGTAAGGATATTTTTATCATCGGCGAACAGCTGGATTGACCTCACCTGACACTCTGGGTTGATGTCCAGGACCCGGTTCCGGGCAACGATTGATTTTGGCTGGCCGATTGTTGATTCAAGGGCATGGAGCTGCCGATTGATATTTGACGGCTGAATATCGTCAAAATCAACAAGGGTAAGCCTGCCAATGCCAGCTCTTGCCAGCCCCTCGACTGCATAGCCGCCGACAGCTCCAAGACCGATCACTGCCACATGAGCGGCTGAAAGCTGTGCAAACGATCGCTCACCCACCAAACGTTTGGTTCGTGTAAATCTGTCCATTTCGCCATATCTGTGTTTTAAAATGTGAAAGTTCATTGTTTTGTTGTTGAGCCGCCCATCGATAGAAAGCAGGGATCAGTATCGGTTCACTAAATGTTGTCACTGTTTCCCTGCTATTAAAACCGGGTGGGCTGAGCAGCTGACCGGGAGCATCCGTTTCAAGGAGAAGCTGCGTCAGGGGCGTTCGGGTAAAGACTTCATCCATCTTTTTCCAGCGTGGATCCATAATGTTTATCGAATAGGAAATAAAGCAGCCAATGTTTGTGAGTCGCTTCATGGTTTCATATGAGCCACTGAAGGAGTGAATCATTGTTGCTGGCAACCTGTTTCGTCTCGCATATGATTCAAGGATATCAACAAATGTACCCCAGCCCCGCACACAGTGAAGAGCAATTGGAAGTGAGAGGCTGTAGGCTATTTCAAGGTGCGTTTCAAACAATTTGAGCTGGAGTCCAAAATCAGTCGAACATTTTTTATCCAGCCCCGACTCTCCAATACCGGAGCCCTGATGAAGAGATCCCAGTATATCAATCAGGCGGGTTTCCCAGCCAGGTGCTGCGCTGTCGGCGTGCCACGGATGGATTCCTAGAAACGGAATAACAGAACCATAATTCTTACCAAGCTCAACAATTACTGGCCAGTCCGGTTCTTTTACGGCATTACATAAAAGAACAGCAACACCCGCTTTTTTGGCATTTTCGATGAGAAATCCTGCTTTACTTGAGAAAGCATCATCCTGGAGATGAAGATGTGCGTCGATAAAACATGGGTACATATCATTCATTCCAGGAAAAAAGAGCGGCGGCAAGGGTCAGGAAGATTACTGTTGTCAGGAGCATCAGGCCGCATTCCAGCTGGATATCTGTATATCCGAGACCTTCATTCATTACTTTCCTTGCTGCTTTGAGCATGTGGGTCAGCGGGAAAATCCATGATATATTCTGAATCCAGACGGGTGCCCCTTCAAGTGAAAACCAGACCTCTGAAAGAAACATCATCGGCCATGAGATAAAATTCAAGGCACCTGAGGTGAATTCTTCACTGGTACCGCGGGCCGCAAGAAAAAGTCCGATTGAACATAAACTCAATCCGCCAAGGAAGAATATGAGAAAGAAGAGCAGCATGGAACCCTGGATTTTGAGATCAAAAATTAGGTCTGAGCCGATCCAGACGACGGTGAAGGTAAACATGAGCAGGAAAATACGAGAGAGCATTTGAGCACTGAGATACTCGAATGCGGTCAGCGGAGTCGCTTTCAAACGTTTGAGAGCACCATTTTTTCGATATCGAACAACCACGTAGCCGACGCCCCAGAGCGCTGAAAACATCATGTTCATTGCCATAATTCCCGGAAAGAGCCAGTCAATGTATCTGACCTGTTCGCCGTTGACGATGTGCCGATCAAGAGCAACGGTATCTTCCGGCAGCAGTGCAGCTTTGTACATCTGTTCGGCGATGTAACTTTTGGGCGATGAATCATTCATCCAATAACGGTTTTCTGATGATCTGCCGTCTATCAGGAGATCAATCTTATGATAATGAATTTTATCAAGCCCCTCTTCAAGAGTAGAAATGGCCACAAAACTGGCTGCAGAATTTTGTTGGAATTGCCCAGGAATGACTGTTTCATGAAATATTACGGAGTTTCCATCCTGAGGAAAAACCCCGACCTTGAGGGTGGAGAGGGGTTCACCGCCGAAGATGATTCCGAATCCGACAATTATCAGAAATGGAAAGGCAAAATTCCAGCCGAATGCAGCACGGTCCCGGAAAAACTCCTTGTTTCTGGCATTGAACATGGCCCAGATTCGCTTCAGCTGCATCAAATTCATCATGCTAATCTCTAAGTTTCCTTCCGGTAAGATGGAGAAATACATCCTCAAGGTCAGGTGAGTCGACAACCATTTCTTTGAGGTCGATGTCAGCAGCCATGAGTGTCCTTAATGTTTCTTCCACATTCCGGGAACGGATAGCAATAGAATTTCCATGTAAACTGTAATCCACATGCAAGGCTGGCAGTTTGTTTTCAATTAGTGACAGGGGCAGGGTGATGGTATTAGTTTTGCAATACCTTGTAATGAGCTCTGCAGGACTTCCTTCGGCAATTATGGAACCCTGGTCGACGATGGCAATCGTATCACAGAGAAATTCAGCCTCTTCCATGGAATGAGTGGTCATTACAATCGTTTTACCATTATCTTTAATATCTTCGACGATCTTCCACAAATATCTTCGAGACTGTGGGTCAAGCCCTGTGGAGGGCTCGTCGAGAAAAATTAAATTTGGTTTGTTCAGCAGTGCCAGCGCCAGCATGAGTCTCTGCTGCTGGCCGCCCGATAACTGGTTGTTTCTTTTGCTCACGATCGCTGAGAGATTACAGCGCTCTATGAGTGTATCCAGGTCCTCAGGATGTTTGAATAATTTCTGATAGCATTGCAGTGTTTCTTTGACGGAAAGAAAATTGAGCAGAGAGGTGTGCTGGAACTGTATACCTGTTTCTTCACGAAAATGTCTATCTCGAGCTTTACCCTTATAGAGAATGGTGCCGCTTGTAGCGGGTATGATATCTTCAACGACCTCCATTGTTGTCGTTTTTCCTGCACCATTGGGTCCCAGTAGTCCATAACATATTCCCTGGCCAACAGAAAATGAGATATCCTCGACCGCAACACTGTTTCCATATTTCTTTCTCAGGTTTTTTACCGATAGTAGTGTCATTTTGCCATTATAAGCAAGAGAGTGAATCATATCGAGCATTAGATTTAAAAAATCATTGCCGCTTATAAAAATCGAACAAATAGAGATCTACAAGATGATTGTACTAGCCAGCTGTTGGAGCTGAAATGAGTTGACATGAGAATGGTTATCAATTACAAGTGGTAATTATTACTAGAGGGGTGAATTTATGCATTTAAGAATGACAAACCAGCGTGAACTCATTCTTCAGGAATTGCAGAAGAGCCGTAAACATTTGACTGCTGATGAGTTGTACGAGCGGGTCAAGAAGATAATGCCGAGAATCAGCCTCGCCACTGTTTACCGTAATCTCGAGACACTGTCAGAGGCAGGTGTGATTGGTAAGCTGGAAATCAGCGGGCGCCAGAAACGTTTTGATTACGATGTTTCCGATCACGATCATATCTATTGTGTTCAATGCCATCGGGTGGATAATATAAAACTGGATCGTGACGCAGTTCAATCGCCATCTTCAACGTCATCAAAAGGGTATAAAATTGCCGGATTCAGGTTAGAGTTTGCAGGGCTGTGCCCAGCATGCAGGAAGAAAAATCAAAGATTAAAGGAGAAGAGTGCATGACTGGACCCGGAATCAAAGATAAACCTTTGACAGCTGAACAGCTGACGATCCTCAAGGCGATGGCTGATGTGGATGAACCATGCGGTTCAAAAGATATATCTGCCGCCACTGGTCTGGAAACAAAAGTAATTAGCAGCCGCATTACTGCTCTCAAGAAAAAGGGACTGGTTGCCAGTCCCGTTCGCTGTAAATACACGGTGACAGATGAAGGAAAGGCCGTCATCGGTTAAGAAAAGAATCAGCAGGGTAAACCTCCAAGGTCTGTGATTACATGGTTGGTCACAGACCTTTTTTGTTGTTACCGGCACGGTATAGGCATTGCCGATTGGTGCAGATAGATATATCTGATTAATCAATTTGATTCAGGAGATACTCCTTATTATTGTCACCTGAATAAAAACGACGATCAGGGAAAATTATGTACGTGCATCCAAATCAAAGCTATTTCTGTGTAAATCACCACAGCCATACCTTGTTCTCTCTGCATGAGACACTTCTTGAACAGGGAAGCGGCAACGAGAATGAGGATACGCTTTCTGTTGACAACGATGTCTATATTGTCTGCGATGGCGCCACAACTATTACCGGGGCTCAAAATGACGGTTCAACCAGCGGCGGCAGGCAGGCAGCAGCAATAACAGCGGAGGTTTTTTCTAAAAACCTTGGCTCCCTTCAAGACATGACGGAGCAGGCCAATGGTGAGATATTTCAGGCAATGTCCAAATCATCAGTTGCGCTCGATGATAGAGAATCTCTCTGGTCCACAAGTTTTGCCGCACTTCGTTTCAACGGTGAGTACATTGAGTGGGCTCAATCAGGGGATTGCATGATCTTGCTCATCCATCAGGATGGATCTTCTGAACTGATAACAGAACAAACGGGACATGACATCGCCACACTGCAGAAATGGAAAGAAATAGGCCCCTACGAGAAGGGGACCATTCACCAGGTACTTGCCAAAGAGATTGGTGAGGTCCGAAGAGCAATGAATCGAGAATATGGCGTTCTCAACGGTGAAAAAGAAGCGCTTGATTTTGTCAACTACGGAGTAAAAATGGTGAGCTCAGTGACGGACATTATCTTGTTCAGCGATGGTCTGTGGCTGCCAGGCGAACTGCCGGAAAAGCCGCTTGATACAGCTGCCATGGGAGAGCTTTATAAACGGGTGGGACTGGATGGAATAAAAAAACAAATTCGTCGCATACAGAGAAAAGATCCACGTTGCTATCGGTATCCTCGATTTAAAATGTTTGATGATATCAGTGGAATTGCTCTGAAGAGAGTATAATGTTCTTATTCCGGAAGCATTCCGTAAAAATAATTCAGAATATCTGTTCGTGTAATAATCCCGATTATCCTCCCTTCATGTTCAACAGGCAGGTGACCGATATTCTTCTTTACCATAAACTGGGCTGCCTGTGCTGGCGGCAGCCCTGGTGCGGTGGTGGCGACATCTCGGACCATGAACGCTTTAACGGGGCTTTTCCACTGTTTTTCCAGTTTAAGCTTTTTAAGATCCGAGAGTACGATAATTCCCTGAAGCTCTGTCTCACTGCCGACGAGAATGCCCCTGATCTTTTTTTCCTGCATAAGCTCACGCACTTCGCTCATCGGTGTGTCTGGCGAAATGAAGGTGACCGGAAATGACATCAGGTCCGCGATCGTTGCCCCGTTCGATCTGATTTCTTTGATATCTTCGACGATTTTCCGCTTCAGCTCCTGTGGTGAATAGATGTTGCTTTTAACGGTTGCGGAACCGGCAGCAGGGTGGCCTCCACCACCAACCTTTCTCAGTATAGCGCCAATATCAATACGGTCAACACCACTACGGCCGATAATGGTAGAGCTTGTCTCATCATTTATGAATATGACGAAAACAGCATCTGCGTTTATAATTTTTCGGTACATACTGACCACCCCGGCAAGCATGGGTACTTTTTTCTCAAGCTCAATAACATTAATACCGACGGTATAATTGTGGAGTTTGACCTTTTCGGTATTCTGCATCATGGTGAACAGAATATCTTTCTGTATCTCTTCATAGGGTGGGTTCAGAAATACGGCGGCGACATTGAGGTCCGCTCCGTGTTCAAGCAGGTAGGCGGCAGCAGAAGCATCTTCTGCTTTGGTAGAGGGAAAACTGAGATGCCCGGTATCCTCATACAGACCAATGAGCAATATGGTTGAGATCAAAGGATTCAATTCCATCCCTTTCTTTTTCATTTCTCTGACAAGCAGGGTCACTGTTGCACCAACTTCTTCCTGACAGATGGAGTCTGCATCGATATCACCGCCGTTACAATGATGATCCCAGACAGCTATTTCTATATTATCCCGCTGCCTGAGAGAATCCATACGGTCAAGTCTTCGCCATTGATTGGTATCAACAACCGTCAGCCGTTCAACTTTTTCATGGTCAATCTCATTGGGCAAGACAATATTAAAGGCGGTTTTGTGGGTTGAGAGAAACTGGGCAACATTATTATTTACCGATTTGGGAATAACTCCCACAGCGCCCGGGAAGAGGAGTGTTCCTGCTATAACAGATGCCAGTGCATCAAAATCGGTATTTTTATGAGTAGTGATGATGTGCATGAGCGTCCAGCGATAGCTGAGTTATATTAATTTCTAAACTGGTAGACAGGTCTTACTCCGGTTTGCTGGTAGAGATACATGTATCGAGGCGCCAGTTTTGTCAGGGCCCTCTGTCTGTTGACCGGCGCCGGATGGGTACTGAGAAATTCAACCGGACCTTTACCCCCAACCTGTTCCATTTTCTTCCAAAGCGTTGCTGCCGCATAGGGGTTATAGCCAGCTCGGGCCGCAAGTTCCATCCCCAAAACATCGGCCTCCGTCTCCGCAGTTCTGCTGTTGGGGAGCTGAATGGCCAGCGCAGCTGCAAGAGCGCTGCCGGTCAGCGCTGCCCCGCCGTAACGGCTGTTTGAGGTGGCCATGCCAACTGTCATGATCCCCACCTGGGACGCGAGTGCGATCGACATCCGTTCTGCTGTATGGTTTGCCAGGGCATGCGATATTTCATGGGCCAGAACCTGGGCAAGTTCATCATCTGTTGGCTTAACCTTGATGATCAGACCGCTATAAACAGCCATTTTGCCGCCCGCCATACACCAGGCATTAACAACCTTTGGATCATCAATGACCTTAATTGACCAGTCCCAGTTTGCAGTATTGGGATAGAGTCCGATTGCCTGACCGATAATGCGACCGGTGATCCAGCGAACCCGTCTGGCCATTTGGCGGTCGGAATCAATTTTCCCCTCCCGGGCCAGTGGTTGGAGCGTCTGGAGATATGCCTGCTTCGAGGCTGATATCGCCTCATCAGGTGACACCAGCATGAGTTGTGATCGACCTGTGGGACTGGTTGCACAGCCCGATAAGATGATGAAAACGAATAATGGCAGGATACATTTAATGTTCATAACATATAAGGAAAACAGTAGAATTTCGGTGTAGCATATACTCGTTACCCCAGGAGTGGCCCCGTTTCTAAAATCAGGCTTGTATCATTTCCTCTTCAAGTATTTTATCAATAAAATCAAGAATAAACTGTCTCTGCACCGGGGTTGTATAGGCAATGCAGCTGCAATGAAGATTTGTGGTACTTCGTACTAACAGCTCAAAGCAGAGTCGTGATGCTTCAAGATCAACGGCGAGGTAGTACGGTCCGCAATCATCATGCCCCTGCTGTGCCTCCGAATGAAGGTCTGAAGGTAAAACAAACCAGTAGATTCCAACCATCGGTCCCGGTTTAAGGGTGCGCTTCAGGCAGGAGTCAAGATTATCCCGTTCCAGAGGGGATAGTTCATCAATAACGATTTGTCTCATAGCTTTGGAATTTGTAAATTATTTCTTTTTAAGTGTTGGTGGCGAATTGACAATACGTCTTAATCCAATAAACCGGCAGCCAGCGCATGTCCATGCTTAAATGTCGAGCCAGGTGGTATCCCTGTTCAGCTCTTCACAGCCACCCTCACGCACAACAACCATGTTCTCCAGGCGCACCCCGCCCCAGCCTGGAATGTAAATACCCGGCTCTATGGTGATGACCATACCGGCTTTTAATTTTCTTCTGCTCCGGGTTGATATGCGGGGTTCCTCATGGACAGCAAGGCCTACCCCATGTCCCAGTGAGTGGCCGAAATATTTACCATATCCCCCGTTGCTGATTATTTTCCGAGCAGCTCTGTCCACCTCTTTGGCGGTAACCCCTGCTTTTACCGCCCGGATGCCTGCTTTGTGGGCTTTTCTAACCAGTCGGTGAACATCGGTGTATCGTTTATCGGGCTTGCCCAGCATGAACGTTCTGGTCATGTCTGAACAATATCCGGACAATATGAGGCCCATGTCGACAATAATCGATCTGGAACTCCCCAGATGACTGCTTTTCGGAACAGCATGGGGCAGAGCACCGTTATTTCCAGCTGCAACGATGGTGTCAAAACTGGGTGATTCAGCACCTGCCTCGCGCATTGCTGTTTCCAGCTCAATGGCAACATCAAGCTCACTCATTTCAGGAGATAAGTGCCTAAAAATTTTATTAAAGATTTTTTCATTCAGCCTGACAGAGGTGCGGATCGCGTCGATTTCTTTTTCGCTCTTGATGACCCGCATACTCTCAACCAGATTTGAAAGGGGTACGAACTCAATTTTTTTATTTTCACCAATTTTATTAAACTGTACACTCAATGAGTGGAGGGTGTAGTGGCTTTCGAAACCAAATCGCTTGATTCCAGACGCAGATATCAATTGCTTGAGCAGGGAGACCATACCTTTGGTGTAAAGCTGAACTGGCAGGTCAGTCTCCTTTTCGGCCTGGAGCCTGTATCGAAAGTCGGTAAGAAGAAGAGATTTTCCACGAGCCGGTATGTATAGAAAACCGGAACTCTCGCTAATAGTGTGATCCCGGGAGGTATAGCCGCTCAGGTATCTGCGATTTTCCGGTTGACTCACTAATAGAGCATCAATTTTACTGCGTCTCAGTCTTCTTTTCAGACGTTGGCGACGAAGTTTATAATCCATCTAGGAGTGTTGTGTTGAATTCCAATACATTTGGTTCAGCCGCCAAGGCGCTGCTTGATGGCATCTCTTCGCTGTTCAATTGCCTGGTTGTACTGCTCATTGAGGTCGGCAGACATACGGGTAAATTCTTCCTGATACTGGGGATGCATGGCTGGATTTATAGACATTTCATCATCGACACTTTGGCCTTCTTCGAGAAGTTTCTGCTTTAACTGGTTCCGTATCGCCTCATCGAGTTGCTGTTTGACCTGCTCCCGGTGCTGACCATATTGATTTAATATTTGTTCCAGCTCGTTGCAGATGGTGCTGATTTCTGCAGAATTTCCACTGAGAGTCTGAATTGCCGTAAGACTGGCGAGAGAACTTTCCGAGATCGAATCTTCTCTGGGCAGAACAATGTTTCTCAAGAGGGTGCGGACCATGCCGCTGCGCACGCCCATCTGGTCTTCGGACGGCTGCTCTTTTAAATAGCTCACTAAATCTATTGATTCACCATTGAGAAGGGATGCGGCAGTGCGCATCCCTCTTCGCTCTGCATCATCATTTTTCGGTGTGTCAGCAACATCCGCTGTCATTCGGGCCGCACGTTCCATTACCATTTCAAGAGTACTTTTTATTTCTGCCATTGCATACCTGTTTTGTTTATAGATTATACCACCTGTGACTGTCCGAAGTTAAATCGATCTTAATGTACCGTCTGGAAAAGTGTAAAGCAAAGATTAATCACTTTCATTCGCTGAAGTAAGCCGGGCAGCAAAGAAACCGTCTATCTCTTCAGCCGGCAATGGAGCAAAACAATTTCCATTGATGAAGGGATGAGCTTGTGGTGGCAGGTAATCGCGACAATCTGTCAGGGAGAAATGACGATGCTGCTTAAGGAAGTGTTCGATTACCTGGTAATTTTCTTCGGGTTCTATGGAACAGGTGGCGTATACCATCACCCCACCCGGTGCGAGCAATTTTGCCGCCTGCTCCAAGAGAAGTAACTGCTGCTTTTGATATGAAATCAATTGCGGTTCTTCTCTGTTCCAGCGAATGTCAGGATGTCTGCCAATGACTCCGGTACCCGAGCAGGGAGCATCCACAAGTATGCGGTCAAATGTATCTTTACTGGAGGCTGAGTATTGTTCAAGCGTCTCGTTGTGAGCAGTAAACGTGCTTGATTTTGTTGTCCGGCCAATATTTTCTCTCAGTTGACTGATACGGTCCAGACTTGGCTCGAGTGCTACGATAGTTGCTGAATCCCCATTGGTCAGGGATAGCAGATGAGATGTTTTTCCACCAACTCCTGCGCAACAGTCAAGATAGTGTTTACCATGGTGAAAGGGTCCAAGCAGGAGGGTTGCAAGCTGGGCTGCCTGGTCCTGGATCTGGAAAAACCCTTCTTTAAACCCTGGAAGTAAGGTCACAGATCGCTGGTAGTTTTCGACGATGACAGCATCAGTTGCATAGCGTCCCAGTCTGGTAGAAATGTTGTTTTTCCGAAAGATGTCGACAAGCTCGGATTTTGTAGATCGCGGAGTGACTCTTAAACAGAGGTGAGGTTCTTTGTTGTTGACCTGACAGATTTGCTCCATGGTCTGCAGACCGAAATTGTTCTGCCAGCGTGTGGTTAACCACTGCGGATGATTGAGCAGAGGTTCGCTGTCCGGGCGGGGCAGTTCGGGACGCTGGCGAATTGATTGGCGGAGCACGCCATTTACAAATCCCTGGATTGATTTAGGTAAGCGAGCTGCAGCGACCGCTTTTACCGTCTCATTTACTGCGGCCGACTCTGGCACCCTGTCCAGAAAAAAAAGTTGGTACAGGCCAGTCTGGAGGGCGTGGTAAGCAAACGGTTTTATTCTGCTGATGGGTTGATTGCAGAGGTGAGACAATATCAGATCGAGATAATCTTTTTGCCGAAGAACCCCGTAGCAGATTTTCATGGCCAGCTGCCGATCGGAACTGGTCACCTTGCGTTCAGCAATAGTTCGCTCAAAAATCTGTGAAATCGGTGCTCTCGTCTGATTGAGCTTAAACAGGGTTTCTATAGCGGCATAACGAGCTGTTTTTTTCTGGGAATCATTTTTCATTTGTCACAAGCCGAGCACTGAGAGAAAGCCTACCTTTCCCATGGATAATTTACAGGTGCATCTATAAACAACTAGCTCAGCTTATCTCAAATCTGTAGAAAAACCACACGTTTTCTTAGACGTCTGCGATGGCAATTTACTCTGTTTTAATCTCTGAGTGGCCTCATGGTTATCTGTTATTTATCGAGAAAACATGACGCCGAACAAGCGTCATTGTTTCGCAAAATAAATTGACAATCGAGGAATCTCTCTGACAAGCAAACCTTTTATCGGTATTGATTATATCAGCGAGTGGAGTGTAGACAATAGTGCCACCTGTTGTTACTATTGGGCCTTAAAGGGGCAAGTGACCTGTTTACGGTTCCAATTATGGAAAAGGGGAAAATGATGATTCGGGTGAAATACTCTTTGATCGCAGTGATCGTTACCTTATGTATGTCGGCAACTGTCACTCAGGCCATAACCTTACAGGAAGTCCAGAGGCGGGGAGAGCTGATATGTGGCGTTTCTACTGGCATACCAGGTTTTTCTAACCCTGATGAGAATGGAATCTGGGCTGGGCTTGATGTTGATCTATGCAAAGCTGTCGCCGCAGCAACACTTGGGGATGCGTCAAAAATTAAATTGATCCCGCTGACCGCAAAAGAGCGTTTAACAGCTCTTCAGGCCGGTGAGATCGATATGCTTTCCAGTAATGCAACATGGACATTGACCCGAGATACAACCCTTGGACTCCATTTTGCCGGAATTAAATATCATGATGGTCAGGGGTTTATGGCCTTAAGGAATCTTGGAGTGAAAAGTGCACTGGAATTGAATGGCGTAACCATATGCATTCAGTCTGGTACAACCACGGCGTTGAATCTGGCTGACTATTTTAAAGAGAATAATATGGAGTACAGACCCATCGCTTTTGATTCTTCAGATCAGACAGTGAGGGCCTTTAAAGCTGGACGTTGTGATGTTTTAACAGGTGATCAATCACAACTGTATGCGCTTCGCATCAAGCTGGAAAATCCGGAAGATGCTGTAATCCTGCCAGAAGTGATTTCCAAGGAACCCCTGGGACCTGTTGTTCGACAAGGAGATGATGCCTGGCTCAACATTGTCAAATGGACTCTGTTCGCAATGATCAATGCAGAAGAAAATGGCGTGACCATGGCAAATGTGGATCAAATGCTGACGAGTAAGAGCCCTGATGTATTGAGACTCCTCGGCGTTGAAGGAATCAAGGGCAAAGGGCTGGGGCTCAATGATGACTGGGCATATCAGATTGTTAAACAGGTTGGTAATTATGGTGAGGTGTTTGAGCGAAACATTGGCCAGGAATCGCCGCTAAAAATTGATCGTGGCTTGAATGCACTGTGGAACCAGGGCGGAATTCTCTATGCACCACCTTTTCGTTAATTACCATCGCACATCTGTTCACCTTAATCCAGTGCTCGGCACGATTTTTTAATGGATATTTATTGGTTACAACATGTTCCTTTTGAAGGTCTCGGTTCTATTCGTCCCTGGGCTGAAAACAAAGGCCACAAACTCATAGCCACCAGGCTCTGGGCGGAAGACGAACTCCCAGACCCCGATGATGTGGGCATGTTAATCATCATGGGCGGTCCTATGGGGGTGCACGATGAGGCCACGTTTTCCTGGCTTGCGGAGGAAAAAAAATTTATTGCTCGAGTACTAGACCGGAATCGTCCAATTATGGGAATCTGTTTAGGAGCACAATTGCTCGTTGCGGTGATGCACTTGTTCATGGTGATTGGATACAGACAGAAGAAGAGATTATTGGCAGAAGTGACTACCTGATAAAAAGCACTATTGTTATGGAGCGTATTCTCAATACCTTTGAAATTCTGGCGGAGAAAAGATGATGAAAAATGCGGAGCGAGCTGCATGAAGCAACAGCCCCAGGTACTGAATAAAGTCTCTGGAAGTATGGGACTGGGAACGGATGAAGCGTGCAGAGTTTACAAGACTCTGCACGCCTGAACTGGCCAGTTACTTGCTGAAATAATCTTTCGTTTCAGAAACGATGACCGGTGTCAGCAGAAGCAGTCCGATCAGGTTTGGAATAGCCATCAGACCGTTGAGGGTGTCGGATATATTCCATACCAGACTGAGCTTGGCGACGGCACCAACGCCTATCAGCATGATGAAGACGATGCGATAGGGAAGTATACTTTTAACACCGAAAAGATATTCAATGGATTTTTCGCCATAATAGCACCAGCCGAGCATCGTCGAGTAAGCGAACAGAACAATACCCACGGTGACGATGAGCGCTCCTCCGGGCATTGCTGACTGGAAGGCAATCGTCGTTAACTTGGCTCCTGTTTCACCGCTTGACCAGGCACCGGTCAGAATCAGTACCAGGCCTGTCATTGTACAGACAACAAGGGTGTCGATGAATGTCTGGGTCATGGAAACCAGCGCCTGGGTGACAGGGTGTTTGGTTTGAGCAGCAGCTGCTGCAATAGGGGCAGATCCCAGCCCGGATTCGTTGGAGAAAACACCTCGGGCAACGCCCATGCGGATTGCAAGCATTACTGTGGCTCCGGCAAAACCGCCGGCTGCAGCGGTAGGGTTGAATGCCTGCTTGACAATAAATACCAGCGCACCAGGTACTTCTGTGATATTGGACAGAATGATAAAAAGAGCGGCTGCCATATAGAAAACAATCATGATTGGTACCAGGATACTGGTAACTCGGCCGATACTTTTAATACCGCCAAGGACAACAGCGGCAGTACAAATCATCAGCGTTACACCGGTAATCCAGGTGGGAATATTGAAGGTGGCCTGTACAGCGTCCGCTACTGAATTTGACTGAACCATATTGCCGATGCCGAAGGCCGCAACTGAGGCAAAAATAGCAAAAATTGCCCCGAGCCATGGCAGCTTCAGTCCTTTGGAAATATAGTACATGGGGCCACCGCTCATTTCACCATTCTCGTCGACAACTCGATATTTGACAGCCAGTACCGCTTCGGCGTATTTGGTCGCCATGCCGACCAGGCCGGTTATCCACATCCAGAAAAGGGCGCCAGGGCCACCTACTGCAATGGCAGTTGCCACACCTGCGATATTACCGGTACCCACCGTCGCAGACAGGGCTGTCATCAATGCCTGAAAATGTGTAATATCACCAGGTTCGTCCGAATCTTCCTTTCGTTTTATCAGGGCAAGGTATAGCGCGTGACCCAGTTTGGTGAACTGAATTCCGCGGAGAGCGAATGTTAACCAGAAACCTGTACCGACAAGGAGAATTAACATGGGAGGGCCCCAGGCAAAAGCACCTACTTTACCGACAATTGCATCCAATGTTTCCATAGTACCTCCTGTTTAGTTGATAACTGAAAAGTCTGGGTAAATTCCAGGCTCTGACCGGGTATGACCTGCATGTACAGCAGCTGCTCTGCAGGCTGGTCTGTAATCATTTAAATGGTAAACCTCCTGTAATTTCGCAATTGATTATTATCCTCTAACCATACGGTCTTTGTCGTCGGGCGGCAGGGCTTATGTGTTAGATAATTACGATCAATCATTGAACAGTTTCGACCCCAATTATAATCAATGTAAGTTTTATGGTTCTGTTCTGCAAGCCCTTATGAATACATCATTTGGTTAGAAGTGCCTGGAATCTTTAAATGAAAAATGAGAGGGAGATGGGTTTGTTGTTAAAATGACCAAAACAAAACAGTCTGGTTGACAATGTCGTCATTATATCGTATTTTTATTACGAAATCATCACAAAGGAGGGCGCGTTGGATATTGATGAAATTAATATGGCCATAATCAATCATCTCAAAGATGGGCGGGTCTCGTTTAAGAAAATAGCAGATGAATTAAAGCTTGCCGAGGGAACGATACGCGGCAGGGTTAAAAAACTTCGCGAAGAAGGTGTCCTTGAAATCACCGGGCTTGTTGACCCGGAGGCTATTCCGGAAAAATATGTCGTTATGGTCGGCATAAAACTGAAGAGCATGGACCTTGTTGGCAAAGGTGAAGAGTTCAGTACACTTCGTGGTGTCACTTCGGTTTGCGTGGTAACCGGTCGCTTTGATCTCATACTTATGGTTATGCTGACAAAGGAGTTCGGTATTCTCGAGTTTTACACTGATGAGGTTTCCAGGATCGAGGATGTGCGTTCAGTGGAAACCTTTGTTGTGTATAAGAGTTTCAATCTTAAATTACCTTTAGTTAACTGACACAGACGTCTTTTAATATCATCCTGGGAGGTGGAGAAGATGAGTGCGGAAATTAAATCAACCCTTCTGCATGGCTGGCATGTGGAACATGGTGCCAATATGGCTGCGTTCGGTGCCTATGACATGCCGCTCTGGTATCCGCAGGGGGCGAAAGGGGAGCATCTGGCGGTCATCAACTCGGCAGGCCTCTTTGATACCAGCCATATGGCTGTGGTAACAGTCCAGGGAGATGATTCACGAGCGCTGCTGCAGCGATGTTTCTCCAAAGATCTGGAGCATTGTCTCGGGCTGAAGAAAGGGCCGCTGGTCAAAGGACGGTCAGCCTACGGCCTCTTCCTGACGCTTCGGGGACATGTTCTTGATGATTCCATTGTTTCCCAGGTGACAGACAATCTCTACATGGTGGTCGTCAATGCCGGAATGGGCCAGGGAGTTACCCAATGTTTAACAGAAAACCAGGATAATCTTCAGGTACAGATAACAGATTTAACTGACAGGGTTGGCAAGATAGATATTCAGGGGAAAAACTCTGCAAAAATATTGTCCAGGGTTCTCCGTCATCCAGAAGCGGTTTTCAGCTCTTTTCCCTACTTTTCATTTAAAGGGTGGTATGACAATACACTGGATATTCCAGAGATGGTTTCCCTGAATGACGGAACGCCGGTTATGCTGTCACGTACCGGTTACACCGGTGAATTTGGTTTTGAGATATTTGTTGACCCTGAAAAGGTTGTCGCTGTCTGGAAGATGCTGCTCGGTGCAGGCAAAGACTATTCTCTGCAGCCCTGCGGATTGGCTGCCCGTGACTCCTTGCGTGCCGGCGCGGTGTTGCCACTTTCCCATCAGGATATCGGCGACTGGCCGTTTACAAATAATCCATGGCCCTTTGCTGTGGCAGACAGGGGTGCAGGTGATAGCTTCACCAAGGAATTTGTCGGTTCCAAGGCTCTTTTAGCCCTTCATTCAAATGATCATACCCTGCCGTTTGCAGGTTTCGACCCACGGAAGATGGTGGTCTCCGATAAATCATATGTAGAAGATGAAAAGGGAACTGATGTAGGTGAAATCCTGACGTGTGCTACCGATATGGCCATTAGTCGTGTCGGTGAAGAGATCGTCAGTGTTGCCACCAGAGAAGGTAAACCTGAAGATTTTGTTCCCCGCGGCCTTTCCTGCGGTTTTGTCAGGGTAGATCGCAGGTTTGATCCAGGGGACATTGTTTTTTTAACAGACGGTAAACGAAAAATTAAAGTGGAAATTCGTCATGATGTCAGGCCAGACAGAACAGCCCGTCGGCCCATCAAAGAAATGATTTAAAACAGAGGGAGAGAAAATGAAAGAAATCAGTGAACTGAATTTACCGAAAGATCTCCGTTACACAGACGATCATGAGTGGGCAAACGTTTCAGGAGAGGTCGTAAAGGTCGGGATCAGTGACTATGCCCAGGATCAACTTGGTGATATCGTCTTTGTCGAGCTACCGGAGGTTGGGGATTCATTTGAGGCTGGTGATGAATTCGGTACCCTTGAATCTGTTAAGGCGGTATCTGAACTATATATTCCTATCGGTGGTGAGATTACTGCCGTAAATACAGAACTTGAGGATACACCAGAGCTCCTGAACCAGGATCCATACAGCGGCTGGATCATTGAAGTGAGACCAGACAATATAAAGGAGCTGGAAACACTTCTGGATCGTGCTGCCTACATTGAAATCCTGAAAGGTGAATAGCCTTTCGGGTGGATGTAAACTTTACAAGTGAGGATAGTATGCGTTACTTGCCACATACCGAATCAGATATTCAAACAATGTTTGACGCAATCGGGGTAAAAGATTTTGAAGAGCTGTTTGGGACCGTTCCCGAATCGTGTCGCTATGACAAAAAAATGGATCTGCCGGAGCCGAAAACCGAGTGGAGTCTGAATAAATATATGGGTGAAATCCGGTCGATGATGGAGGTTACTCCTGATCACACCGTGCTTATTGGTGCCGGTCGTTACCAGCACCATATCCCGGCGACCATTCCCAGCATTATGTCCCGTTCTGAATTTTTGACCGCATACACCCCCTATCAGCCGGAGATGGCACAGGGAACCCTGCAGGGACTTTTTGAGTACCAGACCCTGACAGCGCGGCTCCTGGGTGTGGATGTGGCCAATGCCTCAATGTATGATGGCGCTTCAGGTTTGGCTGAGGCCCTGTTGATGGGAATCAGAATTGGGAGAAAGAAAAAACGAGTTGCTGTATCAACTGCTGTTCATCCGCATTTCCGTGAAGTGGTAGCAACCTATTTTTTACCGACCGAGTATGAGGTCGTAGAACTTCCGTTTCTTGAAAACGGGAGAACAGATCTGTCGTCTCTTGCTGATCAAGAAGACCTCGCCGCTGTCGCATTGCAGTCGCCCAATTTCTTCGGAGTTGTGGAGGATATGGAGGCTGCGGTAACCGCTGTTCATGATGCTGGAGCACTTTATGTGGCCAGCTTTTCCGAGCCGATGTCTTTCGGTCTTTTCAAGAGTCCCGGCAGTTGCGGTGCTGACATTGTTTGCGGTGAGGGACAAAGTTTCGGGATGCCGGTTTCCTTTGGCGGACCCGGTTTGGGGATGTTTGGCTGCCGTGAAAAATTTGTCCGTAACATGCCCGGGCGTCTGGTTGGAGAGACCAAAGATCTGGACGGTAAGCGTGGTTTTGTCTTGACCCTTGCGACACGGGAGCAGCATATTCGGCGTGAGAAGGCGACTTCCAACATCTGTTCCAACCAGGGAATCTGTACGCTCACTGCATCCATGTATATGGCCTCTCTTGGTGGAACGGGGTTGCGGAAAATGGCACGGCTTAATTATGACAAGTCAGAGTACCTTAAAAAAGGGCTGCAGGAGGCTGGAGCTGAACTCTGTTTCTCAGCACCAACATTCAACGAGTTCGTGGTCGAGTTCAGAAACGATTTCAGCCCGGTCCAGAATAAACTTATGGAGCAGGGAATCGTCGCCGGACTCAATCTCGGCAGGTTCTATCCCGGTTTTGACAACCGTTATCTCTTTTGTGTCACCGAAACAGCACCAAAAGAAATTCTGGATATCGTTATCAGTGAGGTGAAAAAATGAAATATGGACCAGGTAATAGCGGCTTGATTATGGATGAACCCCTTCTCTGGGAGAGAGGGAAAAAGGGCAGAAACGGCATGAGCATTCCTGAGAGTGATGTGCCAGCCTCACCGATAAACGAAGATCTCTGCGGGGAAGGACCTGATTTTCCGGATCTCAGTGAGGTCGAGGTTGTTCGTCACTACACCAGGATATCCCAATGGAATTTTGGTATTGACACCGGCATGTATCCTCTGGGTTCATGCACAATGAAGTACAATCCGAAAATTAATGAAAAACATGCCGGAGCAGCAGAGATTACTGCCGCCCACCCAATGCTCGATGATGAATACTGCCAGGGAACGCTGAGGATCATCTATGAGCTTCAGAATTACCTTGCAGAGATCACCGGACTTGATTGTGTTTCGGTACAGCCGGCAGCAGGTGCCCATGGTGAGCTCGCAGGAATGCTCATTTTTGAAGCGTACCACCGGAGTAACGGACAAAAGCGGACTAAAATACTGATGCCTGATACGGCCCATGGTACCAATCCGGCCAGCGCCGCGCTCTGCGGCTATAAACCGGTAGCGATTAAATCGGGGGCGCGGGGAATTCTCGATGTGGACCAGATTCGTGAGCTGATGGATGATGAGACAGCGGGAATCATGATAACCAACCCCAACACCCTTGGGCTCTTTGAAGAAAATATCAGGGAGATATCTGAGATTGTTCATAAAAAAGGGGGGCTTGTATATGGTGACGGGGCGAACATGAACGCCGTCATGGGCATTGCCGATATGAAGAGATGCGGGGTGGACGTTCTCCATCTCAATCTCCATAAAACCTTCTCCACTCCTCATGGCGGTGGCGGTCCAGGTGCCGGTCCGGTTTGTGTGGTCGAGAAACTGGCAAAATTTCTTCCTGCCCCAAGAGTCGAGTTTGATGGAGTGAAGTACACGCTTGAAGCTGAGCGACCCGAGTCTGTCGGCCGCATGCACTGTTTTCACGGTAATTACGGGGTGCTGGTCAGGGCATTCTGCTATATCCTTACCATGGGAGCTGAGAACCTGAAGAAGGCTACGCAGTATGCTGTACTCAACGCCAGCTATATCAAGGTAAAATTAAAAGGACACCTGCATCTGGCTTATGACAGACCATGTATGCATGAGGTGGTGTTCTCCGATAAGAAACAGCTGGAGTTCAAGGTCACTACCCTGGACATTGCAAAACGGCTGATGGACAGCGGTTATCATCCTCCGACCATCTACTTTCCTCTTGTTGTTCCTGGAGCGATTATGATTGAGCCGACAGAGACGGAGAGTCTTGAAGAGCTGGACACCTTTATCGAGGTGGTCAAGGAGATCGTCAGGGAAGCTGAGACAGAGCCTGAAGTGCTGAGGAATGCTCCCTTCCGTTTTAAAGTCAAACGGCTTGATGAAACCCAGGCAGCACGGAAGCCATGCCTCTGTGGATAAGGCCCGATACGATGTTATGAATGCCTACCTTTTTGACCTCGGGAAGATGGATTATCATGATGCTCACCGGTTTCAGCTCGATTGCGTCGATTACCGTCTTCTTGAAGGGGGCCGGCCCGATATGTTCATCGTAACTGAGCACCCCCCTGTTTTTACCCTCGGAAAACGGGGCGGTCTGGGCAGTCTTACTGTTAGTCAGGAGTATATAACAAATCAGGGTGTGGGGATCGTCCAGACTGAAAGAGGAGGGGATATAACCTATCATGGCCCCGGGCAAATTGTGGTTTACCCGATCATCCACCTGCGGGAATCAAAATTGTCCATAAAGGACTATGTCGACCTGCTTGAAGATGTGATGATATCCTGTGCTGGAGATTTTGGTGTTACAGCCGCTCGAGACTCCAGAAACAGGGGAATATGGGTTGGCAATAACAAGATTGGTTCCATAGGCATTCGGGTGAGGCATGGTGTTACCTTTCACGGTCTTGCCTTCAATGTGACTCTCGATTTCAAGCATTTTGGCTGGATTCAGCCATGCGGCCTTTCCGGAGTCGGTGTCACCTCTCTGGCTGAAGAGGTAGCTGGAACGATTGTCTTTGCTGACGTGAAGGATTCTATTATAGGTCACCTTGAAAGACTTTTCAAAAGAAAGCTAATCCCTGCGCCTTCCACTTTTATTACTGGTGAAGCAGTGTGAAATTTGTCGATAAACAGGATATCAAGGTTCGCAAGCCAGCATGGCTGAAACGCAGTCTTCCCAGCGGGCCGGAATATGGCCGGATGAAAAATCTTATTAAAAACGCCAGCCTGGCTACGGTATGCCAGGAAGCGCAGTGTCCCAACCAGTTTGAATGTTTTTCAAAGGGTACGGCAACATTTATGATTCTTGGTGATCGATGTACCAGGAACTGTGGTTTTTGCGCCGTTTCCCACAAGCCGCTGACGCTGCCTGATGCCGGTGAACCGGTCAGAGTTGCCCAGGCTGTTGCCTCGCTGAAGTTAAAGTTTGCAGTTATCACCTCGGTGACAAGAGATGACCTTGCGGACGGGGGTGCGTCCCATTTTGCCCAAACCATCAGAGAAATTCATCGCCAGGCACCGGGTACTCGCATTGAGATACTTATCCCGGACCTCCAGGGTAACTGGCAGGCGTTGGCAGAAATACTTGCGGCTGAACCGGACGTTCTCAATCATAACCTGGAGACAGTACCACGATTATATTCGAAGGTCCGTCCTGAAGCTGTTTACGATCGCTCTCTTTCTTTGCTTAGAAAATCCAAGGAGATACATCCTGAAATTCCAACGAAGAGTGGTCTTATGGTTGGTTTGGGTGAAACAGCTGATGAGCTGCGCTCGACAATGGCTGATCTGCTGAAACATGGCTGTGACATACTCACCATCGGCCAATATCTGCAGCCGTCAAAAAGCCATCTGGCTGTGGAACGATTTGTTACTCCCGAGGAATTTGAGCAATTCAGGGAAGATGCCGTGACGATCGGATTTAAAGGGGTGGCGAGTAGCCCGACAGTGCGCAGTTCTTTTGAAGCAGGCACCCTGTATCAGGAGGTTGTGCATTCGATTCAGTCCAGGGAAAGATTATCAGAGTAAAATAACAGCGTTCTAAAAGGAGCATCATGCCTAAAAAATTTTTAATGACTGCATTCAGTAAAGACAGACCTGGTATTGTGGCAGATATCTCCCAGGTCATTTTCGAAAATGGCTATAACATGGAGGACTCCTCAATGACCTATCTCGCCGGGGAGTTTGCCATCTTGCTGTTGTTATCAGCGCCCACCTCTGCCGATGAAAAAGAGGTGATGGAAAAACTTTCCATAGAATGCCGCAGGCTAGAACGGGAGAAAGATATAACTGCGTACATCCGTCCCGTTTCGGCTGAGACAACTGAACTTCCCCCAGATGTTGCCGTTAAAACCATCTCGGTTGAAGGACTGGATCAGGCAGGTATTGTCTATAAAGTGAGCAGGTTTCTTGCAGATTCCAATATCAACATCAGAACCTTGAGCTCAGAGGTAAAGCTGTCCCCGCAAAGTGGAGCGTTACTCTATGACATGGTCATCAAGGTGGAAGTCCCTGCCAATTACCCGCTTCAAGAGCTGGAGGATGATCTGGGCAGGATTGGAGACCAGTTAAAGGTTGATGTGACCTTGACTTGAAGGGTAATGATCCGTTTTTTCATTATGCCAGTACATTTTCCTGCTGATTTTCATTATTTATCTGTTCAGCCTCTTTACATATATTCCAAATCCCTTCCCATCCATATAGTGGCTGTGGTGATAAGGGGACTGATCGGGCTGGCTCTTCTTTTCTGTTCATCCGTATAACGCCTACCTGAAACAGGAATGCGCATACTGGATGTCCACCGTTTGGTAGCTTTCTTTTCTATGGTGTGGTTTAATCTCCGTGCCCGATCCGTGGAGATGGACTGTTGGGTCTTTCAATAAAAGTCTTAAAATCGCGTGACAACCTGATGATAAAAACGTTTCAGATCAGTATAGCACTCTCTATTGAGCAGAGCTTCGAGCTCGTTCGCAAAAGTGGTGATGAGATCGTCAGCTGGAGTGAAAACAGCTCCCATCCAGCCAACGGCTACATAGATTGGAAACAGAGTTTCTGGGCCTTGACAGGAAACACCTTAATTTCAGCCCAGCTCAAAGAGGAAAAAGAAAACCAGACTTCTGTTATGGTATCAGTGCATAAACCACTGCAGGTCTTTGATCCAGCAGGAATCTGCCCGCGGGTGTTTAATAAGCTTCTAAAGTCTCTGGAACGTAACATAAGCAGCTCAGACAAACACAATAATCGAAAGATTATCGTTGTCTGACAAACCCTCAGGATTTAAGGAGAAATCACGCCATTTTGTTGGTACCTTCTGGCGCAGTGATAAATGGCGGAATACCCGAGAGAGAAGGGAAAAAAGACCTTCATGCTCTGGAGGCGGCTGCAAAGAACAATCGAACAGGGGAGTGGAAAACAGCAGGATGAGCACAGATTTTGATGCGGTAAAAAGGTTTCTTGAAGGCAACGCCTGTTCCCAGGCAGTTCTCAGTCACTATTGCCAATTATTTGATCTTGACCAGAGGAGTGCATTAAAAATAGCCTCCGGATTTGGTGCCGGGATGCAGATGGGCAAAACCTGTGGAGCTGTTACCGGGGCCTATATGGTTCTTGGCTTAAAATTCGGTACCGGAGAGGGTAGTGCATCAGAAGGACGTCTGGAGGTGTATAGGGCTGTTGTCGAGCTTACCAGAAAATTTGAGCAAAAAAACGGGTCAACAGACTGCAGGGATTTGCTTGGCTGTGATATCTCAACCGCTGAAGGAAGCCAGATAGCCAAGGAGCAGAAACTCTTTACGACAGTCTGTCCGCGCTTTGTCAGGGATGTCTCAGAACTGCTGGATGAGATTATTGCTCGAGACTAGATGATCTTTGCTGTCATTGAGTCTGTATATTTTTATCAATAACAGTCCCGGGAGGCGATGAGCAATGATATAATTGTTCTGGTTTCGTTCGGTGATTCAGGAGTTTTGCCCGCCAATTCCATATCTATATTAAAGAGGTGCTGGCATGAATTTCTATACCCAGCTTAAGAAACGGGCCCAGGAAAACAATCCTGTAAAAGTCGGAGTAATTGGTGCCGGAAAATTCAGCTCGATGTTTTTTGATTATTCTTTGAGCTGAACTTTCAAAAAACCTTCCACCACACTGATGGAATCGACACCGTCTGCAAAGCTATCCCAGAACCCCTCGTCCATACCGAACTCCCTGACGAGATCGATATTTTTTAAGCCGCCCAACCAGGCATTGGGCATGGGTACACCCATCAGACTGACACCTTTTAACTTTACTACGGGTCGACTCTGCCGATAGGCGAGCTCTGCCCCGGCCTTTATTTTCAGGGTTTTCCCCCCGAGGACAGGAAAATCCGGGTCGAGAGGTATGAGCAGTTTAATGCTGACCATATTCTCTGCAAGATCGATAGCAAGTTTATCTGCCAGATCAGTATTTTTTGCCATCAGGGCATTGAGTTCGCGTTCAGTGAAACTAATTGACCGTGAGCTGTCTTCTTCACTGTATTTTTCAGGTTTTAATGTTCCGTCTACAGCGTGCTCTTCAGCGCTTGGCGTTTGCTGGCTGCTAAAACCCTCGAATATTTCAAGTTTGGTCGCCAACTGCTGCTCTTCTCTGTCACTCAGGACGACTGGCTTAAAAGGTGAAGGGAACAAGTACATTTTGACAACAATGGCGGTTATAACGATTGCAACGCACATTGACGCAATCACGATGCCAAATACCTGCATCCCACTAAAGCCTTTCTTTGTTTTCTGTTCTATCGGATTCACCAATTCATTTGTCATGCTCTATTCCTGTTGCACATTATTTGTGAGCTGTGATTTGAAACACTGATTGACATCTGGTATTAATTCATCAAAGATACCATATTTCTGGTATTATTTCCCAAGTGATTGGTTCGATAGGCGACAGGTAAAGATTTAGGAACAGGTTATCCTGGAGATATCGATGGTTGCTGATTGTCCCGGCGGGAATCGGCGTAATAAACATAAGAGAGGAGAAAAATGGGAAAAAGAATTCTTGTACCGCTTGCTGAAGGTTTCGAGATGATTGAGGCGCTCAGTGTCGTGGATGTATTTCGGCGGGGCGGAGTACATGTCGATCTGGCAGCCGTAGGTGAGAACTTACAGGTTGTTTCGTCTCATAATGTAACGGTGACAGCGGACCGATTGCTCGTTGACTGTACAAAAGAAAATTATGACCTGATAGTTCTCCCCGGCGGTATCCCTGGAGCTGAAAATCTGCAAAAATCTGAACTCTTGACCCAGCTGCTGGAAAAACAGAACAATGAAGATAAACTCTACGGGGCAATCTGTGCAGCACCTGCAGTGGTGCTTGAATATCATGGTTTGCTCGAAGGCAAGAAGGCCACCTGTCATCCACTCTTTGTCGACAAGCTGGCAACCCAGGATCACTGCGCAGAAAATGTAGTCTTTGACAAGAATTGTGTTACAAGCAAGGGTGCGGGAACTTCAATCGAGTTTGGTTTGGAACTGCTTGGAATTCTTTTGGGAGAAGAGAAAAAGAAAGAGGTTGCTAAAGGCATGGCATTGGAGCTGTAGCGCTCAGAAATATCAGACGAGTAGGTCGAAGATTTGAAAAACATCTCCCGCTGCCACCAAAGAGCAGGAGATATACATGATATTGTTTCGTACAGGCAGAACGAACTGCCCGTTTGTTGAGATTTATAAAATCTGGCTGAGAAAGAGCTGGGTTCTTTCGTGCTGGGGATTGTCGAAGAATTCATGCGGGTTATTTTCTTCGACAATTTCTCCGAAATCCATGAATATAACTCGATCGGCAACGGTCTTGGCAAAGCCCATTTCGTGACTGACCACAATCATCGTCATACCCTCCTGGGCAAGATCGACCATGACGTCGAGAACTTCCTTGATCATTTCCGGGTCAAGGGCTGAGGTCGGTTCGTCAAAGAGCATGATTTTAGGCTTCATACAGAGGCTGCGGGCAATGGCCACGCGCTGCTGCTGACCACCTGAAATCTGACCCGGATACTTGTGGGCCTGTTCGGGAATACGGACAATTTCAAGATAGTGCATGGCCAGTTCTTCGGCTTCTTTTTTTGGTGTTTTCCGAACCCAGATCGGGCCAACGGTTAAATTTTCAACAATGGTAAGGTGAGGGAAAAGGTTGAAGTGCTGAAAAACCATGCCAACCTCGGTACGTACTCGCTCGATATCTTTCAGGTCCCTGGTCAGCTCGGTTCCATTGACGATGATTTTTCCGCGCTGGTGCTCTTCAAGCCGATTGATACAGCGAATCATCGTAGACTTTCCGGAACCGGAAGGTCCGCAGACAACGATCTTCTCCTTGGGCCTGACCACCAGGTTGATATCCTTGAGAACATGGAAATCATCATACCATTTATGCATTTCGATAATTTCAATGACCGGTTTATCCTTTGATGTTGGCGTCTGTTTACTGACCTGTTCTGCACTCATGCTGACTCTCTATGGGTAGGTTCATGAAGATTGTGGTGAATTTGACTTGTACTCAAGTTCTTTTTCTATTTTTCGGCTGTACTGTGACATCGAGAAACAGCAGACGTAATAGATCATTGCTACAAACATATAGGCTTCGGTACTGAAGCCGGTCCACTCTGGTTCAGTCAGAATCGACTTGGTTGTGTTGAGAATATCGTACAGGGCGATAATAACCACGAGTGAGGTATCCTTGAAAGCCGATATCAGAATTCCCACCGTCGGTGGAATGACAATTTTCAGAGCCTGGGGCAGGATGATCAAGCGCATCATCTGAAAATAGTTTAACCCGAGCGACTCTGCAGCTTCATACTGTCCCTTATCCATTGCCTGGAGGCCGCCGCGTACAACTTCAGCAATATAGGCAGCGGTAAAGAAAATAATTGCCGCCTGGGCACGTAACACCTTATCGATGGTTACACCTTCAGGCAGAAAGAGGGGAAACATCACCGAGGACATGAACAACATGGTGATCAGCGGTACCCCTCTAATCATCTCGATATAAACAACACAGAGTGATTTGATGATCGGCATATTCGACTGGCGGCCAAGAGCCAGAACCACACCCAGCGGGTAGGAGGCAAGGATGCCGAAAAAAGCTAGAAGCAGGGTGAGTGGGAGACCACTCCATTTTGTACTCTCAACCGACACCAGGCCGAAGAGACCTCCTTTCATCAGGAGTCCCATCACGAATAGAGCCAAGAGCCATACATAACCAAGCGTCCTGTTCCATTTGTTCCAGTCCCGACTGTATATCAGCATACCGATCAGAATGATCATGGCAACGAGCGGGCGCCACTGCTCTTCGTAAGGATAATAGCCAAAAATATTGAAACGGATATTCTGTGTAATGACTGACCAGCAGGCTCCCGCAGCCTCATGGCACTCCTGGCCTGAGGTGAACCAGACGCTGTCGATAAAGGCCCACTGGATAAACTGTGGAATAACCCTGATCAGGCCGGCCAGAATCAGAATTGTTGCCATGGAACTGAAATAACCATTGAACAGGTTTTGCCTGATCCAGCCGATAATGCCGACATTTGTTGCTGGCGGCTTGATTTCTTCGATATGTGTTGTTGTGCTCATAGATCGCTAACGCTCAATGATTGCGATTTTTTTGTTATACCAGTTCATGTAGGCCGAGGTAAGCAGACTTAGCGTCAGGTAAACGAGCATCATTAATGCCACTCCTTCAACGGCCTGCCCGGTTTGGTTGATGGTGGTTCCTGCGACCTGCACAAAATCGGGATAGCCAATAGCAACGGCAAGAGAGCTGTTCTTCGTGAGGTTTAACAGCTGACTGGTCAAGGGTGGAACAATGACCCGAAGTGCCTGCGGAAAAATCACCAGCTTCAGTACATGAACCGGTTTCAAGCCGACGGATAGTGCGGCTTCAGTCTGACCGTGACTGATTGATTGAATACCAGCCCGGACAATCTGGGCAATAAAAGAGGCGGTATAGAGTACAAGACCGATAAGCAGGGCTGAAAATTCGGGGCTGATATTTCGGCCGCCACTGAAATTAAATCCCTTGAGTACCGGGATGTCCATCTGGCTTGGAGCGCCATTAACAACCCAGGTGATAAGAGGCAAACCAACAAGCATAGCAAGTCCGGCCCAGAACATTGGGAATTGCTGCCCCGTAGTCTCCTGGCGCTTGACTGACCAGCGGTTGATCATACCGGTGATAGCGCAGGCTGCCAGAAATATCAGGCCGACATACAACCAGGCGGGATGAGCTGCTGGGACGGCAAAATCGATGCCCCTGTTGGTCAAGAAGACACCAGTAATGGGATTCAGGGCCTGACGGGGACTGGGGAACGCTTCGTAAAAAAGTGCATAAAAGAAAAAGAGCTGCAGCAGTACCGGAATATTCTGGAAAATTTCAACATAGATAAAGCCAAGCCGGGAAATCAGCCAGTTTTTAGAGAGGGTGGCGACACCAACGATGGTTCCCAGAATAGTAGTGAGGATGATACCAACGAGGGATACCTTCAGGGTGTTCAGCACACCAACAATAAGCGCACGGCCATAACTGTCGGCAGCCGAATATTCTATCAGTGATTCACCGATCTCAAAGGCAGCCTCCTTGTCGATAAAGCCAAATCCGCTGGCAATGGATTGTTTGGCCATATTAGTCTGGACATTTGAAATCAGGTAGTAACCAAGAAGAGCGACAGCCACAGCAGTGAAAACCTGATACAGAACGGCCCGGATCTTCTGGTCATTCCAGAAATAGGTTTTGCCTGAATTGCTATTCACTGAGGCCATAGATAGTGTGCAGAATTAGTTGAAAAGTTAAAACGGCTTCACACCCTGATCGGTGGAACAATGACAAACGGCCAACCCGGTCATCTCGATTCCCTGTGTAGAGAATCGAGATAACCGGGTTATCTTTAAAAATACTGTGGAATTATATCTTTTATTTAAACGGAGGTGAGTACAGCAAACCACCATTGGTCCACAGGGCGTTCAGGCCTCGTTCGATTCCCAGAGGAGTGTTGACACCAACATTGCGCTCAAATACTTCGCCGTAATTACCGACCAGCTTGATAATGTTGTAGGCAAAATTTTCATCGATTCCAAGCGCCGCACCATTACCTGGAGAAACGCCGAGAAATCGCTGGATCTTCGGATTGTTGGACTTGAGCATTTCGTCTACATTTTCAGAGGTAATACCAAATTCTTCGGCATTGATCATGGTCAGAACTGCATAGTTGACGATGTCTTTCCACTGATTGTCGCCATGGCGAACGGCAG
The DNA here is from genome assembly GCA_964583415.1 of uncultured Desulfocapsaceae bacterium. GTDB lineage: Bacteria > Desulfobacterota > Desulfobulbia > Desulfobulbales > Desulfocapsaceae > MADRE3. The sequence goes on from CAZOWJ010000001.1 coordinate 118,554, forward strand.
GAGCCAGGGGCTCTTTGGAGATGATTTCCGGAAGGATCATGTAGGCATCCGGTTTCGGGGCACTGGCACGAAGTCCGGCAAGCTGCGAGGCATCAGAGGTCATAACATCACATCGACCAGCATAGAAAGCCTGGGCGAGTTCAGCGGTACTCTCAATTGTTACCGTTTTCCAGTCCATAGAGTTTGAGCGGAAGAAATCGGCTGCATTTTGTTCAGTGGTGGTTCCGGGCAGAACACAGACAGTGGATCCACTGAGCTCTTTGGCACTTTTAAGGCCGAGAGCTTTGGGAACCATGAAACCCTGACCGTCATAGTAGTTAACCTGGACAAAGTCAAGACCGAGAGAGGTGTCACGGCCAAGGGTCATGGTGGCGTTTCTGGTCAATAGATCTATTTCTTTGGACTGCAGTGCAGTAAAACGGGTTTTGGCGGTGAGCGGGGTAAATCGAAGGCGGTCTTTATAATCGCCAAAAACGGCGACAGCAACTGCACGCGCGGTGTCGACATCGAGTCCTTTCCAAACACCTTTCTGATCTGCTTTACCAAATCCAAACAGATCGCCGTTCACACCTACCTGAATATACCCCTTGTCCTTGACGGATTTCAGGGTGTCACCATTGTCGGCCTGAACCAGCCCTACAGAAACCATTACCAGTGTGCATCCAATAAAAAGACTTTTCAACATTTTCATTAAACCCTCCAGAAAATTTTTAAAATTGCCGAGAAGATAATCTCGGATCTACAAGTTGATACAACTGGAACAAAACAGCGTCGTTAAACCCTTCATCTGCTCCGTTATTACAATTTTTCAATCAATGCGACACTCCTTTATGTGCCGAAATGATTTGAAAAAACGTACGTTTATCGCTTGAATCTTTTTGTATGGTCATATAAGAATTTGACGTTTTGTCACGTCCAAACAGATGACCTTGGATTTATAATGAACACATTATCACCTAGGAATACCACATATATACCGTTGTTGGCAACACGTTAGGTAAGCAGGGAAAATCTTTTAACAGACAGATGTTCTGGGAACGTGTAAAAAAATCCAATATCATAGAGGATCCCCTTCTGTCGTTCAATCGATGCGACAGCAGTTCAGCTCACTTTTCAGACAGTACCGCCGATTATATTTTTCTTCCTGGTAAGTGGTAGGAATAGTGTCTGTTCCTGAAAGGATTGTGCATTGTGATGCACATTTGTTTGCAGCGTTTCTATAAAATAATCGATTTCCTGTTCCGTATTATAATAGCGCAAGGATGCTCCCACGATTTCTGTCAATCAACGACTCTGGAATGCAACCAGGCTGCCAGATCTCTTGAGTGTCAAAATTGCTGTTCATGAATTATCCCAAACATTATCAGTTTATCAACGTTTCTTTCCATGCAGTCAATTGCTCAAAGGTGACGCCGGCACCGCCGCAGACAATAACCAGGATATTTTTTTTATCGGTCAGAAAATCAATCGGTTTCAAAAGCGCTGAAAGTGATGCGCCACAGGCTGGTTCGACCATGATCCGGTGATTCTCCAGGAAATATAGACATGCCTCAACAGCGTCCAGATCTGAGACCACATGGCTGATTACTGTGTGGCTGAAACAGCTGTCATAGGCCTGCCGGGCAACTTGTTTGGCTCCCAGTGATGTCGCAATGCTTGTTATTTCACTGAGCGAGCTAAGGTGATTATTCTGTCTGGATAACGAGAGGGAATCGGCCCCTCTCGTTTCGACAGCAAGAACCGGAACATCATCCATTTTGTTTCGCTGCAGTCCTTCGATAACTCCGCATAACAAACCTCCGCCGCCAACGGACAATATGATACCATCAGGAACCATATTCGTTCCTGCAACCTCATCTATCATTGTGGCGTGACCGGACCATAGCAGCGGATCGCCAAACGGATGGATGAGGATCCTTTCAGGATTTGTCATCTGAAGCGCGTACTCATGCGATTCCTGCCAGCTTTCTCCTCTGATTGTGATGCTGGCACCTTCCTGCTCTATTGCCTCAATAGCCCTACTGGGTGTAGATTCAGGTACAACAACGGTTACCGGAATCCCAAGTTGTCTGCCTGAGTAGGCAACAGCGATCCCGGCATTTCCTCCTGATGAACTGATAAAGTGCTTTGCCCCTTTCGACCGGTAGCATTGGCAGGCGTGGCCGATTCCTCTGAGCTTAAAGGAGCCGGAAGGTTGCAGGGCCTCCATTTTCAGCCAGACCCTCCCAGCTGTCTTTGTTGACAGGGGCAATGACTCGATTAACGGTGTTTCAATATGTAAATTCTTCATTAATACCAGACCGTTTTCTCTCCCCATAACAAGGGCTGCCAGGTTGCTTTAGGCTTTGTTCAAGATTTTGTTATAACTCTGATATGGTGTCAAAAAGAGATTTGTCCGCCTCAATTTTTGAGCGGTTTCCAATGATGGCACGGTGACATCTCTTGTTCATGTGCTCGAAGTACTCTCCAAAATCTTTCAGCTTGTGACGCGTTGTTGCAGTGATCTCTGTCAGCCGCTGCTGTTTGAGCTTTTTGTCGATACCGCTGAGATATTCATTCCTGGCACTTGCTCCCAGTGCGGCAGCGCTCTGGTGAGGGTCGAAGGAGCCATAGGTGCCAATGATAAGCTGGTCCAGAACCTGATCGGAAAGATCAATCTCTGAAACGACAGCTGGAATCCGATTGTAGGCTTCATATGTTTTTCTGACCTGCGGGTCCCGATAGCTGACAAAAGCAATATTTCCGGAAATATGGCTGAACTGGATAAAACAACCATATGCCCCGCCCATCTGCCGTACGCTATTCCAGAGATAATCGCGTGAAAGATATGTTTTTAACACTTCAAATGATCCATTATAGCCCACACCTTTGGGAAACAGAACACCGCCCTGCACGGCAAAAACTACCTCCGCGGCGGTAACAAAAGCTTGGTGGTGGGGAAGATCCTGCGGGTCAAGGAGTGGCTGGGGCTGGATGGCTGTCGCATTTAGAGATTGGGGAATCCTGGCGCCTATCTCGGAGAATTTTTCAAGCTCCTGGGACTCAGCAGTGATTGATATTGTCAGCTTGTTACGATTCAAAAGAATTGTGGCCATTTGCTGCAGATCAGAGATGAGCTGGTCTTCCTGCTGATCGTATCTGGCAATAATATCTTTAATGGTCTGATATGCCGTAACACCGTTGTACTGTTCCTGGTATCTTCCCGGAATGCTTAAATGTGAGAAAACACGTGTCGCCGGAAGACTGAATCCCTCACTCTGGGCCGCATGCTCCGCCCAGGCAAATTCACGTCGAACAATTTCCTTTATCCTCGTTCGATCCTTGAAGGATACCTCTGAAAACAGAGCGGATAAAAGGTCAACAGCTCGTTCAAGGTAATCGGGCAGGGCCCGGAGGCTTACCCACAGTATGAGTTGAACCTTGTCAGGTTCTGCCCGTCTGGCATAGGTGTTGATCGAGTGACTTAGTCCGCCGGTAGAGATTCCTGCTTCTTTGGCAAATTGCATGTAATTGAGTTTTTCGGTGCCAATTTCAGTGAGTATGGCTCCAAAGAGATCGAGGAGCGGCAGGTAATGATGAGGCAGGCAGGAAAAATCAAAACCGATATCAAGGTAGGTAATACGGTTTGTTGGCAACTCGCTGACAAGAACCTGGTGCTCAAACAGAGTCGTTGGTGTTACCGTATGAAATCGCACATCCGGCGGCAAATCCTGCAGCGACAGGTTCGGCAGCAGTGCCAGTGTCTTGGGGTCATTGGGGGTTTGCTGCCGCTCCATTAATTCCCGAGTTCGGTCAACCAGCTGCTGTTTTTGACCATCATCTAATGTCGTTTCATATTCTTTCAGTTCCCTCTGTTCACGAGCGGCACCCATCTTAAGCTTCTCGGGATCAGGCTCAAGGGCAACGGTTACCGTAGCCGGGTTGTCGATGAGATATTCTTTTATGAGTTGCTCAAAATAGCGCTCGTTCAGGGCCCGATGGCGGATTGTTGCAAGGAGTTCTTCTGTTTTCAGTGATTCAAAAGGGTCTGTCGAGTACTTGAAGGCGGCAAGGGATTTGGATATCAGGTCAAGGCCTCGCTGTGCTTTGCTGGCATCCTCCCTGGCCCCGAATTCGTACTTGTTGAGCTCCGAGATAACCAGATCCCGGTCCAGACCGTCAGCAACCATTTCCTTGAGGGCTTCGCGGTAGATTGATTGAAAAGATTCCAGATGTTCCGATTCGCTTCCCACCAGATAGGTAAGCATGATGGTATTGAAACATGAAGAAGAAAGATACATCCCTCCGAAATCTTTGCAGATCCCTGCAGAGATAATTTTATTTTTAAGCGCTGAGCCATCAGAGTTATAGAGAATGTTGGCAATAATTTGAAACGCTCCGTTTTGAATGCGATCTGACACCGAGCCCACGTGTGTTCCCACTGCCAGGAATGTTTTTTCAGCAGTGTCGGATGACTCAACGCTGTATTTATCTTTTATCATCAACGGTTCATTGATGAGTGTTCCCAGATTCACCGCACATCGCTCTAGCCTGTGATCAAAAGCGTTTAAAAAATTTTCCTGCAGATAGTGCAATTCGTCCTCAAGCGGAGCATTGCCATACAAAAACAGGGTAGAATTACTTGGGTGGTAATGCTGCTGATGGAACGTGCAAAACTGCTGATAAGAGAGGCGGGGGATTTTCCGGGGATCTCCTCCAGACTCATGAGCATAGGTTGAACCGGGCATGAGCCCGCCGAAGATGTGATGAAAAATGAGCCGTATCGGGTCAGAAAATGCACCTTTCATCTCATTGAAGACAACACCTTGGTATTGAAGGGAATGATGGGGATCTTCCTTGTGATAGTGCCACCCCTCCTGCTCGAATGTCTCAGGATCAATGAGTGGATTAAATACGACATCACAATAGACATCCATCAGATTGAAGTATTCCTTGAGATTTCTTGTGGCAAATGGATAGTAGGTTATGTCTGAACCAGTCATGGCATTGAGAAAGGTCATCAGGCCACCTTTGTTTATCTCTCCAAAAACATCTTTGACTGGATATTTTTGTGATCCCATCAGTACCGAATGTTCAAGAATATGTGCGACACCTGTTGAATCTGTGGGGATAGTGTTGAAAGCTATGGAAAATGTTTTGTTGTTGTCTTTGTTCTTTATCGCAAAAAGAGGAGCGCCCAGCAGTGTGTGTTCGAAAAGGAAGACATCTGCCTGAATTTCATCATTATATTCATGCTTTTTCAAAGTAAAGCCGCTCAGTTCGGTTCCTGGGGTGATTTGCATAGTTGGTCCGTATGTGTTGTTGATATATTTACTGGATAGAAGGTTTCAAAAATTCTTTTCAGAGTCTAACAATAGGGTGACCGGTCCATCGTTTACAAGTGTAACATCCATCATCGCCTGAAATTTTCCCGTTGCTGCATTTATGCCCTTATTTCTTACCTCGTCAACAAAGCGGTTATAAATTGGTTCAGCAATTTCGGGCGGTGCAGCCTCCGAGTAACCCGGTCGTCTCCCCTTGCGACAGTCCCCATAAAGAGTAAACTGCGAAACAATAAGCATCTCTGCGTTTATATCAGCCAGGGAGATGTTCATTTTACCGTCTGGGTCCGGAAATATTCGAAGATTAAGGATTTTTTCCACCATCCAGCCAATTTCTTTTGCCTCATCGTGGCGATGTATGCCAAGAAAGATGACAATTCCTTTTGAAATGCTGCCTGTTGTTATTCCGTTGACATCAGCAGAGGCACGTTTGACTCGTTGTATAACTGCACGCATGGCTGGTTTCTTGTGAATGTCGGGGTTGGGGTGGTTAATTTATTTAAAAACGATTACCGGATAAAACCATACCTGGATCAAAATCTTTATGTCAATCGATTCTCCACTAACCTTCCGCAGAAGAATCTTTATTTTTCGGGCCTGAGGGCTTCTTTTTCCAGCCAGAACTGTTTGCCAGTTTGACACCGCCAAGTACCAGCAGTCCACCGATGATAACAGACGGTTTGAATGTTTCTGCAAGAATCAGCCAGGAAAGCAGTACGCCGAAAACAGGAACCATGTTGATAAAAATGCCAGCCCTGCTGGCGCCAATGGCATTGATTCCTCGATAATACCAGGTAAAGCCCAGGGCTGTGCCAAATATTCCAAGATAGGCAAGGGCTGCCCAGCTTTGGTAATTTATTTCAAACAATAACCCCGGGAGTCCCTCAATGAGAGCTGGAATCAGAAGCATCGCCAATCCGGCGATGGAGGAGTAGAAAACAGAGCTGAGCGGTGACATGCCAATTAAAACAGAGCGACCAACAATCGTATAGGCCGTCCAGCTCAGTACACAACCTATTATTGCCAATTCTCCCTGGCCAAATCCACTCGATAATAAGAGGGTTATATGCCCGTTACTGATTACAAATACGGCGCCCGTCAGTGATAAAAGAATGCCGGCTATTTTGATGAGCGTCAATTTTTCTTTGTACAGCAGTGACGACATCACCGTAATTATGAGCGGGGTTGTCGCTATGATAAGTGCAGCCCTTCCGGCAGAAATGTGTTCCAGACCGGTAAAAAACAGGATGTTATAGGAAAAGACACCAGTGAACCCCAGTAACAATAATTTCGGCCAATATTGTCTTGGGGGCAGATCTGGCAGATTTCTGTTAACGAACAGAATCAGTAAAAGGGCAATTGTGGCAATAAAAAACCGCAGGAATGAGCTGCTCACCGGCGGCACCTGTCCGGCCAGTAATTTCCCGGCAATAAATGTACCGCCCCAAAAAAAAGCAGTGAGAACGAGAAGTGTATAGATCATGGCCTGTGAGTTCAAATAAACGCTGGACAGTGCAATGAGGGATGCTGAACATTTTAACTGTCCTGGTTGTGCCCTGCAACTGTACATTATGAGCAAAATGAATTGCTATATAGCCCCTAATCATCATCCCTGTCAATTAACAATGGTGGTAATGGAAGCAGAAACCTGGGAGACGAATGGTCATATTATGGACTATTTCTTTTCTTTCCGGCCTTAACACTCTATAGTAGCCAGACATGGAGGCCAGGTTTTATTGAGATCTGGTAAGACAGAGAGGCGTTGATCGTGTGGTGCTTTTCTATGAGTTTTTGCGACAATTGCTTTTTTTGATTTGAGTGGCGGTCGGGACCAAGGTAGATAACCTATGTTCATGATAAAACATCTGAAACTGAGATGGAAGTTGCTCATCATGATCGTTCCGCTTGTCCTGGTACCAATGGTGTTGTCAACAATTATCATTGGCTCTGTGGCCATAAAACAGATTTACCAGGAAGTCACCAAGGCCAACAAGGCAGATCTCGAACACATGAGTGTTTTTACGCTTGATCTGTTGAAAGGTTATCATCAACAGCTTGAATTCCATAATAGTGAGATACAGACTGAGCGTCGTCGGAAACTGGGCGATTTGACGGAACTGGCCTGGCGGCTGGTGGAGAGTCAGTATCGCCATTTTGCTGATGGAATTATGTCTGAAGAGCAGGCCAAAAATTATGCGTATCAGAACCTCAAAGATGCCCGTATTGGTGAATTTGGCTATGTATATGTTATGAATTCATCAGGAGATCTTATTGTTCACGTGGATCGAGAAGGTGATAATGTCATTGATGCTACTGATGAGAGTGGGCGCAGATTCATCAGGGAAATATGTCAGACTGCCGTACAGTCGAAAACGGCAGAAACCCTGTTTATCAGTTATCCATGGTCGAACAGGAGTGACGGATATCAATTGCGGGAAAAGGAGGTCGCTTATCGGTACTTTCCAATGTGGGACTGGATCATTGTTGCAGGAACGAACCTCGAAGATGGTGAGCACCAGAAGACTCTGTCAGAGGATACTTTTGATGATTTACGATTGCGGGTGACGGGGAAACCGGTGGATCGTCCAGGTCAGATTTATGCAATGGACTGTTCTTCAAAGCTGATTCTTCACGCGGGGCGTGAAGGGGAGGATTTCTATCAGCATTTCGATGATTCGGGAAGAAATTTGATTTCGCAGCTCTGCCGTGGAGAGGTGACTACCGGATGGCTAAATTATCAGCCTCAGTTTGACAATGATAATAGACAAGGCAGGCGATTTGCCCGGCTTACCTATTTTTTGCCATACCACTGGATTGTGGTCGTGGAAATGGCTGAAGAAGAGCTGGTGCGTCCTGCCAAAGCGATTGCCGGACGGATTTTACTGGCCATGTTTTTCATGATGGTGGTGGTCGGCACCGTAGGCGGCATGCTCGCATTCCTGGTTGCAAAGCTGTCTACTGATCCGATTCAGACCATGACTGCAGCAATGCGAAGGGTGAAGAGCGGTCATCTGGAGGAACGGATTGAAGTGACGACGGATGATGAACTCGGCGAGATGGCTACCGCCTTTAACCAGATGTCTGAAATGTTGAGAAGGGACTTTGCTCTCGAAAAAAAGCTGACGAACCAGCAGAAAATGGCCTCGCTGGGCGTTTTTTCCGCAGAAGTTGCCCATGAAATCAACAATCCGATGGGAATCATCCTGGGGTATGCCTGTCACCTTGAATCCAAGATGGATCCCGAAGATGCCCGGTATCATTATGTCCAGGAAATCAGGCGGGAGAGTAAACGATGTGTCGGCATCCTCAAGGATCTTCTTAATTATGCCAGACCCCCCGAGCCAACATTTCAGGCAACCGACCTGGGCCATTTTATTAATCAGATTGTCGATTTTGCCGGTGGTCATGAAGAGCTGAAAAACGTTGTCATTAAAAAAATAAGTGACGAGCAGTTGCCTGAAATCATGATCGATCGGGACCAGATCAGACAGGTGGTGATGAATCTTGTCCTCAATGGGGCTGCAGCGATGGTGGATGGCGGCGAGATGCTCATAAGGCTGTCCATGCATGCCAACAACACAATACTGATGCTCTTTGAGGACAGCGGTGAGGGGATCAGTCAGGAAAACAAGGAAAAAGTATTCGAGCCTTTTTTCTCAACGAGAAAGCATGGAACCGGACTTGGGCTGGCCATCAGTAAACAGCTGGTCGAAGCTCATCTTGGCTCAATAGAAATTACCAGTATACCCGGTAAAGGTACGAACATTTATGTCTATTTACCAATAAAACAGGATGGCTATGAAGGGCATGTATAAAGCACATATTTTAGTAATCGATGATGAAAAAGGGCTTTGTAATATGCTTGATACGATTCTTGGTGATCTCGGATATCAGGTTACAACATATACGGATCCAGTATCGGCGATTAAGGTGTTTGAGCCGCATCAGTATTCGATGGTGATAACTGACATTAAAATGCCCGGTATGAGCGGCATTGAGGTTTTGCAGAAAATAAAACAACGGGATGCAGATGTTCCGGTATTGGTAATTACCGGTTATGCGACCGTAGAGTTGTCTATTCAGGCCCTGCGCAGCGGCGCTTTTGATATCCTGACGAAACCGTTTGAGCCGGAGGAAATGCTCAATCGGGTAAAAAACGTCCTGAGACATAATGAGCTCGAGGAAGAGAACCGTCTTCTCCGTCTTGAGCTGACGGAGCAGGAGCAATTTGGAGATGTTGTCGGAAAATCACCAGAGCTGCTGAAAGTAATTGATACCGCGCAGAAAATATCCAGGCGTGATATTCCCGTAACCATCGCTGGAGAATCTGGGACAGGAAAGGAATTGGTCGCACGTGCCATTCATCAATACTCCTCCAGAAGGGATCGGCCATTTATCGCAATTAATTGTGGTGCGGTGCCTGAGACACTGCTTGAAAGCGAGCTGTTCGGTCACCGAAAAGGTGCGTTCACCGGCGCCGATCATGATAAAAAAGGATTATTCGAAGAAGCGGATCAGGGAACATTACTTCTCGATGAGGTTGGCAATCTGCCGATAAACGTCCAGAAGGCACTGCTCCGTTTTTTACAGGAGCAAGAGTTTTATCGTCTTGGAGAGACAATACCAACAAAGGTCGATGTCCGTATCATTGCAGCAACCAACGCTGACCTTAAAAGTGAGATGGAAAAAGGGCGTTTTCGTGAAGATCTCTATTATCGATTGGCCGTGGTAAAACTCAATCTGCCGCCATTGAGAAACCGACGTACCGATATCCCACTTCTGGCGATACACTTTGTAGACCTGTTTAATAAGGAGTATTCAACAAAGATCAAAGGGATTTCCCCACAGGCAATGGAATTGCTCGTTCAAAATCAGTGGCCTGGCAACGTCCGTGAATTGAGAAATGTTATTGAGGCGACACTGGCAATCGAAGGGGAAGGGGAGCAGATCGGTGTTGACGCTCTGTCTCGCCTGATGGATGTTTCGGTGGAGTCAGATTCTTCTGAGTATGCTGAGTATTTTAACGGCAGTTATAGCGATGGCCTGGCATATTTCGAGCATCAATATTTTGTTAAACTGCTGTCTCGTGCATCTGGTAACGTCGATCAGGCAGCGCGGCTTGCAGAGCTAAATATCGCCACACTGTATCGGAAAATAAAGAAATATCACCTTCGATAATTCACTGACTGCCCTGTTTTCGCATTTGTGCGAAAACAGGGCAACTATTATATTTTTCTATAATACTGAATTATATCAATATATTATATAATTTTATTTCATTATTTTCTTCACCACTCTGGCCAATATTTATTTGCTTTATTGCGAATAATTCTCATCTGTAGTTATTCCTCTGCTGAAAATTTATTGTAAGCACTCGAATTTATGTGTTTTATCTGCGATATAAAATTAGGCATAAATATTGCTATATAAGTAAAGTCGGATACCCGTATCCGGTGTTTTGGAGCAATGTCTGACCAACGTTCTCCATCGTTGTAATAAGGTAGATGCCTGGGCTGTCGTTTTGGAATTTGCGTACTCTCCTCCATGATTGTTCCGATGCTCCTTGTCGGTTTATGCAAAACAGGTAACGACACCAGGCATAACCTTATATCTTTTTTTCTCCTCCAATTATATCTCTGCTAAGTATTTTCCCGGACGATTTTATGTCAATCTGAACCATATGGGATCTTCATACTATTTAGGTTCACAATAAAGAATTTCGATGGTATAAATGAATAAGGTTGATCAATTAGAGGGTCACGACAGTTGTCTGAGATAGGAACCTATTTGGAAGAGATAATGATTAATAAAGTACAAAATTTATTGAGGGCGATGTCCAATGAACTGCCTGGTGTTCTGGCGGCAGCAGTTGTAACGGTTGATGATGGCCTGTCTATTGCCGAAGTGACGAAAAAAGAAGGAGTAGAAACGGCAGCAGCTTCGGCTTATTTGGCCTCGATCGTTAAATCAAACGGTAAGGCTATCGGTCTTCTGGCTGATGATGAAGTAACCGATGACATCCTGATTACCACCAATCAATATCATTTTATTATCAGGCACATGCCTGATCAGCCATTCTTTATCTTTATGATGACCTCCAAAGATGTGTGGCTTGGCAAGGCACGTATGCTGATTAAAAAATTTGAGGTGGAGTTAACGCGCTTTTCAGACGAGATTATAGATCAGTTCCGACAGGCAGGAATTTAGCGAGCCTGCTTCATAAGAGATGGGTCAGTGGAGAAGCAGGGTTTTAACCATAGCTATGGTTAAAACCCTGCTTTTTTTATAGGTCAGCTGCCTGCTCAATAACTTTGGCGTTTTTCTTGATCGTCAGCCTGATCCAGCCCAGATTTGTATCTTTGTCTGCGACAATTACCAGAAAAGCCTCATTGCCGACGGGAGCGAACATTACCGGGCCATCGGTATATTCGAGCATCGTCAGGTTCAAGTCACCCTGGCCAAGCTGATTGCCCATAGATTCAGCAGAACCGAATCCTGAGGAGGCAATGGCACCGATCATTTCTGCGTCAATACCGGATCTGGCAATGTTGTCAAGAAGAAAGCCGTCGCGACCAACCAGGCAGGCAGTGTGAACACCATCAATATTGGTGAACTCAGCAAGAATTTTTTTAATGTCTGTCATTTCCATGTCCTCACTTGTATTTAGTTCTTCTGTCTCCGTACGATTCAGTTTCATTTCTGACCCAGAATTATTGTCTATCATCTGTTCATTATCTGACGTTTCCTCTTCTGGCTCCTGCTCGCCACGAGCAAAAATATCAAGAAACGATGATTGTAATTCAGGACTGTCTGACTCATTTTTGCTGATTTCTTCGTCATTACGGACTGCAGATTCAAATAAAAGAGACTCTAAATTTTTTTGAATACTCACTACCGGCGGCTCTACTCCTCGAATATTTTGAAGGGTGCCTCCCTGGAATTCAAGAATCTTGAAAAAGGCTTTTTCCCCACTTGTGTTATCACACATGGCGTGAACAACTTCACCTTTCTTAAAAAAGATCATACCTTCCTGGTCGGCAGTGGTCACCTTGAGTGCCGAGGTAGCCTTTGAGAGACCGTTGAATTGAACGATGTCTATAAGGTCAATTCCGTCAAGAGTGCCTTGAAAGCCGTCGCTGGTTTTTAGTACGTCTCCGACGATTTCCCGCATGTCTTTGATGTCAAATGGTTTTTCAACAAACCTGAGGCTTCCTCCCATCATCGCTTCACGTTCAAAAGTGTTTGATGGGTAAGCGGTCATGATTATAACACCCGTGTCCGGGTAGCGATTGTTTACTTCAATCAGCAGATCGAGCCCGTTCATTCCGGGCATATTGATATCGGTGATTACCAGATCAACTTTTTTATCACTGAGGATGGCAAGGGCTTCTTCGCCAGAACTTGCTGCCAGAATTTCAACCTGGGACATACCCTTGTTGAGGTTTCTCTGGAGCATCCAGAGCATGTCCTCTTCGTCATCAACAACCAGTACTCTCTTCATAATGTTCCTCAATTAATTATCTCAGTAGAAGCAGCAACAGATTACTGAGGACTAAAAAAAGTTTATCACTTCCTGCAGGCGGATTTCCAATTATTTTTTAAAATAGAACGGTTATAGCTGAAATAGTTACGTTGCTGTGAATGTCGGGAGGATGTGGAACCCTTTGTTCTGAATCTATTGACTTTTCACATGGAGAATGGATGCAAGGTGTTGGAAGGAGATGAAAAGGGCTTTCATCTCCAGGAGTCAGGATTGAACGTTTATCCGCCGGCTTTGAGAAACATGGTGAAGGTCGTTCCTTTTCCTTCAGTGCTCTCAACACTGATCGAGGCGTCATTTTCCTTTAATGTTCTATAAACAATAGACATTCCAAGGCCTGAACCATGGGTTTTTGTGGTATAAAATGGTTCAAAAACCTGATCTGTGCCGGTATGGTTCATGCCGGCACCATTGTCCACGAAATGTACTATCACATAGCGTATTCCCCGCTGCAGCAGGTGATTTGATTTTCGATAGATCGATAGTTCCTGTCTTTTAAGCCTGTGGGCGACTATTTCTATGGTGCCTTCCTGCCTGATTGCATCTATGGCGTTGAGAAAAAGGTTAAGAAAAACCTGCTGGAGTTGATTGGGGTCAGCAATAACAGAAGGAAGATCGTCGCTGAATTTTTCAATAACATGTATTCGATGTTTTTCAAGCTTACTGATTATCAGCGGTTTGGTCTCAGAGAGAATATGAGTAAGCGAGGTGTCACGTTTTTTAGGCATGACGGGACGGGCATATGAAAAGAAATCCGTGAGCAATTCGTTGAGTCGATCTACCTGTCTGATAATTCGTCGCGAACACTCAATTCGTTCATCTTCGGTGCCGGAGCCTTCCTCGATCGACTGGGCCATAATTTTAATACCGGCCAGTGGGTTTCTGACCTCATGAGCGACAGCAGAGGCTATCTCGGCTACAGTAGAGAGCCGGTTCATTTTTTCCATCTCTTTTCTGACATGTCGCCATTCAGAAATATCGGTGAGTGAGATAATCTGGGCGATCTCTCCATTATTTGAAACAGATCGAACGATCGATGAATACCGGAGAATCAGGTGCTTTCCGCCCTCTGTTGTTATTGAAAGTTCAGCTTCCCCCGACTCTTTTTTTCTTGAACTGTGGTTAAGGATCTGCTCACAGTTTTCTTTGCCGACGAGGGTGACCAGGTTTTTCCCCTCTAGCTCGTCAGTGAGCCAGTTGAATATTGATTTCGCGACATCATTGCACTTTTGAATAGTTCCATATTGATCGGTAATGAGGAGGCCATGCTGAAGTCCTTGAATGATCGCTTCTGAAAATTTCTTTTCTTCCCGCAGGGCAAGTACCGATGTTCTTAAGTCATTTATCAGGCTAATATGCTGCAGGTCCATTTTCTGGTTGTCGACCAGTGCTGCAACCACCTGTGCTGCAAGATTAAGGGTTTCTGCTATCAGTGCTGAATGGCAGTGGTGTTTGGGTGTGTAGAAGTTCATCACACCAATGACCGTATCGTTTCTTGTCATCGGAACACAATAGTGCCCGTGCGAATCTGAATGGTTATTTTCGTCAAAGGCGATGTACTGTAATGTCTTCGTCTGTGCTGCTTTACCGCAATAGCAGTCCCCTAAAACGACCTGCTCGCAGCTGGAAGGATGACCCTCAGATAAACCGAGATTAATGCTGCGTACCAGTTTATTGGTATCCTGTTCAACGAGAAAAAGAGAAACTGTCGGGCTGAGGTTGAATTCTTTGACGGTTGTTAAATAACAGAGAATTGTCGCCAGTCTCTCTTTAAGCAGGGTCGGTTCAAGGGACATTCTTAAAACAGTATTGATAATCTCAAGTTTGAATGATTCTATGGAATCTTTGGGGATTGTCAGTTCTCTTCTACCGGTATTTTGTATGAAAATTGTAAAATACTGTTTTCCCGGAAATCGTGAGATGAGCAGCTCAACCGGGAGCCTTGATCCGTCCTGGTGAAATGCGTCATCCTCGATTTTCAGTGTAATGGATTCTTTCTCATGATAGTGGCGGAATAATGAACGCAGCTGGCCTTGCATTCTCACCTCTTGTCTCTTTGGAAAAACCAGGGGGAACATTCTTTTTCCTATTGCATAGCTGTGATCCCAGCCGAACAGTTTTTGGGCATTGGCATCCCATGAAATAATAGTGTCTTTTGAGTCACAGCAAATGACAGCAAATTCTGGAATATTGTTCATAGGTTATCTGCTTTATTCTTGAAGTTGCAAGCGCTTGGATATTTTCCGATAGATTCCAGGCTCACACCTGTTGTCCCTTTTGCTGATGATTGGAAAACATCTGTAAACGGCATCGTGAAAGTCTACATCTCTCTCTATTTTTATCAAAATGAGAATGAACTGACAAGGAAGAGCTGGATTGGTCGATCAATCTTGGCTGTAATTGTTCATCTATGCATTCCTGGTTGACAAGGAATACGGAAATTAAAATAGTAGAAGAAGATTCTGGTTCTAAACTGTTATATGAGAGCGATAAGGCTCTGTTTCGCTATTTGTTCCCCCTTCCGGGGAAAATGGAGGTTACGCAATGAAACGTTCACTCATTATTTATGGTTCAACAACTGGCAATACTGAATATGTTGCGAGATACATTGCAACGTTCCTGCTTGGCAAAGGGGTTGATGTTGAGACACGTGA
Organism: uncultured Desulfocapsaceae bacterium; assembly: GCA_964583415.1. Lineage (GTDB taxonomy): Bacteria > Desulfobacterota > Desulfobulbia > Desulfobulbales > Desulfocapsaceae > MADRE3. The sequence continues at coordinate 134,069 of CAZOWJ010000001.1, forward strand.
TGTTGCACAGACTGATATTTCAAATGTGAGCTCGGCTGATTCCCTGGTTATTATGGGGTGCTCCACCTGGGGAGAAGATGAAATTGGATTACAGGAAGATTTTGATCCATTTCATGCCCAACTGAAAGATATCGATTTGTCGGGAAAACAATTTGCGCTGTTTGGTTGCGGGGATTCCGGGTACAGATATTTTTGCGGCGCCGTTGATCGGATAGAAAAGACATTAAAAGACAGCGGAGCACAGCTTGTTCATCCTTCTCTGAAAATTGATGGAGAGCCGGACGCCTCTCTTGACGCTATCGACAACTGGCTCAATGAACTCGTTTCAACGATCTGATGCGTTGACGTTTGAAGGTACGATTCTCTTATCAAGGAGTTCTTTTTATTGTAAACAGCACAGCTTGAGAATATTCACGCGTTTCCGACCGCTCCGGTACAGGCGATAATCTGGCCGAAAAATCGATTTC
>CAZOWJ010000002.1:0-7463 GCA_964583415.1 uncultured Desulfocapsaceae bacterium
TGTGCTACTCCGGAGCTAACCTGACTGGGAGAAACTGAAAGGGTAAGGGTGAATTTACAGAAAAGATGCTGCTTTATCTGCGGGTAAAAGGAGCCATAAGGGTTAAATAGTATTGAGCGTAATACAAAATCTCTATGACATTTTAATATGACCTTGATTTCTGTAGGTACATTATGGTTCCATTAGACAGTAGTTGCTGCATTTTCCAGGGCTAAGCTTACTTCAACCCTACTGTCACAACAAGAATATATGTTTCAGCCATGATCTTATTACCTGAGCCAAAGTGGAATACTAATCGTCACAAATTAATGAGGATTCTTTTAAAGCTGCGATGAATAAATCTATACTCGTCCTTCTCATTATTTTAAGTCAATATCTTGTTCCCGGTATCCTCATTTCGGCTCCTTCTATAAAAGTGGGTATATACAATAATGATCCGCTCATTTTTGCTAACAAAGAAGGGGATGGAGAGGGCATCTTTGCCGACATAATAGATTATGTCGCCGCGAAGGAAGGGTGGAAGATTGAATACGTGCCAGGTAATTGGCAGCAATGTCTGTCGAGGTTAAAGAACCGACAGATCGATATTCTATGTACGATCGGCTACTCCAATGAGCGTGCTGAATCTTTCAGCTTTAATAAAGAGAATATTCTTACCAACTGGGGACAAGTCTATACACGGACAGGTTCAGAGATTAGGGCAATCACCGAGCTTGCAGGAAAGAACGTTGCTATTTTAAAGGGAGATCTCCACCAAACAGCGTTTAACAAATTGTTGGCGAGTTTTGGTGTAGACTGCACAGTGATTGAGGTGGAGGATTATCACTCTGTCTTAAAAAGCGTGGAGACCGGTGGCGCTGATGCAGGCATCGTAAACCGGTTTTTTGGTATAAAATACGCCAGCCTTTACAAAGTCGACAAGAGCGGTGTTATTTTTAACCCGATAAAAATCCACTATGCTGTACCAAAGGGCGATGATCATCAACTGATAAGCACACTTGATCAGCATATCAAAGCGTTAAAAAACGATGAGAATTCAGTTTACTATCGGTCACTCGATAAATGGTTCGGCTCAATTTCGCCCGGTTCATTCGTCCCCCGCTGGTTTCCATGGGCATTAGCCGGTATTGGTGGTGCGTTGGGGATACTTTTTCTCGGGAATCTTGTCTTAAGAGCCCGAGTCAGGTCGAGCACAAAAGAATTAACCATCGAGTTGGATCGTCGTAGATCCGCCGAAAAGGCATTACACGAGGCCTATACGATCATCAACAGGAGCCCTGCTGTAGCATTTCTGTGGAAATGTACGGAAGGGTGGCCTGTTGAATTCGTGTCTGGCAATGTTCTGGAGTTGTCAGGCTTCAGTTCTGAAGAATTCATGTCAGGTCTTGTTCCATATGCCGATATTATTCATCCTGAGGACTCAGACAGGGTGGCGAGTGAGGTGGAATCTTTCAGCAGTGACGTCAAAAACTCAGCCATTATCCACGAGCCATACCGAATTATTGCCAAAGACGGAAAAATTAAATGGCTTGACGACAGAACCTATATTAGACGTGATAATTCAGGAAAGATATCACATTATGAGGGGATTGTTGTTGATATGACAGACAAAATGACTGCCTCGGAGATATTGAAAGAGCACAAAGAGAAGCTGGTCAGGTCGCGCAAAATGGAATCTCTCGGTCTCCTGGCAGGCGGAGTCGCGCATGATCTGAATAATGTTCTGTCGGGAATCGTCAGTTATCCGGATCTGCTCTTGCTGGAGTTGCCAGAGAACAGCAAATTCAGAACTATCATCAAAACAATCAAGGAATCAGGAGACAGGGCTGCCGCAATTGTCCAGGATCTGCTCACCGTGGCGCGGGGGGTGGCAACGATGAAAGAGCCTCTTAACCTGAATGTTCTGGTCTCAAATTATCTCCGTTCTCCTGAGTTTCTCAGGCTTGAACAATTTCACCCGTTAATTGCCATAAAGTCTGAGCTGAGCGAAGATTTATTAAATATCGTTGGCTCTGGTGTTCACGTAAGAAAGTTAATTATGAATCTGGTATCAAATGCTTCCGAGGCAATCAAGGAACAGGGGACCGTAACCATATCAACAACAAACCGATATGTTGACAGACCCCTGAAGGGGTATGATGAAATCGATATCGGGGAGTATGCTGTCCTTTCTGTATCTGACAATGGGCCTGGCATATCCTCGGAAGATTATGAACGGATTTTCGAACCGTTTTATACCAAAAAGGTATTGGGGAGAAGTGGTACCGGCTTAGGCCTGGCAGTGGTATGGAATGTGGTCCAGGATCACCATGCTCATATAGATGTGAAAACTCGGGAAAGTGGTACTCGATTTGACATATTCTTCCCGATAACAAGAGATAGTGTGGCAACTAAGGAGAGCGGTATAGCATTTGAGAAACTTCATGGTAACGGGGAGAAAATTCTGGTTGTGGATGATATAGAGAGCCAGAGAGATATCACCTGTAAAATGCTTTCATCTTTTGGCTACCAACCCGTTTATGTCTCCAGTGGTGAAGAGGCTGTCGAATATGTGTCAGAGCACCATGCAGATCTGATTGTGCTGGATATGATTATGGACCCCGGCATAAACGGTCGGGTAACATATGAGAGGATATTACGTGAAAACCCGGGACAAAAAGCCATCATCGTCAGCGGCTTTGCCGAAACTGATGATGTCATAGGTGCTCAAAAACTGGGAGCCGGTAAATTTCTTAAAAAACCACTAACATTGGAGATGTTGGGAATGGCTGTTAAGGAGGAGCTGAGTAAATAGGTACAATAGCTGATAGCCTGTCATTGTTCATGGTCATGGGGGTGCAGAAAAGATCTCTTTCCCGTCACTCCACCACATTGTTCCATTTATTAATCAGGTTCCATGACTATTTTTTTATATAATGCCTCTATCTACACTACCCCTCCACGCTTCTAATAGCAATGTATCGCTTTGAGAAGATGCGATTTGAGAGCCATCATGGTAATCGGTAAAATCTTGTTTGTTGTCGGCCTTATCACTACGTTTGTTACTCAAATAATGCTTATATATCTTTCATTTAAAGTAAGAGCTATACATAGTCTGTTTTGTTTGTTTGGAACTCCAATAATTGTATTTATCAGTAACGAGTTAAGGAATAATTCCAGGATCAGAGCAGTCAGTATTATCTGGGTTATGAGTTTGATAGTATGGCTGTCAGGATTCTTTATCATCAGTGCTGGCTGATTCTGTAAATTCTGTGCATTTTCAGATAGGTTAGAGAAACGTTATTTCCATAAGCGGGTTGATTGAGTTTGATGTCAGTTTTCGAATGATAAATCATAACAGATGGATCCATGCTTAAAGAATACAAGCGAAAAACAAACATAGGTGTTGGTTTTGGACTTGTTCTTCAGATAACAGGGAATGTGTTAGTTGGCCCTGAAGGCTCAGAACATGCTGCGATCCTGGAGATATTCGGATCTGTGCTTATCCTGGCAGGCTTGGTTTTATTTATCTGGGGATGTATATCCTATTCAAAAGGAAAAGGTCATCACCGAGGTTGGGGTTTTTTGGGACTATTAAGTATTCTCGGATTAATAATCTTAGCTCTGTTACCGGACGAGCATAAAAAAGCTGCCAGCAGTTGATACTTTTCCCTGGAACCTCATTGACAGAAAGATGGCCCGGGTGGTGGATATAACCACTCACTGCAGTGTCATTGTTTCTCCGGACAAATCTCCTGGCAGCAGAAACAGATGATGCCGGTGTCGCTATGAACTTCGGGGATATCCTCTGTCATGTATAGTGCAGATGCCGGACACTGTTCTATGCACAGAATTATGGGGACACCTTACTCAATTTTGCTGGGATTGTTGAAATTACTCCTCCCTCATAATGGTAATTATCCTCTCGTCCAGACAAGACCGCAAAAAAGTATTCATAGGTTTCTGATTGCCTGATTCATAAAATGGCATCATCAAACTGTTAAACTCTAATTGGCGATTTGCTGGAAGGTTGATTGCTGGATACCCCGTACTTAAGAGTAAACCGTTCATCATGAACCTTCCCATTCTTTTGTTTACATCATAAAAAAACTGATTCCGCGCCATGCTGAGAAAAACATGAATAGCCTGGTCGTAAATATCAGGTATTCCGTCTAACTCTTGAGGGATTTTCTCAAATAAATTAGGCAAAATTTCCTGCTTTGGCGGCATATATTTTGTGCCAGCAATTGTTACAGAGCCACTGCGGAAATTACCCCACTCAAGTGCCTCATTTTTTGCTGCAATTGCATGCAGTCCACATACTTTTTCCACTGAAAGAGAAAATGCATCCTGCTCGATCCATTGGAACAAAGTCCGCCAGCCAGCCGCCTGATTAAGAGCAATATCCTGATCTGAAATTTTGTGACCTCCAACGGTCACACCATCTAGTAATGTTTGGATTTCAGGCAGGGTTAAATTAATTCCCTCTAGGTTAACAGCATCCCAAACAAGCTCAGAAAGTTGGCGTTTGGCCAGCATTAAAACCTTAGCTTTATCAGGTGCCATATTCCATACGGTATCTTTTACCAAAAAACTGTCTCCTTATTTGAATTCTCAAATGGTAAACACATAGAGAGGTGAGGAACTAATCCTGACTCTTCTTCGGTCCGGGTTTCTGCCTCCTGAGAGTTCTCCCTATACGTTCTTCCAGCATTGTGATAAATGCGTCTCCGCCAAGAGGCCTGCCTGCGATCTCCACGCTGGGTTATGTGATGAGGAATTCCTGGTGCCACTACTCTAGCTATTCTTGCCATAACCAACAAATATTATAATGGCAAAATTATGTCAATAATTATGTATGGTGTCCCCGGAATTTGGAATTATGTAGAGACTGCAGTCCTGCAATCTGCAATTCTTTTCCCTGTTGTGCAAAACTGGACACTCACTTGTCGGCCTCAGGCAATACTTTGATAGGTATCAAGCCTGGTTTCGAGACGGCGGACCATCCATGAAACAATGAGAATGAGAACGAGATATTCAAGAACGAGCACGGTGTAGATCTCCAAAGGGCGATAGACCGTCACTGACAGCTCATTGGCTTTTCGGGTAAGCTCCTGCAGGCCAATTATGGAGACCAGGGAGGACATCTTCAGCATGTAGACAAACTGATTTCCAAGAGGTGGCAGAATTCTACGGATTGCTTGAGGGAGAATGATAAGTCTCATTCTCTGGTAGTAATTAAGGCCGATTGAATCGGCTGCTTCAATCTGGCCCCGCCCGATTGATTGGATTCCTGCTCTGAATATTTCAGCCTCAAATGCACTATCGCTTATCGCAAGTGCAACCACACCTGCCAGGAAAGGGTTCATGGAAATGCCAAGCACAACAGGAAGCCCATAGTACACCCAGAGTATTAACACCAGCACTGGAATTGATCGGAAAAGCTCTACGTAGGTACGGTTGAACCAGCGTAAGCCGGATCTTACGGAAAGACCCGGCAGGGCAACGAACAGGCCGATCAAAACTGAAAAAAAGATCGCGATTAATGATAAGGACAGGGTCATCCAGACCCCGCTAAGGAGAAACCTGATGTTGTCAGCACCTCGTTCTGTCGTTGGAAGAACCTCAAACCAGCCCCAGTTGTATTGCACCTTGGAGCAGCCAGAAAGCAAGGAGACAAAGACGATGATCAGAATAAGGCAGGGAAGAAACCGCTTTTTATTCATGGCCGCAACTGGTTCGTTTTTCTCTACAGGGTTCAGATAAGATGATGCTACTCGGTCGGCATCCACTTCTGTTTCAGATCGTCAAAGAAACCGCGATTAAGTTTTATCGTTATCCAGTGATTAAGAAAGTTCAACCACACCTGGTCATCTTGGGCGAGTATAAAGGCCAGATCTGCCGGGGTTCTTGCTTCTGAAATAGGAACGACGGCTAATTGCGGGTGAGCCTGGGTCAACAATGATGCTTCGAGATTACTGGTAACGGAAATCTGGGCTCGGCCGGCCAGAACTTCCTGAAAGTCGCGCGCAGGTGCTTCGATACTCCTGATCTTGGCGTTTGGAAAGAATTGTTTGACCTGCTGCTCCTGGGAGGTGCCCAGGGTTACCGCCACCGTAACTGTCGGTTTATCAATATCCTCCCAGTCTTTGAAGCGATCAAGGTTGTCCTTGAGGGTAAGTGGAACGGTGCTGACCTGATAGTAAGACCTGGTGAAACCGACTGTCCGGATTCGATTGGGGGTGATCGATGCACTTGTGCTGATATCGTATTTATCTGCAACGATACCGTTGATCAATGTTTTCCAGTCTGTTGATACGAATGTGAGTTTTACACCCATATCTTTTGCCAGTTCGGTCACTACATCAATATCGAAACCCTTATAGCTATTACTGGCCGGATCTCTGACTGTCATCGGGTTCCAGTCACCGGTGGTTCCGACCCGTAGCTCTCCCGACTGGAGGACCTTATGCAAACGAGAATTGCTTTGGGCTCCTGCTGATGTATGAATTGTCAGTAGGCCAAGAAGCATAATCGTGATAATCTTTATAAGCCGTAACATTTTCAGCTCCTTTTCGTTTTATTTTTCGATTGTCTCACTAAGCAGTATAAGACTTAGGCAACCAACTGCAAGGAGCGCAGTCAACTTGCCAGGCTTGAGTGGCTGCCATATTTATAAATACTTCTCCGTTACATAAATTGACTGTTGGAGAGCAGAATTCAAGGTAGAAGTAGACACACAGACCAGCCAGGGCTGTTACCGTGTCTCGTCAGATATTTTACTTTCAGCACCAGGATATGATATAAGAAAATTAATTGATCAGGATTATACTTGGGGCTCCATTAAAAGCTCACCAGCTCACTTTTTCCTGGCTGAATGTATAGCACATAATTATACATGTTGGGCGATAACAGAGAACTATCTCAAATGTTTGAAAGAAAATGAAAAAACTGAATATGCTTCGAAAATCTATTTTACCTATGCTCTGCTCTTTAACCTTTCTGTTCAGCAATACGATAATCGCAGGGGCATCAACCTGCACTATTCCACCCGAAGCCCAACTGGAGGATACTTCAATTCCCGACACCATTGTTGGAGAGGGTACTCCGGAGAGTTGCACATCTGAAGCTTTCGTTGCTGCTGTGGCGGGCGGTGGAATTATTACTTTTAACTGTGGAGCTGAACCGATAACGATCACCCTGACTGAAACAGCGAAAATAGTTAATAATACAATACTACCGGACATTGTCATTGACGGTGAAAACAAAGTCACCTTGAGTGGCGGCGGCCTGGTCCGAATCCTCTATATGAACACCTGTGACCGCGATCAGGTCTGGACTACTTCTCATTGTCAGAACCAGGATCACCCGCGGCTTACCGTCCAAAACCTGACATTCAAAAACGGCAATGCGACTGGGCTGGCCGATGGAACGGATTTAGGGGGCGGTGGTGCAATTTTTGTCCGGGGTGGGCGCTTCAAGGC
>CAZOWJ010000002.1:7563-118314 GCA_964583415.1 uncultured Desulfocapsaceae bacterium
GAACGGATTTAGGGGGCGGTGGTGCAATTTTTGTCCGGGGTGGGCGCTTCAAGGCCGTGCATTGCAGGTTCATCAATAATATCTGTGACAGCACTGGGCCGGATGTTGGTGGCGCTGCGATTCGTGTTTTCAGTCAATACGACAATCAGCCCGTCTATATTGTTGACAGTGTCTTCGGCGGTGCTGAAGGTCTCGGTAATACCTGTTCCAATGGTGGGGGGATCAGCAGTATCGGTGTTTCCTACACCGTTATAAACAGCCTGTTCAGCCACAACAACGCTGTCGGTAACGGCGCAAATCCTGCACAGCCGGGAACACCCGGTGGTGGCAGCGGTGGGGCCATATACAACGACGGCAACACCTTTAGCCTCAGTCTCTGCGGTACTGCAATACACGACAACACAGCAAATGAGGGCGGGACGGCCATATTTTTTGTAAGCAATAATCGGACGGGTACCTTGCAGATTGAGAACTCTGCATTGTGGAACAACCCGAAAGGCACTTTTGAGACGACAGGCTATCCAGGTATATTTTATCTGGGCAGCGGCGATCCGCAGGTCATGAACTCTACCATCGGTGGAGAAGCGACTCCTGACTATATAGCAGTCGATGTAAATGGAGACAACAAAATCGGCCTTGCAGAGATTGTCTATATATTACAAGTGGTTTCTGAGTCTGCGTCCCAGGAGCTCTCAGAATATGTCAGAAAAAAAGGTGATATCGTCTATGACCACAACGTTGATATCTTCGATGGAATTGCCGGTCTTAAGTTACTGATAGATAATCAATAATAGCAACTATCAGCGTTTAAGAAACCGCTTGTACACTGGAGAACCAAAAGAACTACCTTCTGCTGTTAGCGTAAAAATTGATGGCTCTTCCGGTAAACAGGTACCTCAATGCGATAATAATCATTCAGTTGTCCACCAAATTGCCTTTGCTGGCCGCCTGGCATACTTCTTTTGCTTGTCCAAGAGAAGTGTGCAGAAAAAGGTGCTGGCTCCGAAACGGAAATTGATCACCAGCCAATTTCTTATAACAAGACAATCCAATTGTATCCTGTCGGGTTATCTTCCTGTGATACCCCACCTGGGTTATATGTTCCTCAAACGACCCAAAGAGAGGAGTATATGATCCCATCCAAATTTATAAAGACCGCCAGAGCTGAATACCTTTGCAACGTCTATGAGTTCATTGGCCTTGGAGAAGGGAAACGGTTAACACCACTTGAGGTGTGTCGTATAAAAAGTGATAACCAAGATGTACAACAATGGTTTAGGAAACTCGATACGATTGCCCAATTGAGGGTTATGAAGTATCTTGTTAAGCAGTATAAAATAGCTGCGAAACCTTTGCTACCTGATCTCGGACATCGCTACTGGTAATTGTGTACTCCAGTACGTCTATTGATGGGCTGGCTGGGATGAGCAGATTCTCTCGGTCTAGATCGCTTGATGATACAGAAAATAAAGGGTCGAAAATGCATATTAAATCAGTATCAATATTTTTCATTTTCATGTTTTTTTTCAGTGCCACCTGTAACGCACAAAAAGCAGAGCGTCCAGCAGCAGTGCCAGCTGACGCCCCTCACCGCCAATATATGAAAACCGTCCAAGAGTATGTAAATGAGCAGTGGTCTTACCGGAAAACCCTTGATAACCTGTTCTATTCAGTCCAGGTGGACCTGATACTGAACAGAGAAGGATCTGTTCTTGATAAGAAGGTGCTCAAGCTGTCATCAGATGAGGAGTTCAACAAACATGCTTTAAAAGCTCTGGGGGATATGGAGCCGTACCCTTCGATTCCAGACGATTTAGAAGACGATACGATACGTGTACGTTTCCACCTCATGCCGAATAAATAGCGTTACGCTTCATCCTTGTCGGCATTTCAGTTACCTCATCTAATGAAATATTTTTTTCATAGTTGACAGCGTTTCTTGCTTCTCAGGGCAGTTGGTAATTCCAACCCCTGGGCATACTGTTTCAAGAAGTGATTTCAGAGGAGAAAAACATGGAAAAGCCAACAAGGCGAACGGTGGAAAAGGTTTTCAGAGGAGAACCTGTTATCGAGGGGGCTGGAGTTCATTTACGAAGAGTCTTTGGTTTTAATGACACATCACTTTTTGATCCATTTCTTATGCTGGATGATTTTCGCTCTGATTCTCCGGAGGAATTTTTGAGCGGTTTTCCCTGGCATCCTCATCGAGGTATTGAAACCATAACTTATGTTCTAAAAGGTGATGTTGAGCACGGTGACAGTCTCGGGAATAAGGGGGTTATTTCCTCAGGAGATGTGCAATGGATGACAGCCGGCAGCGGAATAATACATCAGGAAATGCCAAAAGGTGATGACCAGGGTTCAATGTATGGTTTTCAGTTGTGGGCCAACCTTCCGGCAAATCAGAAGATGATGGAACCTCGGTACCGGGATATCAGCGCAGCAGATATCCCTGAAGTAGAACTCGATAATGGAACGAAGATTAAAATAATTGCAGGTAACGTTTCAGGGGGCTCAGGCCCTGCCGACGACATCGTTATAGATCCGCAATATCTTGACTGCCTGGTCCCACCTGCAACAGAATTTATCCATAAAACCAAAAGGGGATACACAGTATTTCTTTATGTAATAGATGGAGAAGGGAGTGTTACAGATACGTTTGTTTCAAATCGTACACTTTTACTGTTTGGAGATGGTGATGAGATGGCAGTTACATCAAGCGACAGTCGCCTGCGGTTTTTACTGTTTTCTGGAAAACCCTTAAAGGAATCTATTGCCTGGAGAGGACCTATCGTAATGAATACTCAAGAGGAGCTTGAGCAGGCCTTTAGCGAGTTACGAAACGAGACCTTTATTAAACATGGGAAAAGGGTAGAAAAATGATAAAAGCCTCTCTGTGATGGTTCTTATAAGGAAAATGGCTTTTCGAGATAACAGACTTATTTTGAAATAAAAAATGATGACTCAGGAGTACAATTTCACTCAAGTCATTACGGTCACTCAAGGCAACTCTCTTAGCATCTTGATGACATCAGCCATTTCTATCTGGCTGGTACCAGATTGTGGTCCTATGCCATCGGTACTTTCCGGATTCTGGCCACTAAGAACTTTGAGACCTAACACGGCCATTGATTCATCTATGAGCATAAGTGAGAAAGGAGCGGAGTGAGGGCTTTCTGTTCTGTTACTAAACAAGGCGGTTAAGGTGAAAGGAAAATATCCGCCAGGACTTTGAAAACTACATTCAAAATCTTGAATTTCTGATTCTGAAAGACTTGTGTTACAGATTATTTCACCATCTTTATATAGGTTATACCCGATAAGCTGTTTTTCTGGTAATGCATTGGTATTATAGTGAAATTGAATGTGGATAGAATGTTCTTTTGCCTGGATTGTTCCATAAGAAGCCGTAAAGGAACCTACAAGAACGATCATGAACAAGACGAAAACGTTTCTATTTCGAAGGCTCAACTTGAATGTTCTCCTTACGTTAATCATAGTAGTTGAGAGGCAAAGTTCAAACTGAATTTCATTACCGTATCTTCAGAAGAAAAAGGTGTCTATGAAGATATTTCGGGTAAACCGAAATATTATTTAGGTTACCGTTATCATTTGTAATATAAGATGGCAGAAAATTTTGCCTTACCTGGAACTGCATCATCTGATTTATCAAATTAATTGACTGATCTATTGGTGTCAAGATAAGTATCGATTTTGCTGCAGGAAAACCTGGGTTTTTTAATCTATCCTGGACATACGGTAATCTCCTTCGATATGAAATCTCCGTCTCGCTGATTGCACGTCGGATATCCAGAGCTTATAGTATGAACAAAGGAGAGATTGCGGATGAAAAACGATGATCAAGAGCAATTAGGGAATCTTCTGTCTATATTTACGGGCTATCAGATAGGAATCGTCCTTGCCATTCTCATCGGTATTTTTCTGGTGACTATATACCTGCTGCCCAACGCTACCACACCTTTGGCTATCCTGACGGCAGTCCTCATTGTTCCTTATCTGTTTGTCAGAAAATCAAACAGAGATGAGCCTGATGATGAGCTGTAAACAATTGACGTGATGACCGAGCGGTCAGGGCAGGCCGATACTGCTTTGGCCTCTGCCATGATTCGATTGGGGAGTTACCTTTATAAATTAATTTCTCGAGTCCTTTATGTACATCACCGAGTTATCATGTCTCATCTCTATTTCAAAAAGATCAGATACCCTGATAAGATCGCCTAACTTTTTGTAGCCATAGTTTATCGGAGAAAAGGAGGTCTTGTTGGATATGTACTGGCCAACACGGCCAAGATGAGACCACCCGTCTTCACCAGCCTCCTGTTCTACTGCTGTACGCAATAATTTAACCAGTCCTGCATCATGCCTCAGCTCATTTCGAGATTTCTTTTTCTTACTCTTTTCTGTGGCTTCTTCCTCTTCTTCATGTAATTCGATATTTTCTGTATAAATAAATTGAGAGCAGGCTTTAACAAATGGTGAGGGTGTCTTTTTTTCTCCAAAACCATAGACTGTAATTCCATTGGCAAGGATTCTCATAACCAGCGGTGTGAAGTCACTGTCACTTGTCATCAGGGCAAAGGCGTCGATGTTTTGCGTATATAGTAGATCCATTGCATCTATTATCATCGCTGCATCGGTTGCATTCTTACCGGTGGTATAAGCAAATTGCTGGATAGGTTTTATGGCATGCGGGTGCAGTTTATCTTCCCAGCCCGTCAGGCTCTTGCTCTTCCAGTTGCCGTAGGCATGGCGGATATTTACCTTACCATACTTCGATAATTCATCGATTACCCCTTCAATAGATTTATGGCTTACGTTGTCACAATCAATAAGCAGAGCAATTTTGTTTTCCTGAGCCATCATTAAACCCCTCATCTCTGTAAATGGTGAAAACTATCGGCGGACTTATTTTTAAATACAACAGGTTTTAACACATTACAAGCTTGAATTGATACCAACAAGGCGTCAGGAAAATCATTACATCCCGGTGTAAATGTGGATAGGATTGGCTCAAAGATTCACCTTGGCCGCGATTAACCACCCATACTGGCGATTAGTATGTTTACTATATACGAAAGGTTTTATGGAATGATTACCTGAAAGATAGTATCATTTTCATTTAAGAAATTTGGGAGGGATCTGGTTCGGCTCCTGAGTCTATTTTTTACGGATTGATACGATTTATTGATACCTTTCAATTGTATATGATTATAATATATACATATAATTTAATTATAATGCCGATAGTTTTTAGCATCGTATTTACGTAGATCCGGGAGAGAGATAGACGATTTTCAAACGATAGTAATCCCAACTGCTTGTATAAAGACTGACATTTACTTATCAATGCAATGGTGTTGGTACCTGAATATAAACCGTCAATTATTAATCAAATTACCCATATACCAGCTTAAATGTATACCGCTTTCTATAAACTAAATGCAAAGCCGTTTCAGATATCTTCTGATCCTGCGTTTATATGGCTTGGAGAAAAACACAAGGAAGCGTTAGCAACCTTAAAATACAGTGTCATTGATAACAAGGGGCTAATGCTCCTGACAGGAGATGTCGGCACGGGGAAGACAACGTTAATCAATACCTTGTTGGAGAGTTTGGGTAATGATGTACAATTCGCCTCTGTTCCGGACCCGCGTCTTAATCTTATCGATTTTTTAAATTATATCGCTCAAGCTTTTCATATCGACGGCGAGTTTAACTCAAAGGGGGCATTTCTTCTTCATTTTGGGTGGTTTCTTGAAAGTGTTTACAAACAGAAGAAAAAGGTTCTCCTGATTATTGATGAAGCCCAGCTCCTGACCCAGGACTTACTTGAGGAAATCAGATTACTATCAAATATCAACCGTGACGGTAATCATCTCCTCAATATATTTTTCGTGGGTCAGAACGAATTTAACGAAATACTTCATAGACCAGAAAATCGAGCGGTAACCCAGCGAATCACGCTTAACTATCAAATTGATGCGCTCTCAATGGAGGAGACTGAACTTTATATCAGGCATCGGTTGAAAGTTGCGGGTGCTTCTCGGCCACTATTCAGCGCCGCTGCTATAAAGGATATTTCTATTCATTCGGAGGGAATTCCACGAAGAATAAATGTAATCTGTGACCACTGTTTGCTTACCGGCTATATCGAGGAAAAATCTGTAATTAGTTCAAAAGTTGTAAGTGAATGTATCAAGGATATAGCGATCCCCCGATACACTAAAAAAACCAAAAAAGAAGGTAAGGATGGTCAGCAGCACACACGGATCGAGGAGATTACGTCTTCCCCTCTGAAGGGGCGGAGGATGGCCTTGGTTTTGATACCAGCCGTGGCACTTTTTCTTATGATCGCTGTTCTTGTCAGCCCTTCTCTCAATGTTTCCGGAAAATTAGTGTCGACATATCAAAGTGTTGTGAGGTCTCTGTGGGGTAAATCCAGTTCACCCCAGGTGGAGCAACAACAGGAAGGTGAGGGAAAACTATCGATGCAAACTGAAACCTTGTTAGCCGATAGTGCTGAAACGAAAGAAATTACTGAACGCGTATCAATTGAGGAAAAACCGACACAAACCGATATTCAGGGGGGTATTTCCAATGAAGAGAAAAATGCACCAGAACATTCTGTGGGAGAAAACTCCGTCCAGAGAACGGTGTTGATTGAAGCAGGTAATGCAGAGTTAGTGGACCTGCCGGCAGGCTTAACATCTATAGAAATTGACGCCAATATATATGAAGCGAGCGCCGCCGTTGAGAAAACAGAAAAAAGGAGAACCGGTGAAAATGTCCAGATAGGAACAGCATCTGATATACTGGAGTTGCCTGGGACTGCCTCCCCACTATCCGTTCCAGAAGGGCCAGTCCTGACACAGGAGCAGAGGTCTTCGGAACAACCTGGAACAATGGCAGAAGGCTCTGTTTTGGGAGTGGAAGAAGAAAGCGTTATCATCCGTTTTCCAAGAAACTCAAATGATTTTTCCACGTCCAACCTCGATCAGCTCATCAGGCTGGGCCTCAGTATCAGAGACCGTGATACTATTTCTTTAAAGATTTCAGGCTATACCGACTTATCCGGATCTGAGGAATACAACAATCGGCTCTCGCTCATCAGGGCCACTATGGTAAAGAGCTATCTCCTGGGATTAGGAATCCATCCCGACAGAATGGAAGTATACGGCCTTGGCAGCAAAAATCCTATTGCTGACAATGCTACGGAAAAAGGGAAACAACAGAACAGAAGGGTGGAAGTAGAGGTGATCAATCCCTGAAATATTAGGCAGTAGAGATAGTTTTCAGGCGTAAGGCATTAAATGATTTTGAGTGATTTCTCTTCATTGAATCTATTAATACTGGCGATTGCATGCTCCCTGACGTTTGAAATATGTTTCTGAAGGATTCCTGTGGCACCTTCCAGGTCAGAGCTGGCAAAAAAGCGCTCACCGCGACCTCGGGCCCTGGTATCAGCCTCTACAGTGAGCAGATTTCTTTTGCCATTGGAAGTGAGTGAGACCCGATTGGTCATAGCGGATGTGCAGCGACTGGGATCCTCAACAGGTTCAGCTACCAGAGGAGCTGACAGCGCGATATCCAGTTCTTGAGATGGGGCAGTACCGGGGGTGTACCGGTCATAGTTCTTGCACCAAAAGATGTTCTCGACTGTTATCTTCTTGCCGTTCACGCTTTTAACTATGCTGAAGAATTCAGGTGTCCTGTCTTTATCGCTTCCAATAAAAAAATAGGGTTGACCAGGCAGAGCATTGACCTCGATGCGGTGATTCTCCCGTCGATTATTCATCGAAAATTTTTCACCGGAAAAACCTATCTGCCTTTTGGGGCAGAACCCGGAAAGTCTCCGCCATTTCTGCCCATTGGTGGGCAGACTCTGGTGAGAATCACCTCATCGACCCATGGCGCTGATGGTTTTATTACCACTGATTCGGTGGTGATCGCACAAAATCAAGAACGACTGCAGGGAAAAATCGAGAGCGCCTGTGAACGGATCACTCTTTTTGATGAAGACATAAAGGAAGGTTCAGAGATCCTGATTATCAGTTATGGTGTCACTGCCTGCGCTGTTGGTGATGCAGTGGGGATCCTGGCGAGCAGAGATGTTGCTGTTTCAACGCTGACGTTGAAGACATTGTAGGCCGCTACCTGAGAAGCTTTTGCTTGAAAAAGCTCGATCGTTTCGCCGAATCATCGTCTTCGAAATGAACCTTGGGATCTCCATCTGCAATCCTGGCCTTGAGCGGCGAAGGTGTTCAAAGGCGAAAAGCTGTTTTTGGAGGCCTGCAGTCCGATACTATCATTATTAGAGAAAAGAGTGTCAGGCTGCCGGAAACAGAGGCCAGCGTTCTTGATGTTGGTTTCAAACCATTGATCATTAAAAAACAGGACTGGGCCCTTGCTGCTGTCGGTATTCTGACAAAAAAGACAGGAGTACTCAATCTTGAAATGTTGCAACTGGCCTTACAGGCACGATTTACAGAAAAAACGTATCTGGCCGCGATGAAAATAGTAAATAGAGTTTTCGATAACAGCGCCATTTAGCAGGGAGGATTAGCCATGGAGACGTTACGTGCGTTGGGAATTGAGGAATTGAATCCGGGGGCTTCAACCGGTCGTAAATGGAATAAAGGCGGGCAGGCCGGCGAACTGGAGGTGTTCTCCCCGGTTGACGGCAGATTGCTTGCCAAAGTAGCTCTTGCCTCAGAGAAGGATTTTAGTAACTGTGTGGCGGCTGCCCGGAAGGCTTTTATCATCTGGCGAACGGTTCCGCCCCCGAAGAGGGGTGAGGTGGTTCGACAGATAGGTGATGGTTTGCGCGCAAAAAAAAGTGAACTCGGCACCCTGGTGTCCTGGGAAGTGGGGAAATCACTTCAGGAAGGGCTGGGCGAAGTTCAGGAGATGATCGATATTTGCGATTTTGCTGTTGGTCAGTCACGGCAGCTCTACGGGTACACCATGGCCTCAGAGCGGGAAGCGCATCGTCTTTATGACCAGTACCATCCACTGGGGGTGGTGGGAATCATCAGTGCTTTCAATTTCCCGGTCGCGGTTTGGTCATGGAACGCCATGCTGGCGGTAGTCTGCGGTGATACCTGTGTATGGAAACCGTCATCAAAGACACCTCTGACCGCCATTGCCATCCAGCATATCCTGGCCGAGGTTATCAGCAGTAATGATCTTCCCGAGGGTATTTTCAACCTCGCTATCGGCTCTGGTTCGACAGTCGGGGAGCAGATGCTTCACGACCCGGATATTCCGCTGGTGTCGATCACGGGTTCGACCAGAGTGGGGCGTCGCGGCGCAGGGGTGGTCGCTTCGAGATTTGGCAGGTGTATTCTGGAACTCGGTGGCAATAATGCTATCATCCTGACACCGCAGGCAAACCTTGAACTGGCTGTACCGGCAATCGTTTTTTCAGCCGTTGGCACAGCAGGCCAGCGCTGTACGACGACAAGGCGCCTGATCATACATGAATCGATTTATGAAAAGGTTAAGCAGGCACTCAGCAAGGCATATGGTTCGGTCAGGATCGGTTCACCGCTTGATGAAAAGAATCATCTGGGCCCGCTGATCGATCGATTGGCGGTGGCTGCCTATCAGAAGGCCTTGCAGGAACTGAAAGATCAGGGTGGATCAATTATCTGTGGCGGCAGGGTTCTTGAGGGAGCTGGCTTTGAGTCCGGCTGCTACGTGGAGCCGGTACTCGCCGAGGCCGAAAATAACTATCCCATCGTCCAGGAAGAGACCTTTGCCCCCATTCTTTACCTGCTGAGCTATTCAGGTGGAATTGAAAAGGCAATCTCCATCCATAATGGTGTCGCCCAGGGGCTGTCATCTTCTGTTTTTACCGAGAATCTCAGGGAAGCGGAACTTTTTATCTCGGCAGCCGGCTCCGACTGCGGCATAGCCAATGTTAATATTGGTACCTCAGGGGCGGAAATTGGTGGGGCTTTCGGCGGGGAGAAAGAAACTGGTGGCGGTCGGGAGTCAGGCTCCGATGCCTGGAAAGGCTATATGCGCCGGCAAACCAATACTATTAATTATGGTACCGCTCTTCCTCTTGCCCAGGGCATCAAGTTTGAGCTGTAGCAGTTAAATCTAGGCGCGGAAACCGCTATTACATAAAGGAGTCATTATATGCAAACCATCACCGAATTGACTGATTATATGAATTTTATGGCTCTGCTCGATGATGAGGAAAAGCTGGTCAGGCAAACCGCCCGTACTTTTGTCAATGAGCAGGTCCTGCCAATCATCGACGGTTATGCCCAGGATGAGCGTTTTCCCAACCATCTGGTTCCGGTCATGGGAGAGATGGGTTTTTTCGGCCCAACCCTTCCCGAAAAGTATGGCTGTGCCGGCCTGTCCAATGTTGCCTATGGATTGCTGATGTATGAACTGGAACGCGGTGATTCTGCGCTGCGAAGCATGGCTTCTGTCCAGGGATCACTGGTGATGTATCCGATTTATGCTTACGGCAGCGAGGCTCAAAAAGAATACTGGCTCCCCAAAATGGCGACAGGCGAGGCAATCGGCTGTTTTGGTTTGACCGAGCCTGATCATGGCTCCAACCCCAGCGGTATGCGAACGAAGGCTGTCCAAGAGCCGGGCGGGAAATGGAGGCTGAATGGTACCAAGATGTGGATAACCAACGGAACTCTGGCTGATGTTGCCATTGTCTGGGCAAAAGCCGAGGAGGGCATACGCGGGTTTCTTGTGGAGAAAGGAACGCCTGGGTTTACAGCACCGCAGATGAAAGGCAAGTGGAGTCTGCGGGCATCGGTTACCTCGGAACTGATTCTTGATAATGTGCTGGTGGAGGAAGAAAAGAGTCTCCTGCCGGAGGTGATTGGTATCAAAGGGCCGCTGGGCTGCCTGACCCAGGCCCGATATGGCATCGCCTGGGGAGCGCTCGGGGCCGCTGATAACTGCTACCAGACAGCACTCCAATACGCAAAAGAAAGAATTCAGTTTGATAAACCCATTGCCGCATTTCAGCTTCAGCAGAAGAAATTAACTGAGATGGTAACGGAACTGACCAAGGGGCAGCTCCTGGCCTTGCAACTTGGAAGGCTCAAAGACCGGGGGGACTATAGCCCGGCGCAGGTATCAATGGCTAAGATGAACAACGTTGCAATAGCACTTGATATCTGCCGTGTCGCACGCACTATACTTGGTGCCAACGGCATAATGGGGGAATACCCGATCATGCGCCATGCCAATAACCTGGAGTCGGTTTACACCTATGAGGGTACCCATGACATGCATACCCTTATCGTCGGCCAGGAGGTGACCGGAATCCCAGCTTATCGTTAGATTGTCAGGCGGTCTTGGCACAATGTGCGAAACCTATGAGGGATTGGTAGAGAACCTCGATTATAAATCGATCCGTTATCCCGGGCACGCTGCCCTGATGAACTTCTTTTTACATGAGCTGTTGATGCGTGAAGACAGGGAGGAAGCGGGTAAAATTCTGGTCAATGCAAAGCCGCCGGTGAGCGAGGATGTCGTTTATGTTCACGCCTCGGTTGAGGGCTGGACGGACCAAAATCTGTCTCGCGAAGAATTTGTCAAAACCTATTATCCTCTCCAGATCGCTGGCGATACAAGAAGAACGATCGCCTGGACAACGGCCGCCTCGATCTCAGCGGTGGTTGAATTGGTGAGCAATGGATCATTGCCTGAAAAAGGGCTTCTCTAGACAGGCTGGAGATTACCTGGAATATAATTGTTCCAGATTGTCAATATATACGCAGAGGAAACAGGTAATTGCGTACTGCCTGAGCGTTGCAATGTAAGCAAAGAGCTGCATGCATTGCGAAGTCTGCCGGGCAGACGGTCACCCCAGAAAGGACTTTTTTATTAACGTCACCGTATAATCAATAAAAAATCGTTAAATACCTGACAATTGGCGTATCAATGTGATACAAATGAGGTATTGTTCTAACGTTTATCTAACAACGATTGATGAGTGATGCCGTGCACTGCAGCTTCCATTTGTAAGCTGTAGACTGCTTGTCTCGTTGAGAGGGGCCGGTAATTATACCAATAAAATATTGGATTGTGGAAAACAGACGAAACTATTGTGGGAAAGACGAAAGAGTTCAGGGTGATTAACCGACGGTTTCAATTCAAGTGTCCATATTGTGGCGGGAGAAGAAATTTTTTTATCAACAATCTTCGCAGAAAAAATATTAAATGTTTCAAATGTGGTGAGAGTACACGCTGTCTTTTTAACCGTCGCACTGACAAGCGGGTCTTCCAGAGTGGTAAAATCCTGCTGACAACTAAAGCTGGAAAAGAATTGGAGGTTAATCTGAAAGATCTGTCCTATAACGGAGCAGGGGTGGAGATCCCAGCCGGTGTTTATCCAACATCCACTGTCAGTGGGCCAGGAAGTTTCCTTGAAATGTAATTGGAATTCGCAATTGATTACCAATAGACGATTTGTCGTTCAAAATATCAACGGCCAGCAGATAGGGGTGAAGAAAGCCTTTCGTTAGAAAAAATAAAATTCTGGGCAGCTGTTGCTAAGAGAAACAGATTGCTGGTGAGTTATACAAATTTAAAATTACAGGTGGGTAAGAGAAATCATGGATGCATCACTTCGGTCAAGAGCAAGGATAAACTATTCGGCTCATGCCTTCATTAAATCAGGTACAAAGGGTATTTCAAAAGGCATTGTCAGAGATGTGAGTATCGAGTCAATTTACCTGACGTGTCAATCCCGGCTGGATGTTAACGACGAGGTAAGTCTGGAAATAGTTTTGCTTGGAGAAGAGAGTGAGCTCATTATTAAAGTGGCAGCAAAGGTTAAAAGAAAAGATGATGATGGCATAGCATTTTGTTTTCACAAGCCTTTGGAGTGGTGGCCTATTTTCTCACAATTTCCATTTCATCAGGTGGAACAGAAATGATGCAATAGCAAAATTACATTTTCGTTGCAGGTAATGTGGGTTGAAAATTTAGTATGGTGGTCCATGATCCTTGCTGATGTGACTCACGTATCCACACAGCTTCGATTTTCCTTGTTAGTTGAAGCTGTATGGATTTAATCTCCCGGCCATTCCTGAGATTCGCGCGGTTCCAATCATCTAATCCTGAAATTTACAGATTTTTAAGCACCGTTTCCAGGGTGTCTTTGGCATCACCAAAAAGCATTCTGGTATTTTCCTTATAGAAAAGCGGGTTTGACACGCCTGCATAACCAGTGGCCATAGATCGTTTCAGGACGATGGTGGTTTTCCCTTTCCAGCATTCGAGCACCGGCATTCCGGCAATCGGGCTGTCCGGTACTTCCTGGGCGGCGGGATTGACGATGTCGTTGGCCCCGATGACGATTGACACATCAACGTTCGGGAAGTCATCGTTTATCTCATCAAGCTCAAAGACGATGTCATAGGGTACTCTGGCTTCTGCCAGCAAAACATTCATGTGGCCGGGCATACGGCCGGCCACCGGGTGGATGCCAAAACGGACGTTGATCTTTTTGTCGCGCAGCTTCCGGGTAATATCATTTACCGTATGCTGAGCCTGGGCTACCGCCATGCCGTAACCGGGAATGATCATCACCTCTTTTGCATCAAGGAGCAGTTCTGCAACCTCTGCTCCTTCAACTGAGATAATTTCACCTTCTTCACCTTCCGGCCCAGCAGCCGTTTCACCGCCTGATGTACCAAAACCGCCGGCAATAACGGCGATGAATTTTCTGTTCATGGCACGACACATGATGAAGCTGAGAATCGCACCACTGCTGCCGACAAGGGCACCGACAACAATCAGCAGGTCATTGCTCAGCATAAAACCGGTTGCTGCTGCGGCCCAGCCCGAATAGCTGTTCAGCATCGAGACAACAACCGGCATGTCCGCGCCACCGATGGCCATCACCATGTGGACACCGAAAGCAAAGGCGATAAGAGTCATGAGCAGAAGGGGAAGGGTGCCGCCGCCTGCTGCAGATTGATTGACAAATGAAAAACAGAGTACGATTGATAACACCAGCAGGGCAAGATTAAGCCAGTGACGGGCCGGGAGCAGCAGCGGTTTGCCGCTGATCTTGGCGCTCAGTTTGAGAAATGCGACGATGGAACCGGTAAAGGTCAGCCCACCGATGAGGATACCGAGATATGTTTCCACATCATGGATTGTTTTATCCACACCGAATAGTGCAGTGGAGTGACCGAGGAAGTTGGCAAAACCGACAAGAACCGCGGCTAATCCGACCAAGCTGTGCAGTATGGCGACCAGCTCCGGCATCTGGGTCATTTCCACCTTTTTGGCGAGGATCAGTCCAATGGTACCACCAATGAGGAGCCCAACGATTAAAATAAAAAAGTTGTTTGAGACAATTCCGAATAGGGTTGCCAGCAGCGCCAGCGACATTCCGAGAATGCCGTACAGGTTTCCTCGCCGCGCCTTTTCCTGATTGCTCAGTCCTCCCAGTGCGAGAATGAACATGATCATTGCACCGATATAGGCTGCAGTTACAATACCTTGTGACATCTGGTTTCTCCTATTTTCTAAACATCGAAAGCATTCGCTGGGTCACCGCGAATCCACCGAAGATATTGATGCTGGTAATCAGGACTGAAATTCCGGCAAGAAAAATGACCAAACCGCTCTCTGATGATATCTGCAGAAGTGCACCGATGATGATGATCGAACTGATGGCATTGGTCACGCTCATCAACGGAGTGTGTAATGACGGTTTAACATTCCAGATAACCATATAGCCGATGAAACAGGCCAACACAAAAACGGTGAAATGGGACATGAACTCAGCAGGAGCAACACTTCCTACCCCAAGCAGGGCAAGAGCACATGCTCCAATGGCGATCAGCGATCCAAAAGCGTTCTTTTTTTCGGGCTTAGCCTCGACTATCACTGGCGTTGGCGCCTTCTTGACAGGGGCAGCCGAAAGTTTCGGTGCTGGTGGCGGCCAGGTTATCTCGCCATTTTTAATGACGGTTGCACCGCGAATGATCTCATCCTCCATGTTGATGACCAGTTTGCCGTCTTTGTCAGGTGTCAGATCGGTCAGCAAGTGGCGTAAATTTGTGGCGTAAAGCTGGCTGGACTGTGTTGCCAGTCTTGAAGGCAGGTCGGTATAGCCGATGATGGTAACTCCGTGCTTGACAACCACCTTGTCCGCTTCGCTGAGCTTGCAGTTGCCGCCCATCTCTGCAGCCAGGTCAACGATCACACTTCCTTCCTTCATGCTGATTACCATATCCTCGGTGATCAATTCAGGAGCCGGTTTTCCGGGGATCAGCGCAGTGGTAATGATAATATCAACTTCTTTTGCCTGCTCAGCAAAAAGAGCCATTTCAGCTTTGATAAATTCATCGCTCATGACCTTGGCATAACCGCCCTCGCCACTGCCATCCTCGGCAGCGAAATCGAGCAGCAGGAACTCGGCGTCTATCGATTCAACCTGTTCTTTTACCTCGGGGCGGGTATCAAAGGAACGGACAATAGCCCCCATGCTCTTGGCAGCTCCAATGGCAGAAAGACCCGCCACACCGGCTCCGATCACCAGTACTTTGGCAGGTGGAATTTTCCCTGCTGCGGTGATCTGGCCCGTAAAGAATCTGCCAAAGTGCTGAGCAGCTTCTACAATAGCTCGATAGCCTGCGATGTTGGCCATTGAGCTCAGGGCGTCCATTTTCTGGGCTCTTGAGATCCGTGGGATGGAGTCCATGGCCAGCACTGAAATGTTCTTTGCCGATAACTCTTCCATCAGCTTCTCATTCTGGCCTGGTTGAACAAAGCTGATTAGGGTTTGGCCCTCCCGCAGCAGATCAGTTTCGTTTATCCCGTCAGCACTGTTGTTTTCTGGGGCTCTGACCTTGAGTATGATGTCGCTCTGGTCATACAGTGTTCTGGCATCATCAATGACAGTAACCCCTGAATCCTGATAATGGCTGTCTGTAAATTTTGCATCTATTCCGGCACCTGATTCTATAGCCACATCGTAGCCGAGCTTCAGCAGCAGTGCGGCAACGTCAGGTGTCGTTGCTACCCGCTGTTCACCATGATGGATTTCTTTTGGTACCCCGATCCGCATAATAGATCTCCTCTCCGATAGGATATTGGATAATTGCGGTTTGTCATAATATTGAAGTGGCTTGAGTTTAAGCCAAAAAAATAATAGCGATTCTCAATAGGCACATAATTGTACCGAAAAAAAAGAAATCAACTGAAAAAATGGAGATATACTCAATGTGCTGTCTTTTATTCTGCTGCCGTCGCGCTGCTCATCCTCCTGTACCGGGATTCAGACTCGTGGTGCAAGGGGTTGCTAGAGGATGAGAGAACTATTGATAGAAGGATACGGGGTATATCTCTGGTGATCATAATATCTGTCAGCAGAGAAAGCGGGCTACTGTTTCTATAAATTGTTCAGGTTGATCGCTGTGCAGCCAGTGTCCTGCATTATCTATCCCTACAACGTTGGACTCCGGAAAGAAGAAATGTCGATCAGCTTCATGTTCATCAAGGTAATATGACGAATTATTGCCCTTTATAAAGAGTGTTTTTACCGGACAGGGGGCATAGATCGACAGCTCTTCCAGACCAATATAGATATGTTGGAGAAACTTCTCCAATACCGTCAGATTGAATTTCCATCTAAATGTTTTCGACTCGTTATCTTTGGTTATACTTTTAACCAGAAACATAGCCAGTGGTTGATCGCCGAGTCCTTTTGCAAGCTCTTTTCGTATGGATCCTCTGCTTTTGTGGCTGGTCAGATCAATCTGGTGCAAGGTGTGGATAATTTTACGGTGGTAATTGTTCTCGGACGATCCATAGTCCGAGGGCGCGATATCCACGATAACCAATCTGCTGATTCTTTCCGGTTCCAGCAGCCCGAACACCATACCAAGTTTCCCTCCCATCGAGTGCCCGATTATGCTGGCTTTATCCAGAGTATGCTGATCAAAGTATTTCAGCAGGTCTTCACACATGTCAGGGTACCGGTGGCTGTCTGCATGTGGAGATTTCCCATGGTTTCTCAGGTCGACAAGGTGAACACAAAACCCATGTTCAGCCAGTCCATTACCGATGGATATCCAGTTATCTGACATGCCGAAAAGGCCATGGAGGATGACAAGAGGTTTACCCTCGCCAATTATACGGGAGTAGAGCTGCATTAGAATCTCACATTATTAATTGATATATTTCATACACAAAAATTAGCTTTTTGACAATACGATCGGGTGCATATGTAATATTATGTTGGGATAACAATAAGGAAGATGCTGTGAGCAGCAGGGAGAAAAAAATAATGCAAAATGTTGATTCAATACATACGTTCTCGAATACAGAAAAACGGTTGTGGATAATTGTAATAGTTACTCAATACCCGGTTATATGAGAGGAAGGAGAATGATATTTACAAATATCGGTATTGTTCCCGGCAAAGAGATCGTCGAGCATTATGGGATTGTCCAGGGAAGCACCGTGAGGGCCAAACATATCGGTCGGGATTTTATGGCAACACTGAAAAATTTAGTGGGTGGAGAACTGCGCGGATATACCGAACTTTTACAGGACTCGCGGGAGGAAGCGATGGCACGTATGGGCGATCAGGCCGATCAGCTTGGGGCCAATGCTGTTATAAATATACGTTTTGCTACCTCTTCAATTGCTCAGGGTGCCGCTGAATTGTTTGTCTACGGTACCGCAGTCAAGGTTGAGTAGATAATGGAATCTCTTTTCAATTTCTCGGGGTTGACCATTTTTTTGTTTCTGGTCTGTCTTGGTTATGGAGCCGGTACTATTAATGAAAAACGCCACTATCGATCTCTGCAGAAGCGGGAAAAGCAGTTCGCTGATATCATGGTCGTCACCGTTGAGGAGGGATTTGATTACCTGACGAGACAAAGATGTGAGCTGGTAACCGGCAGCGTGGTCATCTCAATTGACTATTTCAAGAGACTGCTCGGCGCTGTTCGCAACATCTTTGGCGGACGTGTCGTCTCCTATGAATCCCTTGTTGAGCGTGCCCGTCGGGAAGCGATTCTGAGGATGAAGGAGAAAGCTGCAGGGCTGGGATTTGAGCTTGTGGTTAATGTACGATTGGAAACTGCTGCAATAGGATTTCGCGCAAACCAGAAGCAGCAGATTGGCAGTGTTGAGGCGATTGCCTACGGTACGGCGCTTGGCAACCGCCAGAAGTAAGATTATTCAACGTAGAATAAACGATCCTGCTGCTTTTCTTTTTATGAGAATTTTAACAGGGAATGAACCAGTATTAAGTATGGAGTGGAGAATGGAGATTAGTAAACTTGAGCCGGAAGTAAAAAGGGGTCTTGTCGTTGTTTTGACGGGAAACGGTAAAGGGAAGACGACGAGTGCCATGGGCATGGTGTTACGGGCAGTCGGGCATGGCATGAACGTCTGTGTGATCCAGTTCATGAAAGGCGATCTCTATTCGGGTGAATGGGATGGGGTAAAGCTGCTCGGCGGCCAGGTCGATTTTACCTCAACGGGGAAGGGGTTTTGCGGTATTCAGGGAAACCCCTATTCTCATGCTGAGCACCGGAAAAATGCGCAGGATGCCATACAACTTGTTCACGAGAAAATGAAATCAGGTGCATTTGATCTGCTGATTCTGGATGAGATCAATAATGCGCTTCATCTAAAATTGGTTGATCTTGACCAGGTATTGTCAATACTCAATGAGAGACCTGAGCAGCTGCACCTGGTGATCACCGGCCGTGACGCACACCCGCACATTATCGACCGGGCTGATACGGTCAGTGAAGTTAATGAAATTAAGCACGCCTACCGTAAAGATATAGAACCTCAACCGGGCATAGACTATTAGCGATCAGCAATTTTCAGACCAGCTGGCGAGGTTTTCGCTGACTAATGTAGACACCAAGAAGGACCAGTATTGAAGCGCAATACTGGGTGACGGTGAAGGTTTCTCCAAGGATGAGGAACCCCAGAATCACCGTGAAAACCGGAATAAGGTTGATATAGGCTGAAGCTTTATTTACCGGAATTTTACTGACACCGAAATTATAGAGCAGGTATGCTCCCAGCGTGACAAAACTTCCGAGGTATAATACTGCCAGTGTCGGAATGAACGGAAATTGAGTTGGTATGTCTGTCTCTGGAGAGAGAAGAAAGAAAGAAAAAAATATCGCCCCGACCCACGATTGAAATGCTGTTAAAAAGATAGGGGAATAGCGTGCGCTCAGATGCTTTAAGCACAGGGTGTAGCCGGTTGCCGCCACCATCGCCAGGAATTCCAGAAAATTGCCAAGCGCCGGGTTCGGTGCATCTACAGAAACCTCGCCGCTGAGACTGAGCCAGCATGCCCCGCTGATTGCGATGGTGAATCCAAAAATCGTTCGTTTCGTGATTGTTTCCTTGAGAACCAGGTATGCACCGAGCGCAACCATCAGCGGGAGCATGGAGGTAATCAGCCCTGCCTGGGAAGCTGTGGTCAGCTGAAGCGCTTTTGCTTCAAAAATGAAGTAAATGCATGGTTCACAAACAGCCATAAAAAGCAGACACTTAAGGTCCTCTTGTTGAAATGATACCGCTCGCAATTGCCTGTAGAAAAAGATGAAGCAGAAGCTGCCGATGAGCATACGCCCCAATATTACGATCATCGGGGAAAATCCCTGGAAAGCGAGTTTCAGGGCGATAAATGAGCTCGCCCAGAGAACCATTGCTGTCGTCAGACTCAGGGCGGGAAGCCATTGTTGATATTTTAATGGCAAGGCGGAGGCTCCAGAAGTAATAAGAAAGAATTCAACACCAGTAAACAGCAGCTAATAAAGAGGCGGTGACTCTATCACAGCAGTCTCCTTATAGCTATAGAAAATCACTTTGATATCCGTTTATCAAGCTTGAAACGAAAGAGCTGGTCGACAATGTTAGAAATTTGTTAGGTTTTGGTTTGTTATGTCTTGACATGGGTAATAATACATAGAAATAGACAACAGAGACGATATGGGAATCCAACCACTACTATCATATTTGATGATGAGCTTTTCTTTCTGATTTTTCTGTATTTTTAAAGGTTAGAAAGCGTATTATTTAGCGTCTTATTCCTGAAAACCGATCATAAAAAACAAGAAATCATCAGACAAGGGGCTACCAATGCCGGGCTCTCTGGACCCGGATATTTACTTCTTCGAGTATCTGGTGGGGGAGGGTCTCAACTCCGAAAAAGCCTACGCGAATAATTGCCTCAATTTGCAACCGTAGGAGGCGCCTGATATTATTGTGTCGATTGCGGCTGTAGCGGGTCAGGAAGTTTATAACGGCGGATTTTTTTTATTGTTGTACGGGGAATGACCGTTTCAATACCGCTTTTTGATATAATAGTTACCAATTCCGGTTCAATCGTAACATCAGACGCCTCAATATCCCCACCATTGTAGAGTTCAACGATATAAAAGAATCGATCCGTTGGGGACACTGTGTCAGTTTGTTCATGATCACGTTTCTTGCTTGCTCTGATCTCACTGATGGCCTTTGAAACCATCTTGGGAGTGGCTACGATAGTATCTTCCTGCCCGGGTTGAGTATCATCATTTTGTTTCTTTTGAATGGTTGAGATTGTTTCACTGAACATCGATTTCATATCGAGCTGATCGAAAACCACAAACAGAGTAACCAGAAATACCAGAGTGGTAATTATTCCTTTCAGAGAGATACCAAAAAGCGTGAATGGCTGGTTGTGTCTTTGCATAGAGTTATCGGTGTAGGGTTGACCTTCTTTTCTCCGATTATTCTATCTTACTTTTTCCTGTTTGCCGAGGAATTGTATCTTTTCAAAAGAGTGCCGGCCACATTAAAACAGGGAAAATCTCTGACTAAAAAAGAGGCTCTTCCGGCAAACGAGCAGCTGTTTGTTATAATCATCATTCAGTTGTTCATGAGATTCCCTTTGCTCGCCGCCTTATTCTGCGGCCAGCTCCGCTGCTCTTCGTCACCAAGCGGGGGACAGCGAGTATGCGCATTCCTGTTTCAGGTAGGTGTTTTCCGGATGAACTAAAAAAGAACCAACTACTGCAGCATGGCATAGGTTTTCCCTGAGCCCATTGCATCCCAAAAGTGGACCGAGTAATTTTTTTGTGCATTTGCACCAAAATTCTTGACAGAGATGGACTCCATTAGTAATTTCATTTGTGGTATGTATTTAATTAATACATTTATTACTTGAAGGGTGTGAAATACCACCCAAAGCGGACGTTTGTGGTACCTTTTTTTTGGTATACGAATTTCATTTTTTGGAGTACATTATTGTTGATTTTGGGGGTTGCTCCAACAACGACAGCTTCCATTATCAGGTTATACAAGGATCAATAGGAATCAATTTTTCTTTGATATATTGATGTTTGAAGGTTTTTCCAGAAAGAGCAACATTATCTTGTATTGTCATCCTGATTACTGACTGCTCGATGCCTCTTTGAGGTCGAACTGTCCGGGGTCAGGTTTTTTTAGTTTGAACGCATGTGTTTTTACAAAGAGAAAGGAGTAAAGCGATGAACAGTCTACTAGCAGGAGTACTGCCGCAGGAAGGCGGTCTGGATTCTTCCAGTTCGTGGAAATATTCTGCTGCGGTGTATCTGTGCGGTCTTTTAACCATTGCGGGAGTAGCTCTCGGCGTTCACTCAATAGCGGTGGGTCATGAGCATACCTTCGGTGTTTCCCGTAATGTACCATGGGGTATTCTGATTGCCGCCTACGTGTTTTTTGTTGTTACCTCGACCGGTCTCTGCATTGTCTCATCAATCGGTCACGTATTTGGTTTCAAGAACTTTAAGCCGATAGCAAAGCGTGCGGTATTCCTGTCAATAGCGACCATCGTTGCCGGATTTCTGGTAATCGCCTTTGAGATAGAAAACTCCTGGCGCATGCCGGTTGGCAATGTCATTGGCGCCAATCCAACCTCGAATATCTGGTGGATGGGAACCCTCTATGGCGCCTATCTCTTTTTCATGATGATTGAGTTTGTGATGCTGCAGAAGGATCAACATCGAACCGCTACCATGTTTGGTTTGGCTGGTCTGTTGACGGGTGTCGTTGCTCACTCGAACCTTGGCGCCGTGTTTGGCCTGCTGAACGGCCGTGAGTTCTGGCATGGTCCATACATGCCGATCTATTTTATCACTTCGGCGGCGATGTCCGGGTGTGTGGCAATTATTTTCTTTACCTATCTGGCCTATCGTGCGAACAACTGGAAGATGAGCGACGAGATGAAGCAGTCCTTGGAGAGTGTTGCCAAGCTCGGGGCGCTGATGATGGCGATCATCCTGTTTTTCACGAGCTGGAAGATGATAACCGGTATAACCGGCAACCCTCCGGGCAAGTATACGGCCATGATGGCGCTGATCAATGGACCCTATTCATTGAACTTCTGGATCGGAGAGGTTGGTCTTGGCATGATTATCCCGTTCGTCCTGATCCTTGCGGTCCGCGGCCGAAATATGAGGGTTCTGTTTATAGCCTCGCTGGCCGGAATGATTGGTATCTTCTTCATGCGCTATGATCTGGTGATCATCGGTCAACTGGTTCCGCACTTTCATGGAATGGGGCTGGTAGATTACCCCGAGTTATTTACCTATGCGCCGACCTTTCATGAGTGGATGGTTACGCTCGGAGGTGTCGGGTTCTGCGGTTTTCTGTTCCTGGCCGGCGAGCGGCTGTTCCGCGGCCATCTGAGTGAAGACCACTGAGGGAAAAACGAATTAAATGGCCATATCGGCTGTAAATATACTTTGAGAGCTAGAAATGAAGATTGAAGAGCTTGAAAAAATGAAACCAGAAAGTCCCGATGTTCTCGCCTCGCAGGAGCGGCGATCATTGTTGAAAATTGGCCTGGCGGTTACCGGTGTATACCTCGGTGGTACGGTCTTGTCTCTGACCTCAGCTAAGAACGTTATGGCTCAAGGGGTGGTACCTAAGGTGGGTAAATATACCTATAGTCCACATTACACCATGGTTATCCGTGAGCGATTTTGTATTGACTGTGAACTGTGCAAAGAGGCATGCGTGGAAACTAATCACGTTCCATCATACGGTTTCAGAACAACAATTCTAGAAAAACGCAGAGACATTGTCGGAGGCGGCTACGAAACCATTTTTATGCCAGTTCTGTGCAATCAATGTAACAGGCCCCCCTGTGTCCGTGTCTGTCCAACAACAGCAACCTGGAAAGACAAAAAAACCGGAATTGTGATGATGAAAGAGAGTCGTTGTATTGGCTGTAAAACCTGCATGACCGCCTGCCCCTATAATGCCAGATATTTTGATGAAGAGACTCGGGCTGTTGATAAATGTAATTTCTGTTATGACACCAGATTGTCAAAGGGGGAAACAACAACAGCATGTACTGAGGCCTGTCCTGCAGATGTCAGAGTGTTCGGTGATTTAAGTGATAATACCAGCCGGGTTTTCGAATTAGTACATGCACCGGAAACCATAGTCTGGGTATTGCGGCCAGAAGCTGGCGCACTGCCAAACGTTTTTTACACCAATGCTTAAACCTTATAAAAGTATTCATTTATCAGAAAAAAAGTCAGTTTCCAAATTTCACATACCACACCGTTGCGGGAGAAAATAATGAAGAATATTGTAGTATTAATCATCATGGGGTTGGCTGTGTTTAGCCTTGCTGCCATTTCGGTATCAAATCAGTCTGCTGAAGAAAAGGAACCCTATGATGAGGATACTTATGGACCGGAGGCACCGATTGTCTGGACCAAGCCGGTTAAGGCCGTGGTTTTCTATCATAAAATTCATACCATGGATCAGGAACTTGATTGTGAATCCTGCCATGATGATTTATTCCAAATGGAAGCAGGAGCGGCTGAGGAAGAAGATGACTTCAATATGGAGTCGCTCTACGATGGCAACTATTGTGGCGCCTGCCATGATGGCGATACCGCTTTTGCTTCAAACACCCGATGTACCATCTGCCATATCGGCGTTCGGGGTTATGCTCGATTGATCGGTGGGGAATCTCCTGCTGGTAATGGGGCAAATCACTAAGTTCTCTTCCTGGAGGGTCCGACTAATCTTGAAATTACAGAAATTTCGGGCCTTCCAGTTTTTCTCTGCATTCTCTCCTCTGTATCACCGCCGCCCGCATACACACATTCAAGTGAGTTAGACGAAACGGACGCAGAATGTGCCCATTCGCGTTGTGCGCATTAAGTGGCTGAATTTAAATTATATTTTCACCTGTCTGTTCGCCCACCAAAACCAATGGAGCATGGCGCCGGTCTTTTTCCTTTAGGGTTTTCTTCGTAACCTTTCAATAATACTGAATATAGTTCTCCATAATCAATATGGCGCAAGATACGCCCTATTGATTATGGAGAAGGACGCACATTTCGCCCGTTGGGGTAAAAGATCTTGGAAGACCTTCCCAGATTTTCTTGATCAAAAATAGTACTCACCTGTTTTTTTATATAGATATCAGTTGTTTAATTTTTTTTTAATTAAAAGCTTAAATACTCCTGATGATTGGCACATCCCTTGCTTTATGGAGAGTAAAGGTAATCAGCAACCAATTAATGAGGAGGTCATCATGGCTGCAACGTATATTGAAACAAGAAAAGCTTTTACCAGGATTAATCCCGGATTCTGGGCCAACTGTCGAGAGAGAATAGCTGAGGGATTCTGGTTTTCACTCTGCCTCGCACTTTTCATAGTTCTTGGTCCGTTTTCTGCGCCGATTGTCCTGGTTTTTCTGTTCTTCAATAATGATCTGAACAACGAAATGCAGGAGCCGGAATCATTAAACAATGAACACGTCTAAAAATAATCAATCTAGCTGTCTCAGGTAGTATCAAAGGAGAGGAGTTATGTCTATTCAGTACCAAGCTGCAGTTGTTCAAGGTCAGGAAATCAGCAAACCGCAATTCAATCTATGGCTGTGGGCTATGCTCGCCATAACAGCCATTGGCATCTCCGGTGGTTTATATGCCCTTTATGTCGGCCACCATCATGCTTTTGGAGTGTCTCGCGGGGTTCCATGGGGTATAGCCATCAGCGCCTATGCATATTTTGCAATTATCTCTACCGGGCTGTGTGCTCTTGCTGCCTTAAGCCATCTGTTTGGCGGCAATAATCTTGCACCACTTGCCAATCGCATGGTGTGGTTGTCGATAGCCTCGATTCTGGCAGCCTTCCTTGTTATCGGGCTTGAGATCGAAAATGTCTGGAGGATGCCACTGGGTGTATTACTTCATCCTAATCCGACTTCAAATATATGGTGGATGGGAACCCTGTACGGTATGGCTGTCGGGATTATGGTTGTAGAACTCTACCTGATTATTACCAGACGTTACAAACTCGCGGTTATTCTTGGAGTTTGCGCTGCTGTTATTGAATTACTTGCAAACAGTAATCTCGGGTCAGTATTTGCGTCCCTGAACGCCAGACCGTTCTGGTACGGGTCTCAATTGCCGATCTTTTTTCTCGCTTCCGCTTTTCTATCTGGAGCCGCAGCTATCGTACTGTTTACCCATGGCGCCTATAGCCTGAGAAAGAAGGCGCTTGGTGGAAAAACGTTTGACGGAATTCAGACTGCCGGCAAGGTGATGGCGTTGATGATTTTTCTAATCGGTATCGCTACCACCTGGAAATTTTTGAACGCCTTTGTTGGCTCAGAAGCTGTCGGTGACGCCGCACGGTTGCTGACCTCGGGATCATTGTCAACCAACTTCTGGCTGTTTGAGATCGGTATCGGGCTTGTTTTTCCTTTTGCACTGCTGATGATGACCCGCCTCCAGTCAATCCAGGCGATGTCTGCTGCAGCTCTGATGATTCTCGTCGGTCAATTTTTCTCAAGATTGAATTTAGTTGTCGCCGGCCAGATAATCCCACAGTATTCAGGTTATGAAGGCGTACCTGCACAGTTAAGTTATGCGCCTACGGCTCCAGAACTTGGAATTGTTCTCGGCGGTATCGGTTTGCTCGGAGCGTGCTTCCTCATCGGGGAATATTTTCTCGGTGAACGATTTATCCATCATGATGAGGAGTAAAACAGTATGTATGTTGATCCAGAAGCAGGGCAAGGAGGGTACGACATGATCTCTCAAGATGAACCAATCTTCACTATCGGTATGGCAGCAAAAATTCTGGAAGTGCATCAGCGTACACTCCGGAATTATGAAGAAAGCGGGTTAATTCGACCAGCCAGGAGAGGTAAGTGGCGCTATTATTCGATGCGTGATATCAAGTGGATCGAGTGTCTGCGAGAAATGATTCATTCGCATGGAATCAGCATTAATGCCGTCAAAAAACTACTGGCCTACACTCCCTGCTGGAATATAATAGATTGTCCTTTCGAGAAAAGGCAGCGCTGCAGCGCATTCTTTTCCAATACACTGGTGCCAAACAAAGTAATAAGGCTCAAACCTGTACCACAAAGAAAGAAAAAGCATGTTGTAAACGTTTAGATTCTATAATAACAAGTTCCTGATGAAAGCCCGCTCTCGTACAAACGAGAGCGGGCTTTCGTGTTTCTTAACGAAGTTCCTTATCTCTTCACAGTAGATTTCTGTTTTATTCGTTTACCTCCTTTCAGAAGCTATATGGCTCTTGGAAGCGAGTACCTGTTTGCTGTAATCATCACTCAGTTGTTCATCAAATTCCCTTTGCTCGCCGTTACCAAACGGGGGATCTCCAGTATGCGCATTCCTTTTTCTGGTACGCTTTATCCGTATGAACCAGTTATATCCAATTGATACCTATTGGGCGCATTTTGAGTCCTAATGGCAGCAGCATCCAACAGGAAGCAAAACACGCCTTATTTACTGAAAAAAATAACATTATTTAACATATTGATATATAATATAAAAATATCGTTAATAGAGCTATTAGGGTGTATAAAGGTAATTAATGATGTGTAAATAACTTGACAACTATAATATATATCTATACGGTAATTATAATTTCATACAACTTGTAAACTATAATTTAAAAATATTGTCTAGAGAGGGGTGCGTATGGACGGGTTATTATTTCTCTGTTTCTGGTTGGGTGGAGCAGTACTTCACACTGTGTATGATCTGAAGATCAAACATATTCTTAAATCTGAGAAGCATGCTGAGCAGTCAAGATAACACTTACAATAGAATAACGCAGGAGCGTTAACAAAGGGAGAGGAGTAAAGCGATGAACAGTCTACTAGCAGGAGTACTGCCGCAGGAAGGCGGTCTGGATTCTTCCAGTTCGTGGAAATATTCTGCTGCGGTGTATCTGTGCGGTCTTTTAACCATTGCGGGAGTAGCTCTCGGCGTTCACTCAATAGCGGTGGGTCATGAGCATACCTTCGGTGTTTCCCGTAATGTACCATGGGGTATTCTGATTGCCGCCTACGTGTTTTTTGTTGTTACCTCGACCGGTCTCTGCATTGTCTCATCAATCGGTCACGTATTTGGTTTCAAGAACTTTAAGCCGATAGCAAAGCGTGCGGTATTCCTGTCAATAGCGACCATCGTTGCCGGATTTCTGGTAATCGCCTTTGAGATAGAAAACTCCTGGCGCATGCCGGTTGGCAATGTCATTGGCGCCAATCCAACCTCGAATATCTGGTGGATGGGAACCCTCTATGGCGCCTATCTCTTTTTCATGATGATTGAGTTTGTGATGCTGCAGAAGGATCAACATCGAACCGCTACCATGTTTGGTTTGGCTGGTCTGTTGACGGGTGTCGTTGCTCACTCGAACCTTGGCGCCGTGTTTGGCCTGCTGAACGGCCGTGAGTTCTGGCATGGTCCATACATGCCGATCTATTTTATCACTTCGGCGGCGATGTCCGGGTGTGTGGCAATTATTTTCTTTACCTATCTGGCCTATCGTGCGAACAACTGGAAGATGAGCGACGAGATGAAGCAGTCCTTGGAGAGTGTTGCCAAGCTCGGGGCGCTGATGATGGCGATCATCCTGTTTTTCACGAGCTGGAAGATGATAACCGGTATAACCGGCAACCCTCCGGGCAAGTATACGGCCATGATGGCGCTGATCAATGGACCCTATTCATTGAACTTCTGGATCGGAGAGGTTGGTCTTGGCATGATTATCCCGTTCGTCCTGATCCTTGCGGTCCGCGGCCGAAATATGAGGGTTCTGTTTATAGCCTCGCTGGCCGGAATGATTGGTATCTTCTTCATGCGCTATGATCTGGTGATCATCGGTCAACTGGTTCCGCACTTTCATGGAATGGGGCTGGTAGATTACCCCGAGTTATTTACCTATGTGCCGACCTTTCATGAGTGGATGGTTACCCTTGGGGGCATAGGGCTTTGCGGATTTCTATTCCTGGCCGGCGAGCGGTTGTTCCGTGGCCATCTGGGTGAAGATCACTGAGAGCAGGCAGGATAAAAAGGCTTCGTTCTGAACTGGTCGTACCCCTTTTATCGGGAAGACCAGTTCCATAAATACCTCCTTGTCAATCATAGACACAATGTGTAGGTTGACTCTCGGAGGCAAATAGATGGCCAGAAAGAAAGTGGAAATACAACCAATTACCGCAGAAACGCCTGTTTATTCGATCGGTGTGGCAGCACAATTGTTAAATGTGCATCCAAGAACACTGCGAATCTATGAGGATGAGGGGTTCGTAAAACCGGCTCGTAATGGTAATCGCCGTATCTTCTCTCAGAATGATTTAACCTGGATTTCCTGTATCAGGAAGATGATACATGAGGAAGGTATTTCCATACCCGGCATTAAAAAGCTTCTCCGCTATGCTCCATGCTGGGAAATAACAGACTGTCCCCGCGAGGTCTGTGAATCCTGCACCGCCCAGATCGATGTGGCGGTACCTCGATCCTTGAGAGTTGCTGGTGATAGAGATGCGGAGAAACGGGCGAAAGAAAAAGAAGTAGCTGCGCGTGAAAAAGATATCCAGGAAAAATCTGATAAAAAGACCTCCTCCAGCTAATATCGCCCATCAATTGTCGAGGTCGTTTCATGCCTGCTCAACCTGCTGATCTTGAGAACGTATCCACCTGGGTAAAATATTCGGCCAGATTATGTAAAACCTGTGTGGCCAATTGTTGTCGGTTGCCGGTAGAGACGAGGTTACCTGATCTTGTGAGGATCGGAGTCGTTGACGAATTTGAGCTTGATGAGAATGCAAAACAAATTGCCAAACGTCTTAAAAAAGAAGGAGTTGTTGGGCATTTTTATCAAAAAAAAAAGCTCTTTACACTGACCCGTATGGCAAATGGTGATTGTCTGTTTCTTGACAGTATCAGCAGGAAATGCACGATTTACCAGAAGCGCCCGGAAACCTGTCGGAACCATCCACATATCGGACCACGTGCAGGATTTTGTGCCTTTTCGAAGATATAATCCTGCTGTCCAGCACCACCAGTTTCAAATAGTCTGAGACAAGACTGACATTTTTTAGGCTCTTCCGGTAAACGAGTACCTCAATGTTGTAATCATCATTCAGTTGTCCATCAAATTGCCTCTGCTCGCCGCCTGGCATACTTCTTTTTTTGTCCAAAAAGAAGTATGGAGAAAAAGACAACCGATGATGCCGACCCTGCGGGCTCCCCTGTGCTGCTCTGTGGCATCAAACGGGGGGCACTCAATATGCGCGGCCCTGCTTCCGGTAGGCGTTTTCCGGAAGAACCTCTTCTTGTGAAAATCTCCTTTAATCATCTATCTTTTCTTATTATATCTAAACGATTAGTGTAAGGTAGCGGTTCAATTTGGATATGAATGAACCTGCTTGTAATCTGTGAAGTATATGAAGGTTGCTTTCTGACAAATTTAAAATAACCAAAAATCAGTTCTTGAGGAGATTTTCATGGAAGAGCAATCATATGTTATTACCATGCTGGTGGCAAACAAACCGGGTGTTACTTCCAGGGTTACCGGCCTGTTTTCCGGTCGGGGATATAACATGGAAAGCATTTGCGGCGCACCGACTCATGATCCGGAAGTATCTAGAATAACAATAAAAACAAAGGCAACTTCGGATCAGTTTGAAGAAATTCAGAAGCAGCTCAACCGCCTTATCGATGTGATAAAGTTACGGGATATGACGATTGAAGACAAGGCCGTGAAACGGGAGATGGCGCTGGCCAGTGTGGTTGTCACCCCGCAAAACAGGACGGAAGTGATTCAGCTGGTAGATATTTTCAATGCAAAAATTGTCAATGCCGGAGCTGACTCATATATAATAGAGATCACCGGAACTGAAGATAAAATTGATGCGCTGGTGAAGCTGCTCAAGCCGCTGGGTATAAAAAAGCTGACCAGGTCAGGTATCCTGGCTCTTTATCGTGAACTGGATGAGTCTCATCTGGCAGGTTAAATTTCTCCTTACTAATTCAGCTGGATGATAGGATCTATGGATCAGAAAAAATGTGCCGCCAGGATGGATAAGATTGTACCATTCTATGTCATGGAGCTGTTGGCTCGTGCGAAAGAACTTGAAGCACGCGGTGTGTCGGTTATTCACATGGAAGTCGGTGAACCCGATTTTACAACAGCCCGACCGGTGATCGAAGCCGGGAAACGTGCCATGGATGCAGGTCATACCGGCTATACTCCGGCCACAGGCATTCCTCAGCTGAAAGAGGCGATAGCCCAACACTATCGGAACTGGTTCGAGATTGATATTGATCCCCGGCGAATTATTATAACCCCGGGTTCTTCAGGAGCGCTGCAGCTGATATTGGGCGTGCTGGTCGATCCGGGCAGAGAAGTCTTGATGACAGATCCCGGCTATCCCTGCAATAAAAATTTTGTGGAATTTTTTTCAGGAGTGCCGAAACCCATCCCGGTTGGCCCCGAAAATGGATATCAGCTGGATAGTGAACAGGTTGAAAACGGGTGGAGCGAATCGACCTGTGCGGCTCTGGTGGCTACCCCTTCAAACCCCACCGGAACACTGTTGCCGCGCGATGAACTGGGCCGAATTCATAATGTTGTCAGCTCCAAAGGTGGTATGCTTATCGTCGATGAGATCTACCAGGGACTTGTTTACGGTACTGACAACTATACTGCCCTGGGTCTTGGCGATGATCTTTTTGTATTGAACAGTTTTTCTAAATATTTTGGTATGACCGGCTGGCGACTTGGATGGCTGGTTGCCCCGGAAGCCTATCTTGATCATCTTGACTGCCTGGCCCAGAATATTTTTCTGTCCTGCTCTGCCCCTGCGCAGTACGCAGCCCTTGATGCTTTTAGCCCACAATGTTATGAAATTTTCAGGAATCGGCGTGATGAGTTTAAAAAGAGAAGGGATTTCCTGCTACCGGCCCTGGAATCTCTCGGTTTCGAGATCCCGGTGAAGCCGGAAGGTGCCTTTTATCTCTATACCAACTGTTCCAAGCTGACCGAAGACAGTTTCAAGTTTTGCTATGAACTGCTGGAAGCGGAAGGTGTGGCAATAACTCCTGGTAAGGACTTTGGTGCCAACAGGCCGGAGGAACATATTCGTTTTGCCTATACGACCAGTATTGAACGCATGGCGGAGGCGGTAGAGAGATTGCGGCGCTTTATTGGTTGATTTATCATTTTCTCTGCCTGCTGACTATTGAGGGCAGAGCCAGCAATGGAACAAACCTTGTATATCTGGTGAGAAGTACTACTTGACTGAAAGCAGAACATATAATAGTTGTCGGCTTTTTGCATGTTGATCCACTCATGAGATACTATTAAATATCAGATTTTAAAGGAGAATTGTTATGAACAATGCCCAGATTTTGGCAAAAAGTTTCGCTGACCTGGGTGTCAAGCGGGTTTTTGGTTTTTCAGGCGCGACAATATTACCGGTTTTTCACGCCATCGAAGAGTGCGGTATCGATATCGTCGTAGATGCCAATGAGCAGTCTTGTGCCTTTGCAGCAGGTGGCTATTCCCGGGCCAGTAATGAGGTCGGCATTGCGGTTGTTACCTCAGGTCCTGCAATAACCAATACCCTTACTGCCGTTGCCGATGCAAATGCTGACTCGGTTCCACTGCTGGTTTTTGCCGGGCAGGTCGCTCAGACCAAGATGGGGACAGATGAATTCCAGACCATTAATGTTGCAAGTATTTTTGCTGATGCTGCCAAAAAAGTGATTCTGGTTACTGAGTTGCAAAATGTTGAGGAGATTGTTAAGGATGCCTATTTTCTGGCGAAATCTGGAAAACCCGGACCAGTGGTCATTGATTTTCCGTTTGATATCCAGAAATCTGACGGCGAATATAAGTCCATTGAGTCGGCACGATTTCGTTATAAATACGATGAAGAACGACACCTGGGAGATAACCAGTGTCGCCAGTTCTTTGATCTGCTGCAAAAAGCCAAACGCCCGCTTCTCTATATCGGCGGCGGACTTAACTCTACAGCGGCAAGTGAACGAATACGTGCCTTTAACCGACGCTATAGAGTTCCTTCCATCTGGAGTTTGATGGGTAAGGGCATATTGAATGAGGCAGGTGACTGGGCTCTCGGCATGCTCGGTATGTTTGGTGTTCCGGCCGCAAATATGGCTATTCAGCAGACGGACCTGTTTGTTGCTTTTGGAATTCGCTGGGATGATCGTGTGTCTCAAAAAGTTGGTGAATCCGGCCTTGCTGCAGACATTGCCTATTTTGACATAAATCCCGAGAAAGTGCAGGAGGTACGTTTTTCACGAAATCCAAAGTTCTCTTTTATCGGCAAAGCGGAAACCGCCCTGGATGATCTGCTAAAATATGCAGAGGAGCACGACATCCAATTGGATATCGGTGAATGGCAGGAGCAGACCCGCCGCTTGAAGGAAGACCACCCACTTAACTTTGACAGAGAGTCAAAAGATATTCAGCAGGCCGAGGTAATGGAGTTGCTTTCAGGCCATATTACAGAGAATACCAAAATCACCACCGGTGTCGGCAACCATCAGATGTTT
Source organism: uncultured Desulfocapsaceae bacterium (assembly GCA_964583415.1). Taxonomy (GTDB): domain Bacteria; phylum Desulfobacterota; class Desulfobulbia; order Desulfobulbales; family Desulfocapsaceae; genus MADRE3. The sequence goes on from CAZOWJ010000002.1 coordinate 40,473, forward strand.
GCCGCCCAACACCTGATGACCTTGACACCAAAATCGTTCATAACATCAGGTGGATATGGAACAATGGGCTTTTCCCTACCGACCGCAATCGGTGCTCAGTATGCCAACCCTGAGGCGACGATAATTTCGATAGATGGTGACGGCAGTATGCTGATGAACCTTGGAGAACTGTTCACTATTGGAAAGTATGAATTACCGGTTAAGGTTTTGATGCTGAATAATCATGGTGACTGTATGGTGAGAAACATTCAGGACCTCATGTATGGAGGGAGTTATGTTGGTACAAAGAAAATAACCTCTGTCAGCTTTGCCAATGTAGCCGGTGAGCTGGGCTTTCGTTTTGCCCATCGTGTTGAGGATCGCAAGGAGCTGAAAGGGAGTCTGAAAGCGTTTATTGAAGCAGAAGGCCCGTCATTTCTGGAAGTGGTCACCGACGTTGACGAGATGCTCTATCCTCGAATTCCTGGGGGACTCGGGTATAAAGATATGATTCTTGGACCGCATATGGAGAAGAAATAGCAAAACAATTAAGACATAGTCATAAAAGAATCTATCAGCTCAATTGTGGATGTTGCCTTGAATATCCGCAATTGAGCTTTTTTTTTTAAGTATAGAAATAGTTTGTTCCCGTTAAACTCCTATCAAAGATGTGCAGGAAACAACGCTTGCTCTATTCTATATTTTTCATGAGATTATAAAACTATTTATGGTGTTGAATCTGATGGTTTTTACTGGGTAGCGGGTAAGGGGGCTTTTCTCAGAGAAATTCTAATATTTGGTCTAGAGCTGCTTGTTGATCTCGGGATAATTTTTCACAAAACTTAGCACCTAGAATTACTTCATACATAGAAGAAGTGTCCTGTCCCTCATTAGTAGCTAACCAGATCTTTTCCAATGGAATATTAAAAATATGTAAACCAGCATTGTTGAAGATGTCGACATTCAAGGTATTTGGAATTTTGCTGCCAGAGGTGCATCCAAAAGCAATGCCCTCTGAACTTAGATTGAAAATTTGACAAATACTCTCCCGGTTTACGATGAAAGTATCGACAATCTTGTGCCTTAGATGCTTTCTGGATTCACGGTAATCTAGTGCCATGATGTTTGCAATTTGTAAATATTTGGCTATTCCGGTAATCAAATACATCGATAATATAATCATCATTCGGTTGTTCATCAAATTGCCTTTGCTCGCCGCCTGGTGGCAGGCTTCTTTTGCTTGTCCAAATGAAGTATGGAGAAAAAGACACCCGACGATGCCGTTCCTGCGGGCTCCCCTGCGCTGCCCACCAGTGGCGGGACACCAAAGACTGGATGATGCTCAGACAGGTTTGGCGCTTTATTACGTCATCAGCTTTGCTGCTCGGCGGCATCAAACGGGGGCAGCCAATATGCGCCTTCCTGTTTCAGGTAAGCGTTTTCCAGAAGGGCCATAAATTTACTCTATCCTCTCTTACCCCAGCCTCCTCGGTGTTGAACGGTACCCTTCTTCATAAAAATGCTTATTCTCTTCATTGTGTACGTGCGGGTCTTCTGGCTACAGCTCCTCGGGAGCGGTTTTCACCAGTTTAAACCGATAATATCCGGATACATGAGGAGGTCGAGATGGTCCAGTATCAGATTTCTGTTGAAGAGTTTGGTTCCCTTAGCGCTTATGATGATCGTGAAGAGGCAGTCCAACTTTCCACATTGTGGCAGAAGGGGACCGCCGTTTTGGTCTTTGTGCGTCATTTTGGCTGAGTAATTTGCCGTCAGCAGGTTGCTGAATTGGCTGGCTACCAGGATGATTTTTCAAAGCGAGGGGCGCAGCTTGCTGTCGTCGGTAATGGCAGTGTCAAGGATTTGAAAAAATTTAGAAACGTCACAGGTTACCGGGGCATTCTGCTCACCGATCCCTCCCGGGACTCCTATAAATTTTTAAAGTTTAAAAGCGGTCTAACCGATATCATCGGGATGAAATCCTTCACTCAGGGTTTTTCGGCTCTAAGATCGGGTTTCATGCCCGGTTCGCTTCAGGGTCATGCCCTGCAGCTTGGTGGTGCCGTCGTTGTCGTGCCGGAGGGCAACATCACCTACTTCTTCAAAAGCTCTGCGGCAGGCGATCACCCGCCTGTTGAGACTCTGCTGGCGGCCGTAGGGTAATTATCGTAGTACATTTGAAAACATACAACCAGCGGCATGCCGCCATCAAGGAAAAGGAACCTGTCAGGACGAGACCTGGCCGTTGCATGGGTTTAGTATACCTCTCGAGCCATACAGAGATATTTTGCCACCGAATCGGAGATGTAGGCATCTTCACTTTTGTTTTTTGGAAATTCACTAAACGGATTGCCCACAATTTTAAGCAAGGATCAGTTCCTGTAACGCTTAGGTGGAAGTGTTCTAACATTTCGTTGTCAGATAAGATAAGAACCTCAGTCCGAAGTTTGTCAGACTGAAGCTTGGTTTCTGCAAATTAAGGTATCCAGAGGAATTGTTCCAGGTCAACCCTGCCGTCGGTGAGAAAAACAGACTCCTGCTCGAGAAGCTGTTCCTGGGTGAGATGGCTCATTGATTTTCGCGGGGGTATTTCACCTTTAACATTTACCACTCGATGCCAGGGCAGATTGTACCTATCTGAACTAGAGTGCAGGATTCTTGCGACCTGTCGGGCACCGCAATGGTTTCCTGCTGAGGCAGCGATCAATCCGTAGGTTGTTACCTTGCCGCACGGTATTCTGCCGATAATCGAAATGACCTGTTGTGTGAATTGCTGCATTCCGTATTTGCCCCGGTTTGTTCTTCGAGGGAGATCACAGGACCTGATCAGGGAAGACTCTTAAGAAAAAAACAACAAATCTGATATTCTTCCTGCAGGTGGAGGCCACTTTATTGAGGGTTAAGCGGGTTTTCGAGCTTGTATCGTTCTATTTTCCTGCGTAGTGTGTCCTTTGATATGCCGAGTTCCCGGCAGGTAATCATCTTTTTCCATTTGTTGCGCTCAAGAGAACTGGCTATCGCCTGCTGTTCAATCTGATCGAGGGTCGCCCCAGCTTCCATAGCAGCGAAGTTGGTATGGTCTCTATGAGAATCGGGCAGAAAAGACTCTGGAAGATGATCTTCTTGAATAAATCCAGCGCTACAGAGGATGAATCCATATTCTATGATGTTTTCAAGTTCTCTGATGTTCCCCGGAAATGAATGAAGCATAAGCTTTTTTAATACAGCATCGCTGACACCGACAATGTCTTTTTGCTTTTCAGCCCTGAATTTATCAACAAAGTGATCGATCAGCAGTGGTATGTCTTCCTTGCGGTCGCGCAGCGGGGGCAGCGTGATATCGACAACCTTGAGACGATAATAGAGATCATCCCTGAATAGACCATCGTCGACAAGTTGTTTCAGATCACGATTGGTTGCGGCTATGACCCGGACATCAGCCTTGATCGATTCGTTTGAGCCCAGTGGTTCATAAACCCGTTCTTCAAGTACGCGGAGAAGTTTAACTTGAAGGGAGTGGGGTATGTCTCCGATTTCGTCAAGAAAAATTGTGCCGCCCTCAGCTGCCGCAAAACGGCCCTCCCGGTCTTTTCTGGCATCGGTGAAAGCTCCTGACCGGTAGCCGAAGAGTTCGGATTCCAGCAACGTTTCAGGAATTGCGCCACAGTTAACGGAGAGAAAGGGCTGGTCTTTACGAGCGGAGGCGCTGACAATTGCATCAGCCATAATTCCTTTTCCTGTACCGCTTTCCCCAAGGATAAGTACGGTGCTGTCACTGGTGGCGATATCGGGGAGGATCTGGAAAAATCGCTGCATGATATTGCTTTTACTTATGATTTCTTTGAAAGTGTAGCGTTGCATCAGTTGTTTACGCAACGATTCCATGACGGTCAGGTCCCGGAATGTTTCAACCCCGCCAACGACATTGCCAACCACATCAACCAGCGGTGACGCACTGATACTGATCGGTTTGCTTTTGCCTTCTTTGTCTTCGATCATTATCGAGCGGTTGGCAACTGGTCTTCCGGTATAAAGGCTTTCTGCGATCGCACAGTTTTTGCCGCAGATTGAAGAGTGGAAAACGTCACTGCAGAAACTGCCGATAGCAGCCTCCCGCTCCCATCCGGTGATGATTTCAGCAGCCATATTAAAAGAGGTAATTTGCCAGTTCCGGTCAACGGTAAACACACCATCGGCGATTGAATCGAGAATCAATTTGTTCTGCAGTGGCGCTGTATTGTCCCTGAAGGTCTGTACACAGCCGATGGCCCGTTTTTTGTCATCAAGCATTGGAGTGATCGAAACGACAATCGGGATATTGAAGCCATCCTTATCGGTTACAAAACCTTCCTGATCGATAATGTTGCACGGTTCTCCCGGGTCTGATGCGGTAATCGGGCAAGCAGATACCCCATCAGCTGCGAAGAACAGTTCATCGCATGATCGACTGACAACATCATCTTCGAGCCAGCCTGTTATCCGTTCTGCACCTGCATTAAAAGATGTGATAATGCCCTTGCCATCAAAAGTGACGACCCCGTCGGCAACGGCATTTATTATGATATCACTCCTCACTGATTCACTGATGTCGCGAAAGGTCTCAACACCGCCAATTACACGGTTTTCACTGTCAATAAGCGGTGCAGCACTGACGCTGACCGGAAAGGGCAGGCCGTTTTTTCGATAAATATATACATCACGGTCATGATAAACATTGGTGTTGTTCATAATACATGATGAGATTGCACATGATGACAGGCAGATATTTGATTGGAAAATCGTCTTACATGGCTTGCCGAGAACCTCCTCCTGTTTCCAGCCTGTCATTTTCTCGGCTGCTGAGTTAAAGGAGGTGATTTTCATCTCACCATCGACAGTAAATACTCCTTCCGCAATGGAGTCAAGTGCCAGTGCCCGCGGGGTTACGACCTCTGAGCGGTCAACCAGGCCGATATAAAATCCAAGGATATTTGCATCTGAATCAGGCAGGACGACAATACGGACTTTCAGGTTGTCTATTGACTGCTGGCGTGAACCGGCAAGGAAAAACTGCTCCGTTTTTATTGATTCAAAAGGTTTTCTCAGTCTTTCTGTCAAAGGGGCAAAACGGCTGTCTGCTTCTATCAGCGTTACCAGATGTTTTCCCAGAATATCCTCTTTACGGTGGCCAAGTGTTTGCGCTGCCCTGTTATTACAGGAATTTATTATACAGGATCGATCGATGGTGATAAAACCGCTGTCAGGTTCGTGCAACCGTTTGTTGGGGACTGCCATGATGAACTCCACGTAGTGATAACCCATTTACATTTCTAGGTTATTTCACTATAAGCTTAAATAGAAGACTCTGCAATAAGTATGTATGAGTTTTCAGGTGAGCACAGGGCGCGATCTGTTTGCCCAACAGAATAGAAACGTCACAGTTGTCCGGACATAAATGAAGTGAAACAGTTTGTAATACATGCTAAAGTGCAGATTATATTATACTACTCAGTAACAGATTGCGCTGAATCAGGGTGTTGAGGTCCATTTATAACCGGTAAACATAAAGAATGTCTTCAAGCGCAGAAAAACAGCCTCAGAACGATATATTGACCACCGATGGGCACTCCGTTCATGCCGTTGCTGGAATTGAACTCTTTCACTCAATTCAGGATCCCGTCCTTATAGTAACACCTCCCGGAATAATTATTGATGCCAACAAGGCAACCTTGCTGGCAGCCGGCAAAACTCGTGATGAGATCATAGGCAAGGGGATCTGCGAAATCATACACGGCGGCCGCTGGCCTCATATCAAGTGTCCTCTGGAGGAATTTCTGCTTACCTGCACCGGCAGAAACGAAGATACTCGCCTTCCCGGCCTCGGCGGAGAATATCATCTGACCATCACTCCGCTGGTAGATCTGGATGAGTCTGTTCAGTCAATTCTACTGCAGGCGCGTAGGCTTACCAGTGAGGAGTCAAGTAAAGTTGAGACTATTCGAACGGCCCAACTGGCTGCCATCGGCGAACTCGCAGCAGGTGTCGCCCACGAGGTCAATAACCCCATCAATGGTATCATTAATTATGCCCAGTTGTTGCTCGATGACGCTGAGAAGGGCACGCTCCAGGCCGAATTGCTTGGAAGAATAGTCCAGGAGGGCGATCGGATTGCAACGATCATATACAGTCTGCTCTCCTTTGCCCGTGAAAATGAAAATGAGCTCAAGGAAATCGAATTTAAAGAGGTGATTCATTCCTGTATCAATCTGGTGGATCACCAGTTAAAAAGTGAAGGAATTCAACTGGAACTGCATCTTTCAGAGCGCAGCTGCATAATTGTCGGTAACTATATGCAGCTCCAGCAGGTTATTCTCAATACCATCAACAACAGCAGGTATGCACTCAATGAACGCTACCCTGAGAGTTCAGCCGACAAACGGCTTCGGATAAGTTGTGAACCTGTCCAGGCAGAAGAGGGAAGTGAGATAAAGGTCATTATTAGGGATTTTGGTACTGGGATTCCCCAGGGAATCCTCGACAAGCTCTTTGAGCCGTTCTTTACCAGTAAACCTGCCGGCCAGGGGACCGGCCTTGGCTTGAGCATCAGCTACGGCATCATTAAGAATCACGGTGGCAGGCTGTCAGTTGATTCGATTCTTAATAAATATACCGATATGATAATTACCATACCGGAGGCTTAAAAAATTACCGAACCTATGCTCGATCGGAATATCCTGATAGTAGATGATGAGGAGAGTTTACGGTTGACGTTTGAAATGTTTCTCAAGCGAGAGGGATATAGCAACGTACAGACCGCAGCCACCGTTGAAGAGGCCCTTACGGCAATAAGCAAAGGCCGGTTTGATCTCATCATCAGTGATATCGTTCTGGGCGGAGAAAAAGGCACCGAGCTTCTGCGTCATATACGACAAACAGGTATTTCCTGTCCCGTTGTCATGGTTACCGGTTTTCCAAACCTGGAGACCGCTTCTGAAGCTGTTCGGCTTGGCGCTTTTGACTACATTTCCAAACCGGTAAATAAGGAGAAGCTTCTGAAGCTGGTTCGGCAAGCGCTGGCCTTCTGGGAGCTCGAGCTTGAAAAACGCTCACTTATTATACAGAACGAGAAGTATCAGCATTACCTGGAGGCAATTTTCAGCTCGGTTGAAGATGCCATTATAGCAGTTGATAACCGCTGTAACATTCTCAAGCTCAACCGGACAGCAGAGTCGCTGCTTGATGAATTTCGTGATGACAGTGACAGCGATGGAAAGGTTTTACCGGGCGAGATAGGCAGCGCCTGTATGAAAGACGCACTGCTGGTCATCGAGAAGGGCAGTATTGTCAGGGAACATATCATTGAATGTGTCAATGTGGACGGCGCCTCAAAAATGTTTTCGATTAATGCGGCACCACTTGATATAGATGATGAAATTTCTAACGGTGCGGTAATTGTTGTGCGTGACGTAACGAGGGCAGAGGAACAGAATGTGCCGTCACAGAGGGAACAATTCCATGGCTTTGTCGGCGCCAGCCAGGTTATGCAGTCTATCTATCGACTCATTGAAAATGTTGGTAAGGTTGAAACTGCCGTTTTGATAGCCGGCGAATCGGGAACAGGCAAGGAACTGGCCGCAGAGGCGCTGCACGCAGAAAGTTCTCGAAGTACCATGCCCCTTGTAAAGGTTGACTGTGGAGCGTTACCTGAGGAATTGCTGGAAAGTGAGCTTTTCGGTCACCGTAAGGGTGCTTTTACCGGCGCTGATCGTGACAGACCTGGCAGATTGCTGCAGGCTGACAAGGGAACACTGTTACTTGACGAAATTGGTGATATAACCCATCGTATGCAATTACGGCTTCTTCGCTTTCTGCAGGAGATGACCTTTACCCCCGTTGGAATGGATACTCCGGTCAGTGTTGATGTCCGTGTGATTGCTGCAACCAATGTCAACCTACGGGAAAAAGTTCGAGAGGGTGGCTTCCGCGAAGATCTTTATTATCGACTCAAAGTTGTTGAAATCGTTCTCCCCCCCCTACGTGATAGAAAAAAGTGCCTGCCAATACTCATCAACCATTTTCTTACTTTTTTCTCACAAAAACATGCCAGGCATGTTCATTCGATCTCTGATCGGGCCATGGATGCAATGGTGTCTTACTCTTGGCCCGGTAACGTCAGAGAACTAAAACATATAATGGAGCGGGGCGTTGTGCTCTGCCTTGGCAATAACCTGTTGCTGGAACATCTCCCGGATGAAATACTTGAATATAATAGTCCACCAGACCCTGCGCTAGAACGATCTGGGAATGTACCGCAATCACACCATCTCAGCCACGATCAGATATATTCAGCACAGCAGAACGAACTTATTGAAGCTCTCAAACAGGCTGGCGGCAACAAGTCCAGGGCTGCTCAAATTCTCGATATAGACCGGTCGACACTGTATCGCCGGCTTCGTCGATTTAAGATCACAACCGGACCGTAGTGTTGCGTTAGTGTTGCGACCAGGTGTCGCGGTGGAACAGTTTCGCGACACCTGGTCTTTTACGATTGCGCCATCATCGTTATCCCCTTCCTGTCAATATGTACTTTCAACCACTCTAGTAATAAAACATTATATCGTTTTATCAATATCTTATATGGGGTGGCATTTTTTATACCCAGTTTTACGACAATGTGGCATGCGTGATGCAATGTGGTAGTGCAAGAGACAACAACACTCCAATAACTCAAATTGAGGGCCACCATGAAAACAGCAATCCTTAAGAAGACAAGAACTGAGACGAGAACAGTTGGGAACGTTGACGAACAGGTATACAAGGTTGGTATAGCTGTTGTTGGTTCATGCTCTCTGGCGATCGGCATCTGGGCAACCGTAGCTCTGGTAAGCGGGATGGTTGCAAGCGGTGGGCCGGGCGCACTCATCAGTGACTGGTTCAGGGCAGTTATTGGCTCTTAATACGATAATAAACAAAACGAGGCACTGTCATGATAGAAAGAACGAAAGTACAAGAGAATACAAAGGCAACCATATCCACCGGTACCGATGCTGCCACCGAGGTCTCAAAAATTGGTGTTATGACAATAGCTGCATTTGGTGCTGTAGTTGGCCTCTGGTCAGTTGCCTGCATAATCGGAGGCATGGCAGCAAGTGGCGGCCCTCTGGCTTTCGTCGGTGCCTGGTTTAATGCGGTGACGGGAATGTAGTGATCGTTTAAGTAGAGTAATTTTTTTTAAAAAAGGACCACGAGCTCATCTGCTCAGTGGTCCTTTTTTTTTGTAATTATCCTGAATTATGTAATAAACGTTTACTTTAAAATATGATTAAATAGGTGTATAACATGGTTGTTGGGAGAGAACGAAGACAGAGCTGATTTCGGCTGCAAGGGATACGTATGGCAATTCTGGTCAGAAATTTACTGATCTATTTCATTATCTGTTTCGCTTTTTTTATCGCAGGGTTGATTTATCATCTCGAAACGAGATTGGTACAGAAGGATTATTCTGACCTGCTGAAAGATATCGATAAGGGCATTGTCAGTGAAGTTGTCATCCAACAGGATATCGTTGAGGTTACCACAAAATCAGGAAACAGGTACACAACTGTTGTCCAGGAGCCGGCCTATCTTGCCACCAGCTGGCATGGCAGTAATATACGCATCTCATACAGAAAAGATTACGCTGCGTTCGTTTTCTACGGGATAAGTCTCGTTTTTCTTACCTCTCTGTTCCTCGTTTCATGGCTTTCGTTGAAAGTAAAAGAAAATGAGTCACAGAGTTCAGCTTTTGCAAATGACAAACTCATTTCACCGGGAACAGAGCTCAAAAAAATCACCTTCAATGATGTTGCCGGTATTCCTGAAGCAAAGGAGGAATTACGCGAAATTGTCGGCTTTCTGAAAAATCCTGAGCAATACAGAGAAATCGGCGCCACGACCCCGAAAGGTGTACTGCTGCAGGGCCCTCCCGGAACCGGAAAAACGCTGCTTGCCCGAGCGATTGCTGGAGAAGCCGGTGTTCCTTTCTATTCCTTCAGTGGCTCTGATTTTGTAGAGATGTTTGTCGGGGTTGGGGCATCGCGGGTACGGGATCTTTTCAGCGAGGCAAAAAAAAATGCACCCTGCATTATTTTCATTGATGAGATTGATGCTGTCGGCGCCAGTAGAAAGACCTCCGCATCGGATGGCAATGATGAGAGAGGGCAGACCCTGAACGCCTTGCTGGTGGAAATGGATGGTTTCAGTCCATCGGACAATATTGTTGTTCTTGCCGCAACCAACCGGCCAGATATCCTTGATCGGGCCCTGAAGCGCTCGGGTCGTTTTGATCGGCAGATAACCATCGTGCCGCCCGATGTAAAAGGAAGAAAGCAGATACTCGATGTTCATTGCCGGACCATTAAAATGAACCCCGATGTTGATCTTGAAGAAATTGCCACATTGACCTCAGGGTTTACCGGTGCGGAGTTGGCAAGCCTGGTAAATGAAGCGGCGCTGCTGGCTGCCCGCCATAAGAAAAGCAGTGTAGAGCAGGATGATTTTGATCTGGCCCACGATCGCATTCTTCTGGGTGTGGAACGCAAGGGACTGGTTATTTTGGAAAAAGATAAGCGGGTCCTCGCTTTTCACGAGGCTGGCCATGCGATTGTTGCCAAGTTGCTGCCCGACTCGGATCCAGTTCATAAAATAACCATCATTCCGCGCGGGCGGGCTCTTGGACAGACTCAGCAGCTACCCATTAATGACCGACAGGCTTATAGCAGAGAGTATCTCAAGAACAGGATTACCACATTGATGGGAGGGCGTGCTGCAGAAGAGCTTGTCTTTGGGTTGCAGACAACCGGCGGCCAGTCCGATATACAGCAGGCCACGGCAATAGCCACTAATATGGTCTGTAAGTGGGGCATGAGCAAGGTTCTTGGACCTCAGGTTTATATTGTCGATGATGATGATTTTCTCGGCCCCTCCAACAGCAGACTTGCAATGGGCGCCCGGACAGAGGCCCAGATTGACCGGGAAATCAAGGTTCTGTTGGATGAGTGCTATCGGGAGGCTGTTGCCATCCTCGGCAACGAGCGGCTGTTTCTATCAGTTCTTGCAGACATCCTTATGCAGGTGGAAACCATCGACAGTGAAGAGTTTGATATTATCTACTCTTGTTCCCTGAAGAAAAAGTATGAATTTGAAATGGATGAATCACCTGAAGCCTGCAAAATTACCTAGGCTCTCCAGATACGAATATGCTGAACTCTACTAAATCCATACTTTACATAAGCTTTTTTATTGTTGGAATATCCCTGTTTCTTGTCATTATCCTGGGAGCCCGGCAGTTCCAGATGAACAGGGAGTATTCAGAGATTACCGTGCTGAGCGAAAGAACCCTCTTTGCCTTTGCAACATTACGGGAACAGATTACCGAATCGTTGATCAGCAGCGACTATCAGTTGCTCAGAGGGGTTATCCCCGAGATCGAAGATTTAAACAATACCATTACCAGATTTTTCGATAGCGACATTATCCCCGGTGAATATAAACTCGCCCTGACTGACAGGATTGATCTTGCAGGACTTGTAATTGATTTAAGAAAAGTTGGATCGGAACAGGATGATCCAGAATCAGGTCTCAGGATTCAGCAGGATCTGCGGGTAATTGGAGACAATCTCTTTAAAATCGACAGGGTGATCACCGGTCAGATCAGGAATTCTGTTGTCAGTTTTCAGCTCGGTATAATCGGTGCAATGGGACTGCTCATCAGTTGCACCAGTTTTATCCTTATCCTGTTATACCGAAAGACAATCGGTCCAATGTTTGATTTGTCCCGACAACTGAGCAGCAATCCTGAGGAACATGGTCAGCTTGTCTGCAGCACTGAGGTGGCAACCGAGATCGTCGAGATAACAGAATCCATTAACCGGATAATTGCAGAACAACCATTGTCAAATGGAACTGATGGGTCCGGCAGTTATGAAGATCAGGAAACGATCTCAAGGACGATTAACGAGACCACAAACAATCTTAACGGCATAATCAATTATGCCCAGTTGCTATTGGAATCTGAATCACAGCTCTCTGAAGAACAGCAACGAATGCTCGAGAAGATCATTAGCAGCGGCGAGCGAATCGCGGATGGGTGGCAGAGGATAAGCCAACGGTTCAGCGGTTAAGCTCAGCTGTCTAATCTTTTTTCGTTCGTGCCTCAGTTACCATTAACCAAAACGTCCGGTAATATAATCTTCAGTGAGTTTATGGCCTGGGTGACATTATAACCAGCAACGGTGTCATCCACGTAATTGATGCTGTGATGCTTCCGTAATACATTACTTAGATTTAAAGTCTTTAAACAAACGGGCCTTGATTTTAGAATCAGGCCCGTTTGTCTTTGGGGTATGGCTGTCTTCACTGCCCAATTGCAGCCAGCCTCTTCGGCATCGAATCTATCAGATCAAAAGTATGGATTAACACTGAACTGGAGAAATAATAAAAGAACATCTGGTATCAACCCGAAGCTGTTATTTTATGACCCAGTTCGAGGGAATTTACGCTACAGTTTGGAACGGTTGGTTTTGCAGGGTAGTGAGTATCGCTGTTGCTTTCATACAGGAGTGTACCCAGCTCCTTCTTTTTTCTTGTTTGAAGAGTTAAATTCGATTAGACCTGCGTTAGAGTTGAAGGAAATAGCAGATGTTTCTTCCAAAAAGGCTGATGACTCCCTGGCAGGATACAACTCAATTACCGACAATTTAAAATATCCGCTAATGGGAATTAGATAAACAATGGTTTCCATAAGCACAATCAAGTTTTCATCAAAATCCCTAGTACCTTGCATTTTAATCATATTTTTCTAAGACAAGGAGAAAAACCTAATGAAGGTTAAAGAATTATTAGATAAAATAGGGTACGATGTATATTCCGTCTCACCGGACACCACCGTTTTCGAAGCTTTGAGACTCATGGCCGATAAAGAGATCGGCGCGGTTGTGGTCCTGGAAGGAGACAAGATGGTGGGGATCATGTCCGAACGAGACTATGCTCGAAAGGTGATCCTACAAGGCAAGGCTTCCAAAGAGACACGCGTTAAGGACATAATGTCATCGAAGGTTGTTCACACGAATCCTGAGGTGAACGTGGAAAAGTGCCTGAACTTGATGACAAAAAATAAATTCCGCCATTTGCCGGTGATGGAGCAGGACCGTATAGTTGGAATCCTCTCCATTGAAGATGTGAGGGGTGTCACATAATCATAGTTTACCGTTTTTCTCAAATCGGGGGCGCTTTTCAATCTGCTTCTCAACTGATATTTTGTTTCACACGGTTACTAAACCCCTCAAAATCTTATTTGCCTTTACCTTATTTTTCTATCGCGTGTCGCTTTCATCTTTTTCTCATGGGAGGCGGTTGTTTTGAAGATTAAAAAAAATATCTGATTACCAATCAACCTCAGCTACATGAAGTGACACGAGAAGATGAAGCGGTGAAGAGAGCTAACTCCAATTGCCGCTCACCGACCTGATCATCAGGGCCGTGAGGCGAGCAGACTGGCTATACCTGGCCTGACCGACTGTTGTGGACGTCATGTCTACAACCCTGAGGGCTTTTTGCACAGCCTTGATGGGTCAACGCGATGCAACTTCCGTCATCACTCTTGATCTCATTTCATTGAGTAATTGACGCCTATTAATCAGAAAACCGAAATGCGTATTGTCCAGCAGTCGTAATGAAAAGTCTGCTAACATCAAAGAATCCGACGTTCAGGAGGAATGAATATGGCCAAAAAAAGAGAGCAAACCATCCTGTTGGTCCCCGTAGATTTCACCTCTTTCTCGGAAGATGCCCTGGTTTTTGCCAGCGAACTGGCAAAATGCATGTCGGCCCAGCTTCTGGTGCTCCATGTGATCCATGACCCCGCGGAATCGCCGGGGTTTTATGCCCGGCAGGCGAAAAAGAAAAAGTATCTTCAAAGCATGGAAGAAGCCGCCGACGAAATGATGCAGGAATTCCTTGGTAAAATGCGTCAGGCATTTCCGGGTAATGAGCCGATAAAAAAAGCAACGCCTCTCTTGATGGTCGGCACACCGGTCACAAGGATTGTGGAGGTCGCTGAAAAGAAACAGGCCACCATGATAATTATCGGAAGTCATGGCCGTACTGGCTTATCCAGTTTACTATTAGGTTCAAAAGCCTTGCAGGTTGTGCAACTTTCGACTATCCCGGTAACGGTCGTTAAAACCTCCAAAAAGAAGTAAAATTTTAAATTTCGGTATACCGCCGCAAAGGAGGCACAACATGAAATCGATATATTCTCGACCTATATTGGGACAGGGATTAACGGGATGCTGTTTTTTGATGCTGTTCTTGCTTTTTCCCGACCGGGCACACGCGGCTTCAGAGTCAGGTGAAATCAGTTGGTTTTTCCTGGTTGTCGGGTTGCTCGGAGGGTTATCCCTGTTTCTCTATGGGATGGATAGAATGAGTGACGCCTTAAAGAATGTGGCCGGGGAAAAAATGAAGGATATCCTGGCAATGCTGTCGAGCAACCGGATTATGGGGATGATAACAGGAGCTGTCGTCACGGCTGTTATTCAGTCCAGTTCGGTTACCACTGTCATGCTGGTAGGATTTGTAAGTGCTGGTTTGATGTCGCTCTCTCAATCGATAGGCGTGATTTTAGGCGCGGATATCGGCACGACCATCACGGCACAGATTGTAGCATTTAAGGTGACCAAGTATGCCTTGCTGCTGCTGGCGGTCGGTTTTGGAATGCTGTTCATCTCCAAAAAAGAAAAAATCCAGCAATACGGTTATATGGTCATGGGGTTGGGAATGATCTTTTTTGGTATGTCCGTGATGAGTGATTCCATGTATCCTCTAAGAACGTATCAGCCCTTTATTGATCTAATGGCCGGCATGTCGAATCCGGTACTGGGTATTCTGGTAGGTGCTTTATTTACTGCATTGATTCAATCGAGTTCTGCTGCCATGGGGGTGGTGATCGTACTGGCGATGCAGGGATTGATTACTCTTGAGGCAGGAATCGCCATGGCGCTTGGCGCCAATATTGGAACGTGTGCAACAGCCGGTTTGGCCTCGATCGGCAAACCGCGCGAGGCGATCCGGGTAGCAACATGCCACGTACTATTCAAGATAGTTGGCGTCTTGCTGATGGCGCCCTTTATCGGGCCGTTTGCAAAATTTGTCGTTTTAATCTCCCCCTCACCCGCTGAAGGTCTTATCGGTATGGAAGCTGCCGCCGCGGTGGTGCCGCGTCAGGTGGCCAATGCGCATACCATTTTCAATATAGGGATAGCTTTCCTTTTTCTTCCCTTTGTCTCCCAATTTTCCCGGATCGTCTACCGGCTGGTTCCGGATAAGCCTGTGGATGAGATTGAGGAACTCCAACCTAAATATTTGAGTGAATTGCTCTTTGAGACTCCCAGTCTGGCGCTGGATGCAGCACGACATGAAATCAAGCGTATGGGGAAACGGGTGGATCTGATAAATAGTGCTATGATGCCGGCTGTACTAACCGGCAACAAGGAGTCGCTGCTGGCATTACGGGAGATGTATGAGGAGGTCGATATTTTACACAAGCATCTTGTCACATATCTTGCCAGGGTCAGTCAGCTCAAACTGAATGAATTCCAAACCCAAAAATTTATGAACCTCATGACGGCTGTCAACAACCTTGATTATGTCGGCGACCTGATCGAAGTCAATATGGTGGACCTTGGCATGCGCCGGGTCGAGAAAGGGTTCAAGATAAGCGCGGCGACCCAGGAGGTTTTAGAAACCCTCCATGTCGTTGTCTCTGATGCGCTGAAAGCAGCGGTTAGGGCGGTGGTTGAGGAAGATAAAGATTTTGCAAATCGCGTCATCAGTATGCAAGATGATATAAACCTTCTCATAAAAAAGGCCGATTTGCATCAGGCAAAAAGACTCGTGTCCGAAGATTCGGGGAAATTTGAGGCCTACAGCGTCGAAGTTGATATCATTGAAAAGCTCAAACGTATTTACAAATACGCCAGGGAGATGGCCAAAACAGTGGTTGACGTTGGAGAAAAAGAGACTATTAAAGAGGCTGCGTAAAGCATACATTTTTTCAAACATGAGTTATTAATTTGGAAAATTTCTTCTGGGCAACAGGTCACCGGTCATCCAGAGCCACTTTCCGAGTACCATCCATAAGGCCTTACCATTTGCGCCAACCTTTCGGGGATGTGCGAAGTGGTAGGGTTTTAATGAACACTTTTTTAAGAGTGAATTATCCATCATTCTGGAGGTGTTCAATGACCAGGAAAAAAACGCAGTTATACAAAAGAGTTCAAAGAAGAAGGAGTAAAACTCATCACAGAGCAGGGGGATATATTACTATTGAACTGGAGAATTAATAAAAGAACACATGGTATCAACTCGAATCTATTATTCTAAGACGCGGTACGAGCGATGTTACGCTATAATTTGGAAAGGTTGGTTTTGCAGAGTACTCAGTATCGCGGTTGCATCATCCCGGGGTGTACCCAACTCCTCGATGAGCAAATTTAAAAGTAACTGCCGGTTATCGATTTGTGTTGCTGAGAAGGAGTCTACTGAATCACGAACTTCAGTAGATGTTGTCACCCCGTTTGCACTGCCGAATACACCGTCAGTGTCAATACCGGCAATAATGAGCGCATTGATATACCGTTCACGTACATTCGAATCTACTCCATTATCCAGGGTAGAAGTTGCATTTTCATTGAGGAAATTTGTCAGAATATCTGAATCTGCTCGATCAATAACACTCGCCAGCAGGCTGCCAAGGTTTGCCTTGATTACATTGACGTCGATCGAAATTTCGATTGTGACGTTATTTCTTTCCTCAAGTCTTTTCGCCAATGCTGTAAAAAGCTCTGCCTGATCGGCAAAATTATCACCGTTTAAGTCGATCTTATTGAATACTCCGGCTTGCCTGCCTAATTCATCTACATTGAGTCGGTTGTCACCATCAATGTCTCTCGCTTCAAGGACGCGTGCACTGATTTTCTCTGCACTTTGCTGTGAAACTCGTGACTGAACATTGATAGAACTGCTGATCGCACTTATCTCCATACTGATACCTCTAAAGAAAGAGTCGAATTGATCCCTGCCATTTCTTAGGCAATAATCTATTCATTGGTTTCCTGCGGGTCAAACTTATAATCAAACTTCGGTGAATTACTGTATTCCGTCCTTTTATGATATTTTCAAACAATGGTTGTTCGCAAAAACCCTTACACAAATTTCCGGATTGCCTTGAAGCGTACCAATATACATCTTCACTTATTGGGGTGTGAGCCTGAGCAGACGACCGCCCTGCTTATCCTCTAATACCCAGATTGCACCATCTGGACCTTGCTCGACTTCACGGATACGTTTTCCCATGGCAAAACGCTCGACTTCCTCGGCAGTGTCGCCTGTTATTTTTATTCGAACCAGCGATCTGGAGGCCAGGCCGCCAATAAAACCATTTCCCTGCCATTCCGGAAACATGGTGCCACTATAAATAATCAAACCGGATGGAGCAATTGTCGGCACCCAATAAACTTCTGGTGCATTGAATTCAAGTCGTGTGTCATGATCAGGGATAGCTACCCCTGAGTATTGGTCTCCCCAGGAAACAACAGGCCATCCGTAATTATCGCCTTCGACCGTCAGGTTTAACTCATCACCGTGTTTCGGCCCCATCTCATGGGTCCATAATCGCCCTTCTTTATCAAAAGCAATACCAAGCAGGTTGCGATGCCCCAGAGACCAGAAGGTTTTTGCCAATTTTCCTTTATCCTGGAAGGGGTTGTCCGCAGGTACTGAGCCGTCCGGGTTAAGCCGGATTACCTTGCCAAGGTTCTGCGACCAGTCCTGGGCCGGTTTTTGTTTCTGTCGCTCACCGGAGGTAATGAAAAGTTTACGGTCAGGACTGAAGGCAAGACGATGCGAGTAATGTCCGCTCCCCTTTACTTTGGGTTTTTGACGCCAGATTACCTCCACGTCATTTAATTTTGGATTGGTCGGGTCAGAATTGAATCGTCCGCGCGCAACGGCACCGCCCTTTTTGCCTAATCTGCCCTGCTCGGCATAGGATATGTAGACCAATTTGTTTTTGGCATATTCGGGATGTAAAATGACATCGCCCAATCCCCCCTGACCGCCGTAAGCAACCTCAGGTATACCATCAACAGCTACCTTTGACTGACCATCAGCGCTGACCAATAACAAGGTGCCGGATTTTTCTGTGACCAGTAGGTTACCATCCGGAAGAAAGGTCATTGCCCACGGCTCGTTAAAATCAGCGTATTCCTCAGACAATAGGATTGATCCTGCAGTGCCCTTTTTTTCTTCAGGATCAGACGCAGCACTGACGTTGCTGGCTGGCATGGCTATAAGCAAAAACAAGAGAAATGTAGAACACAAGTTCTGCATTTTTTTTGCCGTTTTCATCGTTTGTGGTTTGTCATTGTGTTTTTTATTATTCTCAATATTAGTCTTCTTCACCAATTCCCAAACCATGATTTGAATCGTCTATGGGTTGAATGGCACAATGCCACATTGTGGTGTTATGCTATGCTAACTACCATTGTTTGATAAATCAAGTTGTCCTGCTTCTAAGAGAAGAAGACAATTGTGGCCTATTGGATTCGATATCATACTCTCTTCTATCAAAAGCCTGCTCCATTGATTGTCTGCTTAAACTATTCCCTCAATCGTATATCTCAGAGCATGAACGGTGTTGTTTCCTGAAATTCGGAGAAACCTTTATCGATGGAGCTGAAAATTTCCAGAATCTTATCTTTGGTCTCCATTGTATTATCGACAGTTTCCTGCTCATCGAGATCATGAAGCTGAACTATGGCAGCATCTATTGCCGACTTTAACTGCTCCACCTTTACGTGGAGCTGGACCTTATTATCTGCAGTAAATTTATCCTTCTGCTCTTCCAGCTTTTCAAGGCCTCGCTGCCACTCAGCTATCTTATCATCAATAATATCTTTGTAGGTAAGTGATTGCATAGAGTTCCTCCTCTAATGTTCAATTTTGAAACCACCTGTACAGGGACGAGGGTTCTTGCCACTATTATAATGTATATCGTCTTCGAGGATTGGACCAAAATAATCTGATCATTGTCAGGCCTGCTCGGAACTTAGATCATATATTAACGTTGAAAATTTTTGCGCCGGTTGACAGAGTACTGTTGAAGACTATTTGAATTAGGGTTTTGTCTGTTTGTGTCTGACATTCCGGAAACATCCCTGAACCCATTAAATCGTAGCAGCGAATGAATTCAATAACATCATTTTTAATACAGTCTCTCATGTTCCTGAGCTCCTGATGCCTTCGCGTCTTCCACCGGTATCTAGTAGCTCTCCGGCAAAGAGAAGGGCTTACATCTCTGATTGTGGCGTCTGTCTCCAATGGTGCCGGAGGGGATCAAAATCAAGGTTGCTTAGTTACGCTACTTGATTATAAGTAGTTCTTAACCGATTTATAGAATGTCAGATCAATAGAAGCTGCGCGACTCTCTGCATCCTGATGATTGGGTATTTATTGACTAAAGCGAGTGGCCTAATGGTTATAAATTATTGTGGGGTTATGGCTGATGAAAGGTGCTGGAACATACAGGGATAACATTAGGTTGGTGGTTTTCGACTGGGCAGGGACCACGGTTGACTTTGGCTGTCAGGCCCCGATCCTCGCTTTTATCGAAGGGTTCAGGGCAAAGGGCATCCAGGTCGATGCGAGAACGGCGCGTGGTCCGATGGGAATGGAAAAGCGGGCTCATATTAAAGCGGTGACTGAAGTTTCCCAGGTTGCAGAAGCCTGGCAGCAGGAATATGGCAGAGCGGTAACAGAGGAAGATATTGATGCAATGTTTCATGAATTTGTTCCACATCTGCTCAGCATCCTGGATTCGCACAGTCAGATGATCCCCGGGGTACTCGAGGCCGTTACCCGGTTAAGAGAAGGTGGTGTGCTTATTGGCTCAACGACCGGGTATTTCAAGGAAGCAGCCGATGTTGTCGCGGCTGCCGGTGCAAGAGCAGGATATATCCCGGATTTTTCAGTCTGCGCCTCAGATGTTGAAGAAGGGAGACCATATCCATGGATGATTTATCGGGTGATGGAGGCGCTTAATGTCTGCCCTCCAGAGGCGGTCGTCTCCGTTGGTGACACAGAGGTTGATATGAGAGCCGGGTTGAATGGTGGTGTCTGGTCTGTCGGGGTTGCTGCCACCGGAAATGAAATGGGGCTAACCAGGGAAGCGTTTGAGGTGCTTGAATCCAGTGAACGCGAGGCACTGCTGACAACGGTGAAGGAAAAGCTATATTCAGCAGGTGCGCACCTGGTAATTGACACCATGGAGGAACTTCCGGCTGCCGTAGAGAGAATTAATGTCCTGCTCGCTTCAGGGGACAAACCGTAACCTGATTTCGCCTGTCGATGCTTTGACTTGATTCAGGGGAGGGCGGCAAACAACCTATGGGTTATCCCAGATTACAATCAATTTACAATTTATAGTCAGAAGACCATCTAACCATGCAAAAAAAACCTTAACATTCGTCCTGGCTGGAGGTGTCGGTTCCCGTTTGTATCCTTTAACCTCTCGAAGATAACCTGCCCTGGCTGTATTATGCAGTTACAGGATATTATCAACCATGGCAATCTGAAGCTGCAAGCTGTTCATATTCTCGAGTTGCTCGCACAATCGCTGGATCAGCAGATAGAGTAGCAAAACTGTCCGTGCGCCCGCCTGTATCTGGTAATTCAGGCGAGATGCGGGCTGAGCCAAGTTTCAGCTGTGCAGCCCGTCCCGTTAGAATGCTTTAAAATAAAAGATTTTAAGAGTGACCCCCTGTTCCAGCTAGCTTGTCATGTTATCAAATTGTTAATCTAACATGCTGATGATGGAACGGCCTTTGTGACCTCCTTTTAACATTTTGTCGATACTATCATTTAGCTCTGATAAAACGATATTTTCTGTCACCTCGTTCATCATCTCTATCTTCCAATCGCCTGCAAGCAGTTCCCAGGTCTTTCGGCGGTGTACCATTGGACAGTTTTGGGAATCTATTCCGATCAGGGTTACACCGCGCAGGATGAAAGGGAACACAGTGAGAGGTAAGTCCGGTGAAGCCACATTTCCGCAACTTGTTACAACGCCGTTTGCTTTTACTGACTTGATGGATGTTGCCAGAATATCGCCACCCACGGTATCGATGCTGCCAGTATAATCACTTTTCAGCAGTGGTCGCCGGCTTGTATCGATTGCCTCGTCGATACTGATGACACGATGAGCACCTATTTTTTCAAGGTATGCTGATTCATCAACCAAGCCGTTGACCGCCACCACTGAGTAGCCGATTTTTGCCAGAATGGCTACTGCAATGCTGCCGACGCCACCGGTGGCCCCAGATACAAGTATTTCACCCTGATCTTGTTTGATGTTATGAGAGGTGAGTTGGTAAACCGACAGCGCTGCGGTAAACCCTGCTGTACCGTAGCACATCGCCTCGTGCAGCGTCAGTGCTTCTGGTAAGGGAACAATCCATTGGGCGGGAACACGAATATATTGACCGAATCCTCCGTCTGTGTTCATACCCAGATCATAACTGGTAACAATGACCTTGTCGCCGACCTTAAATGCGTCGTCTGAACTTTCTGCAACAACGCCGGCAGCATCAATGCCGGGAGTGTGTGGGTAATTGCGGGTAACGCCTTTATTTCCACTTGCAGATAAGGCATCCTTGTAATTCAACGAGGAATAATGAACCTGAACAATCACGTCTCCTGGAGGCAGAAATTCGATTTTTTTATCTACTATTTGACGCTGGTACCCTTTGTCAGCATTTTCTGTTACCTCGAGCGCTTTAAATACAATGTTATCCATACTTTTCCCTCCTCGGTGTTTTTGAGTATGTAAGTGTACTTTTTATAAATTATGTCTCATTTACAGAGCTGGTCCAGGTATTCAGTCAGACTATTTATGGTTAAATTCAGTCCTGCTGTTGATTTCTCAGAAGTGTATACAACGCAGGCGCCCAGCAACCCTGAATAGATGACTTCTACAACTTTCCTGGTATCCACATCGTCTTTTAACGTTCCAGACTCATATTCTTCATCCAGAAATCGCTTGAGCATTTTCTTTAGTTTGACCAGGCCATCATTTACGGCCTCAGCAAGGGTTGGCTGCTGGTCGTTGAGTTCAATTGCAAAATTGATAAAAATACAGCCACCCGGAAAATTGGTACTGTCAGCCAGGTAGTTGTCCCTGTAGTTTTCCAGTATTTTTTTTATCTTATCCAGCGGACGAGCGGTATCATTAACCCCAGCAAGATTGCGTGCTCTCCAGATTGATTTTGCCTGATCAAGAACCTCATAAAACAACTGTTCCTTATTGTCAAAATGATTGTAGAGCCCTCCTTTTGAGGTGCCGGCGGCTTCAATAATATCCGCTGTCGAGGTGGACATGAAACCTTTTGTAGAGAATTGTTTGAGCGCTTCAGAAATTATTTTCTCTTTTAGTGTCATAATGGTCCATGTAAAAGATGACGAAAAGAGACCGATCGGTCTTGACGAAATGTACCTGTTATAAAATATTTTGCAAATAATTAATGACAATGACTCTATGTATCCAGTAGTGCGCAATCTACATATATTATAATATATGGGCATATAGAGAGTGCACCCTGTTGGTTAAGTTGTTACTATAGTGGTCAGGAATAACTATCAGGGCACCGTAAGTGCATTAAATTTAATAAATATAACATAATATCAATAGAGTATGTGATGACAAAAATTTTCGATACACCAAAAAAGGATGAGAAGGTAACAGACTATATTATTGCTCAGGTCAGAGATGCAATATTGTCCGGAAAATTGAAACCCGGCAATCGTTTGGCATCTGAGAAGGAACTTACCGAAGAATTTCGGGTGAGCAAGGCCACCATGCGCGAAGCATTGCGTGGGCTTGTAGCCATGGGATTAATTGAAATTCGGCAGGGGTCTACGGGGGGAATATTCCTGACGGAAGTAAACTCTCAAACACTCATGCACAGTATGATGAATTTTATGCATTTCCAGTCGGTCTCGATACGGGAAATTACAATGCTGCGCTATATGTTAGAACCCCATATTGCCCGTATTGCTGCCAACAAGATTACTCATGATGAGATTGAGCAATTGAAAGCTTATGTTATCAGCGGCAATTCAGATAACGATACCGACCGAAAGAAAAACACCAGTTTTCACCATTATTTGTCACGGGTTACCAATAATTCTCTGTTAATTTTGATTGTCGATTTTATTGACCACATGCTCGATGAAATGAAGCAATCTTTAGATCTTGGGGCGGATTTTCATAAGGAAATTCAGGTATCGCACAAGAAAATCCTCGACTGCCTGGTCAATGGAGACTCTGAAGGTGCCGGCCGGGCCATGGCTGATGATGTTGTAATGGTTGGAAAATTTATGTCTGAAAAAATGGGCGAAGAATCGTTTGATCCTGCCAGATTTGATCCTCAGGTAAATACGGCTCTGGGGTCATTATCAGGGAACACTAATATGAAAATTCTTAAAGACCTCGGGAGTGCAGATATGTATCTGGTTGTGCCCCACGGAAAAACAGGTACTGCCAGTCGATGATTCTTTTCCTGTTGACTGCAATGGTGTTTAAATGAGAAACACCCACCTTTACCGGACTCCCATAACTATTGATAACTGTTTGGAAATATTTGACAAGATAATAGTAATTCAGAATAAAACAAATATCATGATATATAACGAATATTTGCCAGACAAGGGGGCTGGTATTCTGGAGTTATCGTTAATTTTATCATTAGATATCAATTATTAGCCAGCCTGAGGCACGGATAGTCAGTAAATAAACACCATAATATCAAATATATAATTGTAATATGGGTAAAGTTGAGATCAAATATCATAATATATGTTGACAGAGCAGTGGCTTTACTTTAGTATTTTGCGGACAGACCAATCAGTCTGTTTGAGGCTGCAGCTCTTGGTATTGACACTGAAGGCGTAAAAGATTCTGATGCTGGTGAGATCCTAGCCCAGACGATGATTGATTACTTTAAGCGTTTTAATGTTTTCAATGGCTTGAAGGCAGTAGGGTTCAGTGAATCTGACATCCCAAAACTGGTGGAAGGTACACTCCTTCAACATCGTGTGACCAAGCTTTCTCCAAGACCGGCAGGAGCTGATGAACGTGCAGAACTATTTAGAGGAGCCATGCAGTATTGGTAGAAAATTATTAATATACGGGCACATAACAGGTGCTAATTCAATTAATTACAGAAAATTATAAGAGGAGCAAGATGTTAGAGAACAGAGCAGATCGATATTTTTTCCAGGAGGGCGAGAGCAGCCCCAAGATTTTAAGGTATTGTGTTAACGGTGAGTGGAAAGAATCGAAAACAGAGAAATATATGGATTGTTTTAATCCTTCAACCGGTGAGGTCATAGCCAAGGCTCCCTGCTGTACCAAAGATGAAGTGGAGGCAGCTATAGCAGCAGCCAGTACTGCTTATCCCGACTGGTCAAACACGCCTGTGTCTAAACGTGTACAGGTATTATTTAAAATGAAGAGTCTTGTCGATGAGCACCTCAATGAGCTGACCCACCTGCTTGCCTCCGAGATGGGCAAGGAGTGGCCTGCAGCCATGGGTGATATTCTGAAGGTGAACGAGGTGGTGGAATTCGCCTGCGGCGCACCGCACCTGATGAAAGGTGAGTCGTTAATGAATTGCTCCAACGGATATGATACCGTATTGTATCATCACCCGGTTGGTGTATTTGCAGGAATCGCTCCATGGAATTTTCCGGCGATGATCCCCCATGGCTGGATGGCTCCGATCTGTATAGCGACTGGTAACTGCATGGTTTTAAAGGCTGCAAGCCATGTTCCCCAATCCTCCATGCGCTTGATGGAGCTGTGGAAAGAAGCAGGACTTCCGGATGGCGTTCTGAATGTAGTAACCACCAGTCGCGTTGAAGCTGAGATCCTGCTCGAGCACCCTGACATTAAAGGGGTCTCATTTGTTGGTTCGAGTAAAGTAGGAAAACACATCTACAAAACAGCTGCCGCCAATGGTAAACGTGTACAGGCGCTGACTGAGGCCAAGAATCATGCGCTGGTTTTAAGAGACTGTAAAGTAGAGCGAACCGCTCGCGGAATCATGAATGCCTTCTGCGGGTGTGCCGGCCAGCGTTGTATGGCACTGCCTACTATCGTCGTCGAGAACGCCATAGCGGACGAGTTGATAAAGCATCTGGTAAAGTTTTCCTCAGAACTGCCGGTTGGCCCCGCTTACGAGAAGTCATCGGGAATGGGACCTGTTGTCACTGCTGATCACCGCAAATTTGTTACCGACTGGATAGAAACCGGGGTTAAGGAAGGCGCGGAGTTGATTCTTGATGGTCGCGACATAAAAGTACCGGGTCACGAGAACGGCTTTTATGTTGGCCCAACGATCTTTGATAAAGTGACGGAAGATATGTCTGTCGGCCGTGAAGAGGTCTTTGGACCGGTACTGTGCATCAAACGGGTTGACAACTTTGAAGAAGGCCTCAAACTGATGAACGCCAGCCGTTTTGCCAACGGATCAGTAATCTATACGCAGAATGGATATTATGCCCGTACCTTTGCCAAAGAGACCGATGGCGGCATGGTCGGAATTAATGTCGGTATCCCTGTGCCGCTGGGCATATTTGGCTTTACCGGTCACAAACACTCATTTTATGGCGATCTTCACGTGATGGGCCAGGACGGTTTTAAGTTCTTTACCGAATCAAAGGTCGTCACCAAGACCTGGTTCCAGGAAGACGGCGAGGTTGATGCTAAAGTAGATACCTGGGATGGTACGATCACTTCCATGCCTGTTGATGATGAGTAATTATTGAAAAGAGTGCAGCCAGATGTGCAATACTGGCTGCACTTGCTGTCAAATTTTTGCAACTGACTCATTGACGGGACTAACCGATATGAGTCAGTGCCTTTCCTCTGCTGAATACTTCAATTAACATTTCATCTGTTCCGGTTTTACCGTGCCCCCTTCCTCTGCTTACTGTATCTGTGATTTTGTTTGCTCCTGAAATACCCAACCCAACAGGATCCTTATCCAGTGCTTGGTATTACGCCAGGCGATACTGTCGTCGATAATTTTTTTTAAAAGATTTAGCTGCCGCTGATGGAATTATTCTTCAGCGTTGCTATATTTTTCTGTTGTACTATTGGTTTGTGGTAGCCCATCATCGACCCGTGATTTTTCAGCTCTATCCCTCCGTAACAGATTGGCTGGATGACGTTTTGAGTGGAAGTAAAGGCCATGAAAACAGATAATATTCGAAAGACAGCGGACTTCCTGCAGAGCCAGGGAGACAGTCCGGTTCTGAAACAGTTCTGCTGGTATATGATCTGGCCAGTGATGACTGTGCTGCTGGTCATCTGTGTCGTTTACCTGGATCGAATGTACACCTTCAGGACCCAGACGATCGATCAGGAAAATATACGATTAGATTCCTTACAGCTTCATTTTCAGGAGCGCAATCGAACTATTGCCTCAGATCTAAAGTCTTTGGGAAACAATCAGCTATTGCAATCATTTCTAAATGATTCAGGATTCTTATCTTCTGATTCCGTGACAGAGCTGTTTGAACGCTATCTCGCTGGTAAAGCCTTTTATTCCAAAATTCGGTTGCTCAATCAGGGCGGCAAAGAATTAATAGCAGCAACAAATGGTGCTGACCGTACCGGTGCCGGTGAACCTCGGCTCAACTCTTTTGAGGACCCATCTGTTTTTGAAATGTTGTTAAAGCAGCAGGCAGATAAAATATATCTGTTATTTCCTCCTCAAAAGAGCTCTGGGAAACGTGCCCATGATTTCAAAACAGATTCTGTGCAGAGATTTTATTCTATTGTCAATGGCAGAAACGCTCAACCGGCAGGATTTATTACCCTGGACTACGATAGAGCCAAACTTTTTAATTCCCTGAATTACAGGAGCCTGGAGCAGTTCAGGCGGATTATTCTGGTAGATAGAGGAATGATCTGGGCTGTGTTCGGCCCCCCCTATCAGGCCAAAATGAATGGAGCTGCGTCAGGTGGAGAAATGGACTCTGAAGGGGAGAAGTTCTCTCCCAGGATGTATGAAGATCTCATTTCCAGGGTCATTTACCAGCCGGCAGGGCACTTTTTTCAGGATAGTGCCTTGTATGTATATAAATCTGTCAACCCATTGACTTCCGGTGTGTTGGATGTGCACATAGATGACAGCAGCATTGTACATCTGCATAAAAAAGATGAACCAAATCACTGGATTCTTGTCTCAGAGGTAAGTGAAACCTATTTTGATGCTCAGAGGCACTATTCTTTGAAATTTCTGAGCCTGCTTGGGGTGGCGCTGTTAATTCCATCCTTTATTGCCTGCCTGTTTCTCGCCAAGGCCAGGGCACGTATGCAACTGGAATCAGCATTGCGATACCGGGAACACACTGATCACCTGGAGCAGCTGGAGACAAAGGTGCAGAAGCGTACCTGGGAACTGGATGACAGCAACCTGAAGCTCAGTGCAGAGATTGCAGAACGCCTCGCTGCCGAGAGGCAGCTCAAACTTAATAATGAGCTGTTATCAGGAATTATTGGGAGTATTGACGGCATTGTTTACGTGGCAGATTTTGACAGCCATGAGATTCTCTTTGCCAACGAGTACCTGAAACAGCTATTCGGTTTTGATCCGGTTGGCCGATTATGCTGGCAATTTATTCACGCAAACCAGGACGGCCCCTGTTCCTTCTGTACGAATTGCAGGCTTCTTGACAGGGCTGGTAACCCAACACCACCAATTCAGTGGGAGTATGAGAATCCCTACAACAAGAAATGGTATGCTGCAAAAGACCAGGCTATTATCTGGTCCAGTGGTAAATATGTTCGTCTGGAAATCGCCGTTGATATCACCGAGCAGAAACGGCTCCAGTATTTTCTTGAGGAAGCTCGAAAACAGGCCGAACTTGCAAAAGGTATACGCAGCCGGTTCGTGGCCCTTGTAGCCCATGACCTGAAATCACCATTTTTTTCTATTACCCAGATGCTTAAAAGAATATTGGAGCGAGAGACCTTTACACATCAGGTTCATCAGCAATTCCTTGAGAATATAGTGAAAAACGGTCACCGTATGCTGCAGATGATTGATAATTTGTTATCAATGGATCGTTTTGAAACCGGTGAAATGAAACTGGACATGAAATTTTTTGATGTATCGACGATGGCGGATGAAGTCTTAGAGAATTTTAAGCATCCTGCATTGGAGAAAGATCTCACATTGATCAATGAAATCCCGTCTGAGACTCGTCTGTATGCTGACAAATATCTTTACTACGTCGTTCTTAACAACCTGGTATCAAATGCAGTAAAATTCAGTGAACGGCAAGGGCGTATCGTCTTGACTGTAACTGACAGGGTGCAATCAGCCACGATTGTGGTAACGGACAATGGGAGGGGCATGAGCCGGGAGTATGCCCAGAATCTCTTTAAAGCTGATATCAGGACGAGCAGTCAGGGAACGCTTGGAGAGCAGGGAAGTGGGCTCGGGCTCATTTTCTGTCAGGATATCATGAAAGCACATCATGGAGAAATTCGCCTTGAGTCTCAACAGGGAATTGGTACCAGTTTTTATGTAGAATTGCCACGATGCTCAAGTATCGAAACCAATCAGGGTAATGACTGAAAATCATCCTGATCTCAAATAGACGCCCCTGTCCGGTAAGAGATATTGAACGGGGTATTTTTGAACACCGCAGCTTTGCCCATCAGTTCTCTTCTTGAAAAATCCGCGCCACTATCTCAGGCGTACCAGTGCAAAGGGAAGCTGAATCACCCTATCTTTTTGATGACATATCAGATTTATTGTTTAAAAGTATAGACTATGTCTGAGAATAGCGTGATTTATATCGGTTGTGTGATCTTTTACCAGGACAATAAAGGGTATGTAGTTGTCAGAAGGAGGTGAGTGAACGTTTCTAACAGAAAAACTATCTTATACAGAGCTTTACTGGTACCGATCCTTCTTATTGTCTTCGCAGGGTGTGCCCGCTTGCCAGAAAATTCTGAGCGAACTACATCGTTTGCCTATTCCGAGTCGGAAGAGACGAGAATTGGGAAGGATTGGGCGAAAGCCTTTCAGAACCATCCCGGCCAATCCGCCTATTATCTCCTGTACGATGGTCATGATGCACTGGTGGCAAGGGCACTACTTGCTTCTCGGGCTGAGCATACTATTGATGCCCAGTATTACCTTCTGCATAAAGACAAGGTGGGCGGACTGTTCATAGATCAGCTCTTAAAAGCTGCTGACCGGGGTGTCCGGGTACGTTTATTGGTGGATGATATGGGCATGGAAGGGCGGGATTTTAATATAAGCGTCCTCGATAACCATGCCAATATCGAAGTCCGGATTTTCAATCCATTCGGGCGCAATACCAATAGAGTGTTCCAGTTTGTGACCGGGCTGGGCAAACAGACACGGCGCGCCCATAATAAATCATTCACCATTGATAATATCGCCTCTATCCTTGGCGGACGTAATATTGGCAACGAATATTTTAACGCTGACCCTGAGTTTAATTTTTATGATCTGGATGTCCTCGTAGTTGGGCCTGTGGTTCGGGAGGTTTCAGGTTCATTTGATCAATTCTGGAATCATGAACTGAGTTATCCTAGCCCCTTATTGGCTGAAAAAATTCCAACCGCTGATCAGAGTCGAGAGATATTGGAAGAATTTGGCGATTATATCGCTGAACAGTCTAATTCTGAATATATCGAGAGTCTCAAAAATTCAGAATTTGCCCGTCACTTTAAGGACAAAACAGGAAAAATCAGTTGGGGGGTGGGAGAAATTGTTGGCGACGATCCTCAGAAACTAACGACAGATACTGCTGATACAACCTACCATCTGTCCCAGGAGCTTGCTCCGTACTTAGATAAAGTTGATAATGAACTCCTGATCATCTCCCCATACTTCATACCCGGAAAAGGCGGACTCGCATATTTTAAAAAACTTCGTGAGCGTGGGGTCAATATAACTGTATTGACAAATTCCCTGGCCTCGACTGATGTTTCGATTGTACATTCCGGTTATGCCAATTACCGCAGACAACTCCTGAGGATGGGCGTGACATTATATGAGCTGAGCAGGAATCTCACGAAAGAACAGCAGCAGGTTGTGAAGGAGGGAAAACTATACGAGTCCAAATCGAGTCTTCATGCAAAGGCCATAATCATTGACCGATCGTTGGTATTTATCGGTTCATTGAACCTTGATCCTCGTTCTGTGAAGCAAAACACCGAAATTGGAATTGTTTTAAAATCTTCGGAGATAGCCGACCGTATGGCAATGTTTTTTGATAAATTCGTTCCCTCAGTAGCTTTTCGTCTGGAATTAAGAACAGATGAAAATGGTTTTGAACATATCGTCTGGCTAGGGGTGGTCGATGGTGAGGACCAGACACTTTACTGGGAACCGCATACCAGCTTCTGGGAGCGGTTTTCAATGGGTTTTTTAAGACTGATGCCTGCTGAGTCACAATTATGATCAACTGGCAGGCCTGGATCAGCAGCTTCGTTCATGAAATTGATACAATGGGCCATAGCCATACGGTCAAAAAATGACAGTTACATAACAAAGGTTGAGAGAAGCGTATGAAAAGAACTTTAAGAGCAATGATGATAGCATCAGTTATCTTGTTGATTGGGGGTGCTGGCTTTGCGGCTGAGAATGAAACATTCAATACTGAGAAGATGATCTCTGATTTGAATGACAAGATCGAATTATCCAAAGAGCAGTGGGAAAAGTTGAAGCCTGTCCTGGGTGAAAAGAGTGAGGAACTGAAGAAAAGCATAAATGAGCATGTTGATAAGGGCTATATCCAGATGGAGGAGATGTCCCGGAAGTTAAAGGGAGTCAGTGAGGACACGGAGAAGAAACTTGAAACCTTTCTCAATAGTGAGGAAATGCAGAAACTGAAAAACTACCTCAATGAGCTGGATGAAGAGGCCATAAAGGAGGCAAAAGATCGATTGGTTGCCGAATTTTCGGAAATCCTTGTCCTCACAGAGGAACAGGTGGATAAACTCAAACCTGTTTTGGAAGACAGTATGAGCCAGATGTCTGAAATGATACAGGAGCTGGCAGACAGGGGCAGCAGTGGCTGGGAAGAATTTAAAAAACAGTACAAGTCCTTAACTGAGGAGTTGAAAAAGAAACTGGAAGACACCCTGGATAGAAAACAGATGGAACGATTTGAGGAATACAAGCAGGATAAACGGGATAAGATTGAGATAGCTTTTGCCTGAGACAGGTGTCTGTTGTTAATTATTTTTCTGGAGAGAGGGATGGACCGTTCCAAAATCAATGATAAAAATTTTCTATCCTGGCTGACGCTTGCCATGATTGCCTGCTCACTGTGGCTTTTCAGGCCATATCTTCATTATCTGGTTGTCGGAGCTGTACTGGCATTATCAACGAGTCACCTCTATGTTGCCCTGTTGGCATTTTCGGATAGATTTAAAGAGACAAGCTTATTGTATAAAACCCGTGAGGGAATGGCAGCGTTCGTTTTATCATTGACGTTTCTGGTGATGATTTTTGGTCCTTTACTCTATTTTATTTCGGTGATGTTACAACAGGCCGGGAACCTTGATCTGGACAGTATCAAACAGTCTCTGAGGGCTATTATTGAAAAACTGATTGATCTGCTCGATAGACTTCCATTTCTTGAAGAGCCGTTGACTCGCCTGAAGCAGGAGGGACTTTCTTTTATAAGCGGTCCAGCCATTGACCTGCTGGCAGATGGTGCTGGGGGACTGATTACCGGAGTAAGCGGAATGGTCGGTCAGGTCGTCTGGATTCTTCTTTTTTATTTCCTCTTCAATATGTATGGAAAGAAGATTTTGGTTTTTATTTCCGAGCTCGTACCGATGACCTATGAGCATCAGAGATACCTTTATCGTGAATGCACCGGTACCGTCGCTGTGGTTTTTTACGGGACACTTTTCAATATGATTGCCCAGGGGCTTGCTTTTGGAGTCCTGATGGTTTTTATCGGTGATTATGATGCTCTTTATCTTGGCGCACTCTCAGGATTTTGCTCTGTTATTCCAATTGTCGGTGCTGCCCTTGTCTACGTACCGGTCATGGTTCTCGAGCTGCTGAATGGTAATATCCTGAATTGCCTTATCATTCTTATCTTTGCCTTGGTGGTGATGGGTGTTCTTATTGATAATGTGCTGCGCATGATATTTATCGGTTTTTTGAAAAAAATGTTTGGCTTTGAATATACCATGAATGAGATCCTGATCTTGCTGGCAATACTTGCCGGCATCTCAACCATTGGTTTCTGGGGGTTGATAATCGGACCCTCTATCCTGGCTCTGACCCTGGCGGCAGCCAATCTCTATAGCTCATGGATTGATAAGGGCAAGGCCGGGTTGTAGTTTACTGTTACCACTCATTTTTCTCTTGAGAGGAGTCACCATATGGCTGGTTATGTTGATTCGGCACTGTTTATTTACTCTGAAGCGGGAGCGATATACCTCGACCTGATTGGCCAGAATCCACGGAACATATCCATATTGCCAGTGCCGATTACTGAATTCAGGCTGGCGCCTGAGACATTTACGGAACGGTCCTCTCACCTGCTCATTTCAGCTGAGCTTAGTGTCATTAAAGAAGTTATGAAGCGGATATGATCGGTCATGATTGCTCAATTGATGACGGCATGATATCGGCCCTGATTGTGGCGCCATTCTCTACCATGGACTATTTGAGACTGATGTGGATGAGGGTTAGATCAAATTTTCATGTCAGTAAAATTCAGACCTCAATTGGGTATATAAGGAGCCGGAATTCTATTTTTAGTGAATATGGGGCACCGGTTCAGTCTTTCTGGGGAACTCCCTCGTGGCTCCAGCCTCTTAGTCGGTAATAATCTTGAAGCATGAGTTCCATATCGGCTTCACTTAATGATCCGCCTTCCGCCAGGGCTTCTTTATGGAATCGTTTGGGCAGTCGGTCGTCTTCGCTGCTCAATCCTTCCTGAATGTTGAATCGCCGGGTCATGGTGGCAATATTTGCAGCGATAGCCTGCAGTTCTTCTATTGAGCGTTTGATACCGGTGACCATTTCCAGGGTATGTTCCAGTTCATCCCAGGAATAGAGATCCCGGTAAAAACGGCACAGGGTCAAGGTGTCAAAGATGTTAAGTCGATCCTCATAATCAACGAGCATCTCAGCTTTATCCTCGATCTGGTCGGGGGGAATAAGGCCGGACAATTCTGGCTTATAAAACGTGGTTCGCAGGTGACAGGCACCGCGAGGTGATGTACCGAATGTCAGCCCCATACCCTTCAGAACGCGAGGGTCATAACCGGCTGGTTCAAGTCCCTTGACATGGATGGCAAGGTCTTCAAGGCCCCATTTGCTTGAAGCGCTGATGATCCCGTCTGCCAGGATATTGCCAATGCCGTTTCGGGAACCGATTTTTTCGACCAGATCTATGGTCTGGTCCGCATTTCCATACTCGATTTCATAGTCAAGCCGTCCCTGCTCATGTGCCTCCATCACTAATCCGCAAAGGTTCCCGGTTGTGATTGTGTCAATGCCCAGCCGATCGCACAAGTCATTGAGGTAGGCAACTTCCTCCATCTCTTTAATCATGCAGAGGCCACCAAAAGAATAGATTGTCTCATATTCAGGGCCTTCAATTGTTAGCCCCTCATGGCGTCCCTTGCTGATGGTGGCAAGCCGGCCGCAGGCCATAAAGCATTTTGCACAGGCATGGGGGTGAATTTCATGCTGCTGATGATAGGTTTCACCACTAATCTCTTCAACATGTTCACATGTCCCCTGACTCCAGTATTTTGCCGGAAAAGCACCGGCATTATTCATCAGGGTGACCATCATTGTCGTGCCCATTTTGCGATAGGCCTTGACGCCGGGATGTTGGGAATTTTCTTTCGAGAAGGTTTTGGCATATTCAGCAACGCCTTCCTGATCACTGTACCTGCGCGTCTGATTGCCTTGAAAGACCAGAGCCTTTACCAGTTTTGAACCAAGGACCGCGCCAACCCCTGTCCTTCCGGCACATCTCCATTTGTCATTGGCAATGATGGCAAATTTAACCAGCTTCTCTCCTGCCGGCCCGATTACCACTGCGCCGGGTTTTCTGAATCCTTCCTTGATTATCCCAAATCGTTTAACAGCCTGTTCCTCGGCGGTAAAGGTTTCCATGCCCCATAGATCGCCTGCGCTGTGGAACTCAACGCCGTCTGGCTGAATCGACAGCACCGTCGGCTGCTCTGATTTGCCATTTATAATAATGGCGTCAAATCCGGCTGAGTCAATTGATTCGGGAACCTTGCCTCCGGAGTAAGATTCTGCATAATACCCGGTAAGCGGTGATTTAGTGTAAACTCCATAGCGGCTGCCACCCCAGAGACGGCCACCACAGAAGGGCCCAGTCGCAATAATAAAGTTGTTCTCAGGGGCCAGGGGATCGACTCCGGGAGGATTTCGTTCAAGCAACAGATGCGTTGCCAACCCCTTTCCACCGATGCATTTACTCAGGAGTTCATCGGTAAGGTCTTCGATGATGAAGCTTCTGGTGCTCAAATTGATGGTAAGGATACGGTTGTAATAGCCGTACATAAAAGAGCCTCCTGTAGATGGAATATATTACCCGCCAGCAGTAACGCCTCATAACGTAATTGTCTTGATCTGAGGCGTTACTACTTACTTAGATTATTTTAAGAACTGAACTGTGCGTTTATCAGTTACCCTTTCAGTGCACCAAAACCTTCATCCAGGATCTGAAGTCCTTTTTGGAGCTGTTCGTCCGTGATGACGAGTGGCATGAGAAAGCGAAGGACATTTCCATAGGTGCCGCAGTTGAGCATAATGATACCCCGTTCATAACAATAGGCTACCAGGGCTTTTGTCTGTTCGGGTGCAGGCTCCTTGGTCTGTCTGTCTTTGACGAGTTCCATGGCAATCATAGGTCCGAGTCCTCGAACATCGCCGATAATGTCATATTTTCCCTGGAATTCAAGGAAGGTGCTCTTAAGCGTCTCACCGAGGACCCTGGCTTTTTCCAGCAGGTTTTCTGATTCCATAATATCAAATACCGCAAGGGCTGCTTCACAGGCAACTGGATTGCCTCCGTACGTTCCGCCGATTCCTCCCGGATGAACTGCGTCCATAATTTCCTTTTTTCCAACGACAGCGCTGAGCGGCATCCCGGCAGCAAGGCTCTTGGCAACGGTGGTTATATCGGCTTCCACCCCATAGTATTCCATTGCAAACATATATCCTGTTCTACCGATACCGGTTTGGATTTCATCTGAGATCAGCAGGATACCGTTGTTGTCGCAAATCTCTTTGAGTTTCTGGAAATATTCTTGTGGCGGGGCAATAAATCCGCCTTCTCCCTGAACCGGCTCGACAATAATTGCTGCGGTCTGCTCGGCGGCGACATGATTGATGAAGAAATATTCCAGGTGATCGGCACATTCCAGACCGCAACCCGGGTATTCTTTATTGAATGGGCAGCGGTAGCAGTTAGCAAACGGCATCCGGTAAACCTCAGGAGCATATGGTCCCATGCCGAACTTGTATGGTTTTGATTTTGAGGTCAGCGTCATTCCCATCAGTGTTCGACCGTGAAAACCGTTGTCAAAGGCAATAATCCCCTGTCTCTTGGTGTAATACCGTGCAATTTTTACGGCATTTTCAACGGCTTCTGCCCCGCTGTTGGCAAACATGACCGCTTTGGGTGTATCACCGGGGACTGCATCACATAATTTTTCTGCAAGAGCAACTGAGGACTCATAGGGAGATACCATGAAACAGGTGTGGGTAAACTTTTCGGCCTGATCCTTGATCGCTTTAACGACCTTCGGGTGTGAATGACCAACGTTCATCACCGCAATACCGCCCGCGAAATCAATGTATTCCTTGCCTTCCACATCCACAAGAGTTGCTCCACGACCATGAGAAATATAGCAGGGGGTGGCACTGCCTATTCCTTTGGCGATATATTTTGTTCTGGTTTCCTGCAGAGCAGCGTTTGATTTAGAATTTTCCATGTGTTTACCTTTTATAGTAGGAGTTTGTGCTGAAATGGATTGAGGTTAAATAGCTTGAGCATGTTGGTTTTCAACTAATGGTTTATTAAAACAGGTAGGTTTTAAATACAATACTCTCAGTGAGAGTAACAAGTGTTTTTTTAAGGTTCCGCGGTTATCTTGTCAAATCAGGGATGAGCTGACTCCTGATCAGATGGTGTGCCTGAATGCTACTGGCTTTTTTCTGTCTCAGTTTCTTGATGTTTCACAGGTTCATCTGTGCGCTCATTTTTGCCAGAGCTCGAGTTGGTCGCCGCCTGAACGGCCTCTGCACTTACTTTGCCCCCGAAACTGTCAGGGGTGATGGTACCCAACACAGCTTCAATTACTATGTTAGGAGTTATTGATTGCGGCGGCAGTGAGGGCATGAGTTTGTCTGATTCTCTGGAGTGGTGGAGAAAACCAGCTGAAACGAGGGTATCTCTTGCTTCCTCAAGCTGTTCGAGGGTGTAGTCAGGGTATTCCTTGCTGACACTATCGAGATCAACACCATTGTTATCCTGAAAACTTTTTTTAATCGCTGAGCATAGGTCAAGAGCAGCACTGAGTTTGATTGATGGAGCATCGTTTTTTACGATCAGTTGGTAACGATCATTTTTTTCTATGGCATATGCCACCTGGGCACCGAGTAAGACAAAAAGCCAGCCGAAATATATCCAGACCAGAAACAGTGGCACAGTAGCAAAAGAGCCATATATGGCATTGTATTTTGCTACCCCGATCTGAAGACCGATGTAGATATTCTGGGTAATGAACCACAGGGTACCGGCAAGTACTGCTCCGATAAGTGTCGGTATCGCCTTCGGTTTGGTATTAGGAAAAAACAGATAAACAATATAGAGGGTTATGCTGAGGAAAAAGACAGGAACACCTTTGAGCAGAACGAGTTGTATCCAGTGTATCGGAAGATATTTATCTATATGAATAGCAAGAGATTGGCTTTCAACGATAGTACCTGCTGCCAGGGCGACATTGATAGAGATCGGCATCAATACCATCAGGGTCAGGTAATCGGTAACCTTTCTTATGAGGGACCGGCCGGCCTCCACTTGCCAGATTGTATTCATCGCAGCTTCAATATGATTTAAGACCAGGATAACCGAGAGAAAGATACCAAGCATACCAAAGGTACCCAGCGTGGCGAAACTGGTCCGGTCGACGTAATCAAACAGTTGGTCTGCTGCAGAACGCAAGTGGGCTATCAGTCCTGCTGACTCATCTTCTGTTGACGAAATGGACGGTGGTCCGGTATCGTTTTTTTTATCTGGAACCTCGAGGTCCAACGGTGGACTCTGCTCAAGCGTGTCTATATACTTATAAACCACCTCCCGTAATTGATTTCCACCACCAAGTCCCTTTATGACCGCAGTGCTCATTGCGAGCATTGGCACCATCGATAAAAGGATCGTGTAGGTGAGGGCGCCGGACCGAAGAGAGAGGTTGTTTAACTCAAACTCACGTATGGTAATCAGTAAGATTCGAAACAGTTTGTGAACCCATACGGCCAGGAGATTTTGTTTCACCGGGGGCGTATCTACCCATCTGGTGATTGAATCCAAACTCATAGTATTTTTCGGTTGATTTAAGGTCATAATGTCGAGTAACCAGGATAGATGTTTATCTTGGGTTCCAGGTGTTCGGTCTCAATGACTGGTATTGCTTTTATAACACTGCTTCGTTATTACTGCAATTTTGTGTTGGCAGGGGGCATATCCTTGTCAGACTGTGTGAGGCACCTCCCGTTTTGTAACAGCCTCTGATTTGACCCGATCAAGAAGTTCTGCCAGAACTGGTTTGACGTTTTCCCTGATGTCGCCGGCGACTATGATAAAAAGCAGATCGTCACCGGGGAAAAGCATCCCTTCGTTAGCCTCAATAATGATTTCATAGATACCTTCATGCTGTAAAAATTCGTCGCGCAGGGTCTCGATTTTATGATGATCCGGCAGGACTTCTATACTCTGTACCGCTGACCGGTCCTTTCTTGACCATGAGCGGACGGTACCATTGTGAATAAGCAGCATGCCGACATTCTGAGAAAAATCCGGGCGGGATTTTAGCTCTGCAATTGTTTTACCCATGTCCATATGTTGTCTTCCTGTTGTCTGTGACAGCAGTATATTTACTGTCATATTTTTTCTAAATTTCCTTAACTACAGGGACCTGCAGGCTGCTTGATAACTCGAGTCGGTTAAAGTTCAGCTTGTCGTTGTATTTTTTCAATAACCAGAGGGGCAAATCAAATTTTTTATGGCAAAGATCCCAGATTGTATCCCCATTTGAAACCTGATAGGTTGTTACGTCCACAACGGTATAGGAGTCAAAGAAATCTTCCTGGATTTCCTGGTGAAAATCGAATCGAAGAGCTTCAAAATCATCGGCCCTTACATTGAGGAATTCCAGGACAATCTTCTGGCCCGGATAAATGTCTTTATTCAGGGTAATATTGTTGCTCAGCCGAATTGCCTCAGGTGTAACTTTTAACCAGTCTGCAAAGAGTCCGATTGACTCGTCCGGTTGTACTTCGACAATACCGGTGTCGAGATCTGCTTTCTTATGATGCTTAAGAACTTTGAGATTCCCTGAAACTGCAAGGTTTTCTTCAATGTGACGGGCAGAAGGTTTCGGTGAACTTTTCTTTGAGTCTTTCAAAACGATGCCTGTTGATTGTTGCGGTGTAACATTCTGAGTCTCTGTATATGGCGCAAGAGAAGAGGGTATCCTGAGATTCTGTCCAACCCGGATAAACCCCTGCCCGTTGAGATGATTGGCCTGGATGAGGTTGTTGAGTGGAATCTTGTGAGCTGCTGCGATGGCGCCTGCGGTATCACCTGGACGCACCTGGTAAAATCTGCTCCGTTTCTGGCTTTTACTGAAAATTGATGCCGGCGCACCGCTGAGAAGTGAGCTGTTGTTAAAACGGTTCGGCAGTTTGAGCATATACCCTTTGGGAATATATTTGGTTCCGTCAAAGACCGGTGTCCTTAAGGAAGGGTTGTAATGCTTCAATTGGTCTGTGCTGACACCAAGATAGGAACAAAGTTTTGATGCGTTGACGTATGCCGGCATCTTTACAGCAACAGCAGCAAGAGGCTTGTCAAACCGAACTGATCCTCCACGCTCCTGTACTTTTGCGACCCTTACTGCAGCAAGAAATTCCGAATAAAAATTTCTTGAGGCAAATTTGAAGTATCCTTTTTGATAATTTTTAAAAATATTTACATAACTGCCTTCCTGATTCAATGCCCGCTTCATTCCTGCCGCACCATAATTATAGGCTGTAAGTGCCAGCGGCCATGAGCCGAGACGCTTATAATTTCTTTTAAGGAGCCTGGCGGCAGCGTCTGCAGAAATAATCGGATCTCTCCGTTCATCAATAATATAGTCAATGCGCATGAACTCTTTACCGGTAGCCCTGGTAAACTGCCACATTCCCGAGGCCCCGAACTTACTGAAGGCGTTCGGATTAAAGGAGGACTCGACGTGGGGCAGGTAGGCCAGGTCTTCCGGGAGGCCGTAGTTCCTGAAGATCTGTTTTATTCTTCCCATGTACGCCCCGGAACGACCAACACCTTCAGAAAACCGCTCTCTCAATCCGGTCTGTGCTCGGATATTCTCGGCAGCTTCTCTATATTTTTCTGGAGAGTGTTGTGCACCGAAGAGTGCAGCTACCCGCTTTTCTTCAGGTGATACGGGCTTTTTTTTATTTGCCAGGGCGTTAAGCAGACTCGCGTAATATTTCTTTACCTGCTTAATTTGTCGACTATTTTGTTTCCGAGACCCGGGGACTTTCAGGTCTTGAAGGGCAACAGTGCTGTATACGCGGCTCAGGTTGTCCTGGTCATGAATAATTGCGGTATTAACCGAGTAGGTTGAGTATACTTTTTCCCAGAATGTAATATTTGACTCAATCGCCTGATAGCCTGGAAACAAATCAGGGTCTGCTTTTGCATCTGACAAGTGAGGCATGAAATAACCTGTCATCAGAATGATAAAGAAAAGATATCGAGCAGAGAGTAGTTGAGATCGAGACGTCATGGTAATAGGTGTGTGTGCGCTCCCTCTGTATTCGTTCGCATGGGGATGGTACATTAGTTGTGATCGTTGTCAATTTGGATGATCAGGATAATTTACTGCATAATATTGAAATGACAAGGAGTGAGTGTGTATACACCAATATTGGCAACACTGGGGTATATTTTATCCCCTGACAGGCAGAAAACGTTGCTTGTCCATCGTAATAAACGACAAAACGATCAGCACCTGGGTAAATATAACGGGCTTGGCGGCAAGATGGAATCAGGTGAAGATATCCAGCAGTGCATCTGCCGTGAAATTAAAGAGGAAGCCGGTATTATATGCGAAAAGCTTGTGCTGAGAGGAACGATCAACTGGACAGGTTTTGGTCCCAACGGTGAGGATTGGTTCGGCTTCATCTATCGAGTTGATCAGTTCAGGGGCACCCCGCCCAGCAGTAATGAGGAGGGGGAGCTGGTATGGTATCCGGTCAAAGATATCCTAAACCTTCCGATGTGGGAGGGTGATAAATATTTTCTGCCGCTTGTTTTTGATGATGATCCTCGAGTGTTTCACGGTTATATGCCGTACGACGGAGACAAACCTTTACGTTGGAAATTTTCCCGAAGTTAAAAGAAATAGTATGGCTGTCATTACGGTCTATTGATGTTGCGTGGTTCTACCACCATGGTATAGTTATCCCATAATATTATTTGAAACCAGAGGATTAAAAATGGAATATGAGAGTGAAATCAGGCGCCTTGAAGATATTGTAGAGCGCCTGCTTGAAGGGTATACAGGATTAAAGACAGAGATCAGACAGAAGGAGCAGGAGGTTCAGGCGCAGAAAAATGAAAATGATCAGTTGCGTCAACAGGTTGAAGCGATGGAGTCGGAACGTGGTGATCTTGGTGGCCGGGTCAGCACTTTAATTGATCGAATCGAGACCTGGGAGTCTGAGCTCGAGGGGGCTGAATTTGAAGGTGAAAACTCAGCTGACCTTGCCGATGAGCACGGTTCTGTCTCTGAGGAGTCAGAAGAGCAGGCGGATGACCATGATGATGAGGAAGCTGGAGGGGGAGTTCAGGGAAGCCTGTTCACTTCGAATTCAACCACTCGATAAAATCTGAGTAAAAAAGGACAGTTCTGCACAAAAACTAACCGGAGGGAAGTCTATTCATGCCCGATGCGGAACGATTGGTCAAATTCAGTCTTTTAGGACAGGACTTTGCTTTTTATACTGGTGCTTCAGATGAGGAAATGGAGGCGATTCTCGATCTTGTCCGTCAGCAGGTTGAAGACAGCAGCAATGAATCTGGAAAGACGATACAGGTTACCAAGGTCGCAGTTATGGCGTGCCTCAATCTTGCTTCGAGGTATGTCAGGCTGAAGCAGGACTTTGATGATTATCGGTTGGGAAGTGAAGCACGTCTTGGCATATTGTGTGAAAAAATAGAACACCACTTTATCGCGGAAAAATAGTTGGAATAGAGTTTTTAGCTGCTGTTTCTACTGAATTCTGATACTATAAATCTAGATAATTTTTTTACGTGTTAGCGGGTTTTCTGATAATCAGTAGAAGGATATAACCGAAAGGCCTCGTTGGTGCTCAGATATCTGGGCAAATGCCGGGGCGGCAGGTTTTTCCCTGCGCTGTTGGTGATCTGTAGTGTTGTTGAGCCAACTCTCCTAAAAAGGGCGCTACCACTGTCCTCGAATGGGAAATTGAACAATTTCCCAGATGTTGATATGCGGCACCCACCTATTTCGATAGGTTTAACTTGTCCTATAGACACGGCAGGGTGGGGAAAATCTTTTTGTACACAATGTTCGGGCGGATGCTGGACATTGTTTAATATATGGGCAGTTCATGAACGCTCTGGGGTTCGTTACTGCCTCGTGTTGCAAAACCAAGAAACATTACAAAAGCGGGAAAAACGCTTAGCAGACGGTAAAGAAACCTGACAGGTTGTTTGCCAGTTGAAAATGAGCGATGCATGTTCCTAACCGGGCTCTGCTATCGTTTCAGCGACTGGATAAAGATAAATGGTGATTAAAAGCACCGATGGTTTTGCTGTCGGTGTGCTGTATTTGAACAGTAAGCACTGCAGATAGCTATTATTCTGTAGTTTTTTTTGTGAAATGCCTGAGAGTTCATGCGGCCGGGTATAATCCTATCTTCCTGTCAATTCCCCAATCAGTAGATCGGGCAAGGTCTCTTCTTCCTGAAAACCGTCTATCCCTGTTGTAATCTTTCAAGACCAAAAGGATCTCGGTAGTTATGGATTTACTTAATCATCCTTCAATATTTGTTTTCTTGGGACTCCTGTTGGGAGTCGCCGTCGGGGGATTCCTGAGAAAACGCTTTGTTGAAGGGCATCGACAGAATATAAAGGATCAGGCAAAACAGCTGATAGAAAATGCTATTGTTGAAGCTGAACAGCTGAAGAAGGAGGCACAGCTTCAGAGCAAGGAGGAGGCGTATCAGGTCAAACAGGCTGCTGAAGATGAGCTTAAATCGGATCGACGTGAGCTGAAGGATGAGCGAAATCAGCTTAACAAGAAACGGGAGATGCTGAAAAAAGAGTGGGATAGTTTTGATCGAAAACGTTCCGATCTGAAAACGGCTGAGGAGCAGTTGAAGAAAAAAGAGCGTGAGATAGACGAAAAGGATAAAGAAGTCGAAAACCTGGTTGGTAAACAGCGCTACGAATTATCACGAATCGCCGGTATCAGCCAGGAAGAGGCGAAGAAACTGTTGATGGACTCGTTGGAGAGTCAGGCCCGGATGGATGCAGCTAAGCGCCTCGCTCGTATCGAGAATGAAATGAAGATGGAGGCCGATCGCAAGGCAAAGAATATAATAGCCCTGGCCATTTCGCGATATGCCGGTGATTATGTTGCCGATAAAACCGTCTCAATGGTGCCGTTGCCAAATGACGAGATGAAAGGGCGGATTATCGGTCGTGAGGGTAGAAACATCAGGGCAATTGAGGCCGCCACCGGAATTGATATCATCATCGATGATACTCCCGAAGCAGTAATTCTGTCAGGGTTTAACCCAGTGAGAAGGGAGGTCGCCAGGCTAGCTCTTCATCAACTGATTTCAGACGGCCGCATTCACCCGGGGCGCATTGAAGAGGTCGTTGCCAAGGTGACCAAGGAGCTGGAGATTAGCATGCGTGAGGCTGGTGAGCAGGCTACATTTGACGTTGGCGCTCACGGGGTGCACCTGGAGCTGATAAATATCCTCGGCCGTCTAAAATATCGTACCAGTTATGGACAAAACGTCTTGCAGCATTCTCTTGAAGTTGCATT
The DNA here is from genome assembly GCA_964583415.1 of uncultured Desulfocapsaceae bacterium. Classification (GTDB taxonomy): domain Bacteria; phylum Desulfobacterota; class Desulfobulbia; order Desulfobulbales; family Desulfocapsaceae; genus MADRE3. The sequence continues at coordinate 83,962 of CAZOWJ010000002.1, forward strand.
TTTGTGCGGCATCATGGCTGCAGAGCTCGGGCTTGATGTCAAGCTGGCAAAACGTGCTGGTTTGCTTCATGATATCGGCAAGGCCGTGGATCATGAGGTGGAAGGATCACATGCTATCATTGGCCGAGATTTGGCCAAGAAATATGGAGAGCAGGAGGAGATTGCCTACGCCATCGGCGCACATCATGAGGACTTGCCTCAGCAATCTGTTCTGGACGTACTGGTTCAGTCAGCTGATGCACTTTCAGGGGCCAGGCCGGGAGCCAGAAAAGAGATGCTCCAGAGTTACGTGAAGCGGCTGGAGGATCTCGAAGCAATAGCCAACACCTTCGGCGGAGTAGAAAAATCGTATGCAATTCAGGCGGGAAGGGAACTGCGTATTATTGTCGATTCCGGGAAAATTGGAGACAGCGATGCTTTGTTAATGAGCCAGGATATTGCCAAATCTATTGAAGAAAAACTTACGTATCCAGGTCAGATACGGGTAACCGTCATCCGTGAAACCAGAGCCGTTGAATTTGCCAAATAGCTTAGTACTGGATTTTGAGAGGACAGTTAGAAGAATATGATTGGAGTTGACGAACAGATCGAATTGATAGAGCGGGGTGTGGTCGATTGCATCTCCCGCGAAGAATTAGTTAAGAAACTGGAGCGATCCCGTGAGACCGGAGTTCCGTTAAAGATTAAGGCAGGGTTTGACCCAACAGCTCCCGACCTGCATCTCGGGCACACTGTCTTACTCCAGAAGCTCAAACATTTCCAGGAGCTGGGACATGATGTTTATTTTTTGATCGGTGACTTTACCGGTCTTATAGGTGATCCCACCGGCAAATCTGAGACCCGAAAACCACTTACGCGGGAAGATATTGCCAGAAATGCTGAGACCTATAAAGAACAGGTATTTAAAATTCTCGACCCCTACAAGACAAAGATTGCCTTTAACAGTGAGTGGCTTGGTAAACTGGACTCTTTTGAAATGATCAGGTTAGCCTCTGAACTGACCGTTGCCCGAATGCTTGAGCGGGATGATTTTAAAAATCGTTTTGAAAACGGCAAACCAATTTCCATCCATGAATTTCTCTATCCGCTTATTCAGGGCTATGACTCTGTTGCCATGGAAGCGGACGTTGAGCTGGGCGGAACAGATCAGTTGTTTAATGTGCTGATGGGCAGAGATATGCAGCGCTCAAGAAATCAGGAACCGCAAATCGTTCTGACCCTGCCCCTCCTTGAAGGGTTGGATGGCGTCAACAAGATGAGTAAATCTCTCCGGAATTATATTGGTATCACTGATCCTGCCAACGAAATCTATGGCAAGGTCATGTCGATTTCAGACAGTCTGATGTATCGATATTATGAACTGCTCAGCGACCTTTCTACTCCCGAAATAGCCCAATTAAAAGAAGACGTAGAAGGTGGGAAGCTTCATCCCAAAGCCGTTAAACAAATGCTTGCCAGAGAACTTACCGCCCGTTTTCATTCAGATGAGGCAGCGCTTCAGGCGGAACAGAATTTTGATAATGTATTTGCCAGGAACAGTCTCCCGGATGACCTCAAGGAATATGTTGTGCAGGGCTCCGAAGCAATCTGGCTGCCGAAACTGCTTGCTAAAGCAGAGCTGGTGAACTCTACCTCCGATGGCAGACGTATGATCAAGCAGAGTGCAGTCAGTATTGATGGTGAGAAGATAACCGATGTTGATTACAAGGTTCAACCGGAAGGACAGATAATTCTAAAAGTAGGGAAGAGGCGGTTCTGCAAGGTTGTTTTCGATTGAATTCGTTATCTGAAAACGAGTTATCCACTAAAACAACAAGAGCCCTTATCCTGAAGCAGGATAAGGGCTCTTGTTGTTTCTTTATTTAACGTAACTATCAGTTTACTGAAGCATGCTGCAACGTCGAGCTGCATTGGTCACAGGTTCCCGAAAACTCTATGTGATGGCTGAATACCTGGTAGCTGGTATTTTCTGAGGCAGCCTCGTTGATCTGGTGCTGCACGGGTAGTTCAATGTCATCCACCCTGCCGCAATCCATACAGCGAATATGGTAATGAAGCTCAGTGGTTGCATCGAAGCGTTTCTGGGTTCCCCCGACTTCAAGTTTTAATATTATACCGCTTTCTGCCATCAGCTCAAGATTCCGATATACCGTACCCAAGCCAATACGCGGTAATCGTTTACGAACCATATCATAAACTTCATTGGCCGTTGGGTGAGATTTGACGTTACTCAACTCCTCCAGAATAATCTGACGCTGGGTGGTAAGTCTCATGTTTGGCAGTTCAACAATCTGATTCATAAGCTGTTCCTATGTTTTAACAATAAATAATAAAGCTTCTCAATACCTATCATATAAAACTGCCAGAAAATTACAATTAAAAAAAGGGAATTAAAGAATTAGCAGCTATCGGAAGAGCAGAACTTTTGTTGCAGACAGGTGCGGCTATCATTCATGGGGAACAAAGGAAGTCTGGTAAGTAAGGGTTATAGTAGCCGAATCTGAGTTTAGGGAACTGTTTTTTGAGACGCTGCAACCAGGCTCTTATACCATATCGTCCAGGATCTCCGGAAAGTTCGAGACTGTTTCTATACCAGTCCGGGTCTATGTTAAGATTACGAAGCTGTATGAAGTCCGGGCCGGTTTTTTCTACCAATGTGCAGAGTGCTTCGGTTTCATCGGTGGAATCGGTAAAACCCGGAAGTATGAAATAGTTAATCGAGACAAATTTACCGGCTGATTTCATCGTTTTTATAGAATCCAGGACGTCTTGGAAACGATAATTTTGGGGGCGAAAATAGCGGTTGTAGCACATTTCCTGCGCTGAATTAATGCTTACCCTTATACTGTCCAGTCCGATGGCCGCAAGGCGTCCGACTGAATCCGGCAGACTGGCATTGGTGTTCAGGTTGATGGTTCCCGATGAGGTATTTTTACGAATTAAGCTGATTGATTGTTCAATCAGGCTTGCTTGCAACAGTGGTTCTCCTTCACATCCCTGGCCGAAACTGACTACTGGTCTCTGGGCATTGGTTAAATGAGGTATTGCAATCTCGGCGATTTCCTGGGCAGACGGTACAAAGTTTATACGCTCTTGTGTTGATGAGCAGCAGCCTGAAGGCTGGAGTGATATACAGCCCAGGCAGCGGGCGTTGCAGGATGGCGAAGAGGGCAGGGGAGCTTCCCAGCGGCCCATGAAGTAATTTCTAGCGGCCGGGCAATTGTATGTCAAACAACATTTTCCCAGATGTTGAATGAGTCTGTTGTTCCTGTATTTGGCAAGCTTCCTGCGGGTTTTTTTATTGATTGCCGACTGTTTAAAGTGCTGATAGTCCTGGCGTTGGTCCCTGTCACTGCGAAACCCGGCGACCCAGAATTTTCCGTCATACCAGCCAACAGCCGTGTAGGCAAACAGCGGCAGCAGAACCGGGTTTTCAATTGCCTGATATGCCGCAGAAAAAATAGCAGTATGGGCGGGAGCCATGAACGCTGCAACGCCATTGATTTTTTCTCCGGGGTGTTCAGGGTTCTCGTGAAGCAGCAGCGGCTCTCCGGTTATCGGATCTGTTCCCATGGGGACTCGATCCGGGAGGGTGAACAGTTCACTGCCCTCCGGAAGGGGAATCAGATCCTGGAGTTCAGGCTTGCTGAATAAGCCATTGGCTGCTCCGGCCATTTTGAGCTCGGGAAAATCACAGATATTTCCCCGCTCGTCAGCATAGACGAGCGAGGGTAAAACTTCCGGATGGATCACTGCGGCCTGAGGACTTTGGTTATCGAGTCAACCGCTCGATAGATATCAAGGTCTTCCCCGTAAATATCCTGTATATCCTGGTGATTGACAAGATCTTCAACGATATACTGGGTCAGGTAAAGAGAGACTATGTTTGCGTCCTGGACTAATGTTCTTACCGGGGCCAGCTTCAGCTGCAGATCAAAGTCCTCCATCATTGCCAATGATTTCAATTGTTTTTCAAAGGCACTGCGCATTGATTCGACAGATGTGGTTTCGATGATGTTCTTGTCAATGAGTCTCTGGACCAATTTTATTGCCAGCATCTCAGCATGATCCCTGGAATGTATGAACATCCTTTTTCGTTCCTGCTCGCGTTTCCGGTCTATTGCACGCACAGTTTTATCCGTGGCGCGATTTGGATTAATATGCATCTTGGCCATATATTTCTCCCGGGTATTGCCTCACTGACAGGAGCGGCTATTTTCAGGGGCAATGAAATCTTAAAGAAACTGTATTGTTAATTGTTCGTGTACCGCCAGTCGTTATCACACTTTTGGGTTAGTTCTCACGAGGGAACAGCACCTTGCCTTAAAGGATACTGAAACCTTATTACTTTATACCGAAACATCAATTATCACTATAGTAAACTTTCATTGTACAGCAGATCTCTAGAAATATTGCTCATAAAATGGAGGATTTTAGTGTGGGTTTATTGCTGAAAAACTGCCGTTTCTTGACTGTTTTTCCGGGATTTAACCGGTAGCCTCAGTTATTTGGTTCTGCAGCTGGTATTATCTAAAATATTTCTTGTATTTGCTATCATTTCTTCTATATTTATGATTTCTATAAAGTAGACTCTGAATAAAATTTTAATTCGGAGGCGTAGCGTGTTTGATTATTCCCTGTCGCCAGAGACATTTAATTAAAATGGAGGTTTTCATTATGTTAAGTAGAATCCAGGCTCTGTTGCCTGCATTGTTAATCCTTAGTCTTGTAACTTTTTCCGGCTGTGCTAAAAAAGAGGCTGATGAAGCTATGAAGCCGGGAACAGATAGCGGAGCAATGGGTAAGGAAGAGCCTCTGGAGTCCAAGGATACTATAGGAATTTCCGAGGGCCGTACCTCTGATGGAATGCTTCCGGTCTATTTCGACTTTGACACCTCAGAAATCCGCGAAGATCAGGTCTCCCGTATCGAAGTAAATGGTGATTTCTTAAAGAAGAATGCTGCACTCGGTATCAGAATTGAGGGCAACTGCGATCCTCGCGGCACCAAGGAGTATAATATGGCACTCGGCGAGAGACGCGCCCAGAGTGCAAAAAAGTATCTGGAGAATCTTGGTATCAGCGAGGCCAGGATGTCCACCATTAGTTACGGTAAGGAGCGGCTGCTCCTGCATGGTCAGGACGAACTTTCCTGGGCACAGAACAGGCGGGATGATTTCGTCATTGTTAAATGATAGTCAAGCGTTAACAATCAGTCAGGAAGTGATTTTACTATGCGGACCTTTCGGGTCCGCATAATTTTTTTTAAAGGAGTATCCATGTTCAGATCAAAAGTAATTATAATCCTTTTGTCACTGTTCTGTTTCGGTGTTTCTGTCGTTACCGCGAGCTCTGTGCTTGCAGCGGACATGAAAATCGGAGTGATGAATGTTCAGAAAGTTCTGACCTCATCTGTTGCAGGAAAGGCTGCAAAAGTGAAGTTTGATGCAAAAATGAAAGAACTTCAGGACAAATTTAAGGCCGAGGAAGAGGCTCTCCTGGCTATGCAGAAAGATATTGAGAAAAAGAGCAGTGCCTGGAGCGAGGAGACCAAACAGGAAAAAGTCCTTGAATTTCAGAAAAGGCGACGCGAATTGCAGGCCAAATCTGAGGATGCCCGATTCGAATTAAAAGGTCTCCAGGATAAAGAGCTGGCTCCGATCCTCAAAGCTCTTGAAAAAGTTGTTGATACCTACGGTTCTGCAAATGGTTATACCGTAATTCTTGATGCCAAAAATCACGTTATTTACTTTGACCAAAGTATCGATGTCAGTGATAAACTGATTGTTGAGTTAGATGCTGCCATGGCAAAATAGCAGCAGTTTCTTTGTTCAGCAGGTTGGGCACGGTTTTGTGAACGGTGCATGGGGGGTGGTATCCTGTGCATCGTTTTTTTTTCATTTGATCAATGACTGTTAACTGGACAGCTATAGGACATCATGACACTTAAAAGTATGACCGGCTATGGTCGCGGGGAAGCTGAGAAACAGGGACGAATCTTCTGTGTTGAGGTGCGGTGTGTTAATAATCGCTACCTTGACGCAAAAATAAAAGTGCCTCGAGACTATTCAATGCTCGAAGATCCAATCAGAAAACTGATATCCACTTTTCATCAGCGAGGGCGCGTTGATCTCTCCCTTACCGTCACCGGTGATTTTTCAGATCTTGTAGACGTCTGGGTAAACACGGGTGTTGCCAGAGCCTATAAGGATTCGCTGGTAAACCTGGCTGAGACCCTCGGCATTGAAAGTGATTTGAGTCTGGCCCAGTTTGCTCAACTGCCAGATGTGCTTGTGCGTGAACAGAGAGCTGAAGATATCGATGAATTGAAGTCATCTGTGGAAGCTGCAGTTCAAGATGCCCTGCAAAGCTGTGATGAAATGCGGATGCGTGAGGCTGCTGCACTGGTTGACGACTTAGCCGGTCGACTGACTTCATTTTCAGCTGTTCTGGATGAGGTGGAAAAGAGGATTCCCGAGCTGATTCAGCAGCGCCAGACCTCATTGCAGGAACGGCTTCAGAAATTGCTTGGGAGTGTCGACCTCGATCCGATGAGGCTTGCCCAGGAGGTCGCTGTCATTGCTGATAAAACAGATGTGACAGAGGAGCTGGTGAGATTGAGGAGCCATATTGGTCAGTTTGAAGAAATGCTTCAGACATCAGGTGCTGTCGGTCGTAAACTGGATTTTCTGATCCAGGAGTTCTTACGGGAAGTTAACACCATGGCTTCTAAGATCAATGATGCCGATATTGCCCACATGACGGTAGGTCTGAAAAGTGAGCTCGAGAAAATGAGGGAACAGGTACAAAATATCGAATAGCCGCATGTTATTCTGAATTTTAATGGAGTAGATCATTTATGCAGTTACTCAATGTTGGTTTCGGCAATACGCTCATGGTGGATAGGGTTTTAGCTGTAATCAATACCGGCTCTTCTCCTTCACGAAAAATTAAAGAACTGGCTAAAAAAGCTGAACGGTTAATAGATGTTACTGAAGGGAGACGAACACGCTCAATCATTGTGATGGATTCAAATCATGTGGTTCTGTCATCTGTACAGCCTGACACTATTGCCCAGAGGATTGCAGCACTGCAACCGGGGCACCACCTGGATGAGTACAGGGACCTGATGAAAGGAGATCGGGGCGAGGATAGAAAATGAGTGGCAAGCTCTTCATAATATCAGCACCATCGGGCACCGGTAAGACGTCATTGCTGGAGATTGTCATGTCAGTGGTTGAACGACTCGTTTTTTCGGTTTCTCATACCACGAGACCGCCCCGTGAAGGGGAGCGTAATGGCAAAGAATATTATTTTGTGGCCAAAGAAGAATTTCAGCAGATGATAGCAGCCGGAGAATTCCTTGAGTGGGCTATGGTTCACGATAATTATTATGGTACCGCATTGTCGCCACTCTCTCACCAGCTTGAACAGAACCGGGATGTACTTCTGGATATTGATGTCCAGGGTGCAGAGATAATTCGCAGGGATGGCAGACTTCCGGCATCTCATATATTCATTGCACCGCCTGACATGGCAGAGCTCGAACGTCGGTTAAGGGGACGTGCAACAGAAGAAGAGCAAACGATCCAGAAACGGTTGCAAAATGCTCACAGCGAGATGGTCCATTGTGAAGAATATGACTACTTCATCATTAATGACAATCTTCAGCGCGCAGCTGGATTGGTCAGCTCAATTATTTACGCAGAGCGGGCCCGCGGTCGAAGGACAGCCCGGGGTTTGCCGGTTGATGTGGGGATGATCAGGTGAAGGAAGAGAATAAAAACAGGGCAGGCAGGCAGGAGCGTAAGATTCGCTTCAGCGACGATTTGATCTGGGGTATACACCCTGTGATCGAGGCCTTGCAGGCTGATGAGCAGCGGGTAACGGAGGTGATCCTTCAGAAGGATAAGCGGGGAAGCAGTTGGGAAGCGCTGCTTGAACTGGTAAAAAAAACGGGCATAAAATATAGCTTCGTTGAACGAATCAGCATAACAGAATCCCCCGAGGCAGTGATAAAACATCAGGGGGTTGTGGCACGGGTAACCCCTGTACCGTTGATGCCGTTTGATGAATTACTTGCTCAATTTTCAGCCGCTGTGCAAAGAGGCGAAAACCCACGTATCATTGCCTGTGATTCCATTCAGGATCCCCATAACCTTGGAGCAATTATCCGTTCTGCTCACGCCGCCGGGGTAAATCGGATAGTGCTGCCTCGTGAGCGCTCAGCACCGCTCGGTGGCACGGCGGCAAAAGCCTCAGCCGGTGCCATATCACGGGTCGATATCTGTCAGGTGATAAATCTCTCTCAGGCACTGAATGCAATAAAGGAGGCTGGCGGATGGATTTTCGGTGCGGTAAAAGAGGAGAATTGCCAGTCCATTTATGAGACTGATTTCAATATTCCCGCATGTGTCGTAATCGGTAATGAAGGGCAGGGGATCAGGCCGCTGGTGCGCAAAAATTGTGATGTGTTAATTTCCATCCCTATGGCTGGGACGCTTGACTCACTGAACAGTTCTGTTGCCGGCGCTGTTATCATGTTTGAGATGCACCGGCAACTGCTTGCAAGCAAAGAGATTTAACGTTTTTTCTGGTCCAGTTTCGCCTTTAACAGAGTTCCCAGAGATCCCATCGACCCTTTGCCCTCTTTGGAATCTTTGCTTGAGTTCAGGTAGCTTGAAAAATCCTTTCGCTCCTTGTCTGACTTGTCTTCGGCAGACTCATAGTCGGACGGCGCCAGCGATATTCTCTTGTTCTCCAGGTCTATCGATTCAATGAGGACTTCGATGTCCTGTCCTTCCTCCACAGCTTCCCGTGGGTGATTGAGCCTTCTCCCCTGTCCCAGTTTGGAGATGTGTACGAGTCCGTCTATGCCGGGTGCCAGGTTCACAAATGCTCCGAAGGGTGCAAGCCTGTTAACGGTTCCCACATGGCTGCTACCTTCTTGAAATGAGCTTGTTGCCGATTCCCATGGATCTTCCAGAGTTTCTTTGATCGACAGGCTGATTCGGTCCTTTTCCCAGTCGAGACTTTTGATCATGACTTTTACCTGCTGGCCGGCATGAAATGTCTCCGCCAGGTCCTCAATGCGGCTCCACCCCACCTCCGAAATGGGAACCAGTCCATCTACGCCGCCGATATCGACAAAAAGACCAAAAGAACGGATTGAGGAGATAGTCCCCTCAACGGCCATTCCTTCTGTCAGCGTTTCCTGGAGTTCTTCTTTTCTCTGCTGCTGTTCTTCTTCAAGCAATGCCCGTGCCGAAATGACTATATTCCTGCCATTTTCGCTGTACTGGGTGATGAGAAATGTCCTTTGACTATTGAGATATTCCTTGGCTGGATCTTCCACGCGCCTGAGTCCCATTTGTGAATAAGGGCAAAATGCGCGGATATTTCCGGATAATGTTACTTCAAAACCACCTTTTATCTCAGCCTTTACCGTTCCCTCAACGGGCACACCGCCGCGCCAGGCTTCCTCAAGGTGTGCACTGCTGGCTCCTGACCCGAGCCTGGAAGTGAACAATTGTTCAGATCTGCCTGACTTGAGATAATATACGGAGAGAGTGTCTCCGATTTTAACGGTGAGCGCTCCGCTTTTATCGGTAAATTCCGAAGCGTTGATTATTCCTTCACTTTTCAATCCTACATCCAGAAAGATGGTTTCGCCATCCACTCCAACGATGGTGGCTGTGGTTTTCTGGCCTGGAGATAATCTGCGTACCGGCTTTTTCTCACTGGCGTTTAAAAGCGCTTCAAAGCTGTCGTTATCAGAAGTCATGTGGGGATAATCCTGTTGTTAGGTTTAGAGTCTTTTGGTTATTGCCTGATAATTTCAGTTCCTTCAGGTGGGGTAAAAGAAAACAGTTGTTCAATTTCTTCATGTTGCCCCGGTTGAAGAGGGTCAACTGATATGTTGGATATATTGATGGTGGTTCTGGTGTCAAAATGATCGATAAACTCGATTCGGCGAATAAGAGATTCGGCAGTGACATAGAGATGAATGATCGTGATTTGAGAATCAGAATCTTTCGGTACAAGATATATCACTTTCAAATCAGTCGATGAACCTTCAGCTTCATCAGATACAGCCGGTTCTGAATCCAGAATGGTAAAACTGTTCTCAAGCGGGCCCTGTCCGGCAAAAAAAGAAAATAATATATCTGCCTGGCCTTGGTCGACCGGGGCAATGATCATCTGGTTCAGCTCCTCAAAATACATTGAAATTGTTTTGCCATCGCTGATGAGAACCTGGCGATCGGGGCTGTTATAATTCCAGCGCATTTTCTCCCCGGTATCAGTCCTGACGAAAATCCCGTTGCCTCTGCCTGTCTTCGGCCTGCCGATCATCTGTCCTTTTGTTGTCTGGATGAATGAGAATGAAAGACTCTCCACCTGGCTGTAATAGTTCTGCAAACGGACTGCTACCTCTGCTGAGGTTTCAGATCCTGAGGCGGTTATGGCGAAAAGAGACGAAGCTGGCATCAGTAGCCAAAAGAATATGACAGTGATCGTCACCAGGATGAATCTGGAGTAGATTTTCATGAAGTGCTAAAACGTTCCTACGAGTGCGCGTGGATTTTCATTAGAATTTAACTGCCCCAACAATAAACTGTTTTTTATCTGGCTGAAAACCGTTTTGATCACCCATGGTTCATTGAAAACGGCAGACGGCTGTATTGAATGAGCAGCGAACTGGAGAGCTGTCAACCAGCAGACCGAACGATCAGTAAAACAACTATTATTTTACCGTTCTTTTTCTCGTTGTCTGGCGTTTCGTTGCGGCAGATGCTTTTTTACGTGCTGCAATAGCTTTTTTCAAGGCATCGGGTATTCCTCTCTCCTTTCCAGATTTTTTTCTCTTTTCGGAGAGTGCTTTAGCACAAAGAGGCTGACGCAGAGAAAAACCATATTTAACCCGGTATTCTCTTCCCGTCAACCCATGTGATCGAAGATGTTTTGGAGAGAGCATCTTGAATTCTTCACCACATTCAAGACAGATAATTTTATTTTTCAGGATGGATTTTTGTGGGCTTATCTGAGGAGTCGCAGATGACAGTTCTTCATCTTCTTCTCCTGATTCAAGTTTTTGTAATCCTTGCAATGTCTCAAACGTTTTCTGCAGTGCAGACTGCATCTCATCGATTGACATATCTTTTGCACTTCCTTGTGCCTGGATAATTTCTGCCGCCATTTCTACGAGAGTTTTTGCCATGGTAATTACCTCAAGAGGTGAAATTGATAACAACAATATTATTCTAATAGTAAAGAGAGTAAATCTTAAAGAAGATAAAATCAACCTCATCAATAACATTCATAAAAATTCAATAAAAATAGCTGGTAAACTGCAAAATATGTAGATAATAATTTGTTTTTTAATACTAACATGGTAGCTGGTAGATTTTCGAATCAGATATTGACATCGGATTATAAGAGAATTAGATTAGCCACCGGAAAAATATAAACCTAAACCGGCCATGTTTGGCTCATTGATGAATAAGCCTGATGGTCTGTATTGACGGAGTTGTTCAATGCCTGTTTATGAGTATGAATGTAGAGAGTGTGAGAAAGTTTTTGAAATTCAGCAGAAAATGGCAGATGCACCGTTGACTGTCTGTCCTGACTGCACCGGACCTGTGACGAAACTGATATCAATGAATTCGTTCCAGCTAAAGGGTGGCGGCTGGTATGCAGACGGTTACGCTTCTCCCGGAGATGGAAAGGATAAGAGTGAGTCCAAACCTGCGGTACCGCCATGTAAACCTGACGCTGGCTGCAAGGGATGTCCTGCTGCTGCAACGGGTAGCTCGTAGTCTTTGCCTCAAACAGCCCCGGCACCTGACAACTCGACCGGGTATGCGAGGTGTCGATCAATTCTCAGGAAATAATAGCCATTGCATCTCCGTACGAATAGAATCGGTAATCGTGGTTGATGGCAGTGTGGTAGCAGTCCAGTAATTGTTCCCTTCCGCACAATGCGGCCACCAGGAACATCAAAGAGGACTGTGGAAGGTGAAAATTTGTAATAAGATTATCAATTACTCTGAATGTAAACCCCGGGGTAATATAGAGATCACACCAGCCATTGAAGGGGACCACCATTCCGCTTTCGTCAATACTGTGTTCCAAGGCGCGAACGGAGGTTGTACCGACTGCCCAGACTTTTCCTCCAGCCCGTTTCACGCTATTTATACTATCTGCACTTTGTGCTGGAATATCTATATGCTCCCTGTGGATACTATGCTGCATAATATCATCCACCTCTACGGGGGAAAAGGTGCCATACCCGACATGAAGGGTGATCGGTGCGATTTTAACGCCCTTTAACCGCAAATCGTTAAGCAGGGTTTGGGTGAAGTGCAGTCCGGCGGTGGGGGCGGCGACCGCACCCACCTGGTCTGCATAAACGGTCTGATATCTGGTTACATCATCTGAGGAGGTTCCATGGGAGCGGCTGATGTAGGGCGGCAGTGGAATATCCCCGCTGTTCGCCAGTACGTCATCCAGGCCGGCTGCTTTTGGTATTGAAAGTACGATTGACCATCTTCCCCGACCACTGTTCTGGAGCAGCCTGCAGTGACAATTTTCATTGATGATTACTGATGATCGCGGTTGTGGCTTTCGTGAACTTTTGATGAGTGCTTCACAGGAATATTGAAGGAATCCCGGATCTGATGAGTCCTCTGCGATCGGCCTGGGATAACCAAGTAAAAAGACCTCTGCCTTGCCGCCTGTTTTTTTTCTGCCAAAGAGCCGGGCAGGAAAAACTCTGGTATCGTTAATGACCAGTATATCGCCTTCCTGGATAAGCTGTCTGATATCTGAAAAAAGTAAATGTTCAACGCAATCTCTCTTCTGGTCTAAAGCCAGAAGTCGCGATTGATCGCGCCTGTCGACAGGGTGCTGGGCAATATTTTTTTCCGGCAGGTTGTAATCATACGCCTGCAGTATTAAATCATCTTGCATAGTCTATTATGGTTAAGTACAAGAAAGGTCTGAGTCAATCACCATTCATCATCCTTTCATTGGAAACAGGTTAGATAACATGCTCTTGGTCCTTGCCGCAACTGAATTTGAAATGATGTCATTTAAATCATCCATGCTTGGAAGTGATGATCAGGTAATGATGGCTGTTTGCGGTGTCGGCCCCGTTGAATCGGCGGTTGGTGTTATGCGGTTACTGGGTGAACATGCTGCAGAGATCAAATATGTTGTGAACTTCGGCATCGGCGGTGCTTACCTTGGGGCACCCAATGATCATGGTCTCGGCCTGCTTGATATCTGTCTGGCAGAATCAGAAGTCCTGGGAGATTATGGCGTCTGTTACGGCAATGAGGTAGAACCCTTTGCAGACCAGGAATTGGCCGGCAAAATGGAATTTACTTTGAGTAATGATCTGCTCGATTGTGCCCGGCGGGAACTGAGTGATAAAAAGCTCGATTTCTTTTCCGGCCCGTTTGTGACCGTCAACGGTGCGAGCGGTACTGCTGAGCGAGGCAGATTCATAAAGAGACGGTTCAAAGGAATCTGTGAAAATATGGAAGGAGCAGCGATCGCCCGGTGCTGTGAAATGTTCGCTCTTCCCATGATCGAGGCAAGAGTTGTCTCAAATATGGTAGAAGACCGACCGGGTGAACCATGGAAACTGAAAGAGGCCTGCAGTCGTTCGGGGTATATTGCTTCACTGATCGTGCACAGGCTTAAGGATCTGCTATGAAACCTCTGACAATCGGTTTTTCTCCATGCCCCAATGATACTTTTATTTTCAACAGGATGGTTAATTCCGTGCCTCAGCCCGGGGATCCTCTATTTGAGCAGCCTCATCTGGAAGATGTGGAGACCCTCAATCAATGGGCATTTGAACATCGACTCGATGTTACTAAGCTTTCCTACCATGCCGTCGGTCATCTCCTGGAGGAATACTGTGTGCTACCGTCTGGTGGAGCACTTGGACGAGGATGTGGCCCGCTTTTGCTAGCAGGCAATGACGTTTCCGTTGATGATCTGGCCCGGAAACGAATTGCCATACCAGGTAAATATACAACGGCGGCCCTGCTTTTCCGCTTGTTTCTGCCGGAATGCACCGCTCTTGTTGAAATACGCTTTGAGCAGATAATGGACGCCATCAGCAACGGAGAGGTGGACGCTGGTGTGATTATTCACGAGAGTAGATTTACGTACCAATCCCACGGATTAAAGTGTTTGCAGGATCTTGGGCAGTGGTGGGAAAACACCAGTGAAATGGCCATTCCCCTTGGGTGCATTGCTGTACGCAGGAGCCTTGGAATACCTCTAATAACTAAAATTGACAGGCTGATCAAAGCCAGTTTAAACTGGGCCTACTCCAACCGGGGAGAGGGCCTTGCCTATATAAATCAATATGCTCAGGAGACCGAAGAGGATGTTATCCAGAGCCATATTAACTTGTATGTTAACGATTTTTCTTACGATCTGGGAGAAGAGGGGCGCTGTGCGGTAGAGACATTTCTCTCACGTGCTCGAGACGAAAAGATTTTGCCTGTGTCCTCTCAACCAATTTTTTGTCTCTCATAATTCTTGCGGCCAAAAATGTTACCTGATTACCTCCCCATTATTCAAGTGAGCCAGTTTCATGGTGATGGACAGATTCGGTCTCGGCTTCTTGATGCGCTCCGCGAAGAGATCGCTCAAAAGGGAGTGAGAGTCAGTGTGGTTGGCCAACTTGTGCAACATCCCAGTGACACCAGTGTCGATACTCGTGTTATTGAGGACATTATCAGCGCTGATCTGCTTGTCGTAAATGGACCATGTGATATAGATTGTGCGCAATTAGTTCTTGGGCATCATACCGATATCGGTATGAATGCAGCGGCCACTCACCCACCTTACACCTGTCTGGAGATTTCCGATGTTGCAGTATGCGCGGACACTATTTTCAAATGGCTTACAAGGTGCATGAAAAGTACTCCACTCTGCGGATGTATCCTCATTGGTGGCAGGAGCTCACGAATGGGGAGCCCGAAGCATCTCATTGATGACGGGGGTGGAAGGAGCTGGCTCAAGCGGTCAGTAGACTTCTTGTCTGCCCATGTCTCGAATATAGTGATTTCCGGCAATGGGGAAATACCACAGGGACTCAATTCGCTAGAGCGAATTGATGATCTTCCCGGTGTATCCGGTCCGCTGGCAGGAATCTCTGCTGTGGTAAAACACTATCCATTTGTGTCGTGGATTGTCATGGCCTGTGATATGCCGGATATTTCAGTTGAGAGCATCAGGTGGCTTATTGACCAGCAGAGACCAGGGCGGCTGGCTGTTATACCGCACAACCCGTTAACTGACAGGGGTGAGCCGCTCTTTGGCTGGTATGATTTCCGCTGTGCGCCTCTTTTTGATTCTCAGGCAAGGAAAGGTGAGATGAGAATGAACAGTTTAGCTCATTGTGCCGGAGTATATAATCCGGTTATTCCCGGTGATCTCGCCAGCGCCTGGAGAAACGTGAACCGGCCCGAAGAGCTCGACCGTCCTCCCTCTTCGCGGCTATGAATTAAGAAGTCGTTTCAATACTCTGCATCGACGGCAGATAGAGATTTTTTCTTGCCAGTTCTTTTGGGGGCGCTGATCACAGATGGTTCCGTTAATAAACCAGCAGAGGTTGCCTGAGTTGAACTCCCAGGCCGGACAGTTTTCTTTTTTATCGGCTGGACATTTGGTTATGTCCCAGCAGTTCTGGTCTTTGAGTTTTACTTTCTTGGAGAATAGAAACAGGAGCTGCCGTTCCACGTGCCCAGGTATGGACCGCCACCCCTGCTCGTAGCTGCTGACCGCTTTGAGAGAAGAGCCAAGTAATTCAGCCAGTTCTTTCTGGGTTTTATCCAGTCGTTTTCGTATCCCTATGAATTCTGCGCTTTCCACGACGCTCGTCTCCAGATTGCGATTAATGGAAAATCAAAATCATCCTTGATTATATAACACATTGTAGCATTAGATGGCCCAGACAACAACCATTTATAACCACCACTAATAATGATATCTCTGCTGTGGGAACGAGTGATGTTAATCGATGAGCTGAAAGCAGGCCAGCGATCAGGGACAATCATCGTTGAATCAGTATGTCCCTGTGGCAATCATGCACCAGCTGTATTTTGGATGACCTCTTGATAATACTCATATAACCATTGATTATTTTATTGTTATTTGGTTTTTTATGAAGAGATGATTATGATTGGGCTCGAGGTTTTTACGCTATTCTGGCCCGAACTGTATGAGGCAAACATCACCGTGGTTTTATTTTTTCCTGACTATTGGCGAACATGTAAAGAAAACAACCCGCTGGGTTCCTTTTTCAAGGCATGGTTTATTATCCTTTCTTTGTTCTTTTTCCTTGTCGGTTGCAGTTCCGGAGACTCAAACCGTTTGAAGATCGGGGACCAGGCTCCAGGTTATACCATTACAGATTTAGGCGGTGAGATTATTTCTTCAACTGGCTGGAAGGGTTCTCCGGTAATTTTACGGTTCTGGGATACCGAGTGCAAGTATTGCCGGGCTGATACACCGATTGTAAATCGTTTTTTTGATCACTATCAGAAGCGGGGGTTAAAAGTTCTATACGTTGCCATGGCCAATGAGACCATCGAGGGTGTAAAGTCCTTTACCGAGGACCTTGAAATTGTCTTTCCGGTGGCCTTGGACCGTGACGGGAAAATGGCTGCAGATTATCAGGTTCGGATGGTACCTCAAACGGTTTTTATCAGCCCGGACCAGAGAATTATCACGGCGATTCTCGGAGGGGTCGGAGAGGCAGAACTGGACGAACTCCTTGGAAAATATCTGAAAGAATAATTGCTAACCAGGAGATTGATTCATCATGAAACACGTTATGAGTATGTTGTTAATGTGCCTGTATCTGAGTGTAACCGGTTCTTCAGCACTGGCCGAGCCGGTTGATCCGGTTAGCCCTGATCAACGGTGCGCCGTTTGCGGGATGATGGTGGCGAAATATAATCCCTGGATTACCCAGCTTCATGCAACAGGTGAAGCGGTGGTCATGTTTGATGGGGTCAAAGACCTGATGGCATATTTTTTTAACCAGGCGGCCTATAATGGTAAGGGTGATGTGGCAACTGCAGAGCTATGGGTAAAAGATTATTATACCCTCGATTATCTTGATGGAAGGAAGGCTATTTACGTTGTCGGCAGTGACGTTATGGGACCGATGGGTGAGGAACTGGTGCCATTCGAGTCACGTAAAGCTGCTGAAAATTTCAGCGAGGATCACCAGGGAAAACAATTGTTATTGTTTGATGAGATTAAACCCGAGATGATCATGTCGATGAAGAAAAGGCATATGATGAAAATGAAGAAAATGAAGGAGGCGAGCCAGTAAGGTGTCATGAGACCATCGACGCGGCTGCTCCTTTTAATATCTTGTCTCGCTGTTTTCCAGATCTTCATGTTCGAGGCCCAGAACAGGGCATTTTCTGACCAGTTGCAAGCTGATCAACAGATGAAACTGGTTATTCAACGTTTAGGATTGACTGACCTCTGCATTGCCACTGATGCCCGATATATCAGGCACCTCAGTGTATCGGATCCCGTGGCACCATTCATGGATCATCCCGGGGGAATTGAACATTTCCCTTCAAGCGCTGTTATTGCGCCGGTGAGGTGAATGACACTCTATAGCATCAACAGGCAGCGCAATATTCTTGACTATGCCCTGGGGAGCCTCTGGCGCAATCGATTTAAAAATACGGCCGTTTTTCTGGTTTTCAGTCTGGTTATTTTTTTTGTGGCATCTTTCAGGCTCATTACCAGCAGTCTCGACAATGCGGCTGAGCAGTTGCTGACAGCAGTGCCGGATATAACTGTTCAGAAAATGACAGCTGGTCGGCAGGATGTTCTTCGGTATGAGGACCTGGCTGAGGTAGAAGAACTCTTTGGCATTAAGGAAATCAGGCCGCGGATCTGGGGGTATTATTTTGACGAATTGAACGGGGCAAATTATACCGTTATCGGTGATGCAAGCTTTGCGGATAACCAGCAGCTGCCTGGTCTGTCAATTGTCTATGGGGCTGACGATGGCCTGAAACAGGGGGTGGCCCCTGTGGTCATCGGTCAATCTTTAATAGACAGTAAAAATCTGGCAGGGCGGTATAGCTTTTCCCTGTTTCGTCCGGATTTAAGCCTTAAATCCTTTTCCATTACCGGAGCGTTTGCAGAAAACACATCGCTGGTAACCGGAGATTTGATTGTAATGGGGATTGAGGACGCATCTGATTTGTTCGGGATGGGTGATGACGAGTTGACCGATCTGGTTGTCTCGGTGGGTAACCCGGTAGAGATTGATACAATCGCTAAAAAAATTTCTGAACGACTGCAAGGATCGAGGGTCGTAACAAAAAACCAGATTAAAAAAACCTATCGTGCGGCATTTGGCTGGCGCAGCGGGTTTGGTCTCGTCTGTCTATTAGGCTCTGTTGCTGCGTTTATAATCTTTGCCTGGGATAAAGCGTCCGGGCTCTCGGAAGAACAGAGACGGGAGGTTGGGATTCTTAAAGCCGTCGGATGGCAGACGGCTGATGTGATGAGTGTGCGGTTCTGGGAATCAGTTGTGATTTCGCTGCTCGCCTTCAGTATTGGTTATACGCTCGCCTGGGCACATGTTCTCTGGTTTGACGGCCTGCTGTTCAGGCCGGTGTTACTTGGATGGTCGGTTCTCAGCCCTCCGTTATCCCTGCTTCCGGTTTTCCGCCCTGGGGATCTGATGTTGATATTTTCCATCTCAATATTGCCGTATCTCGCTGCCACCGTTATACCCGCCTGGCGAAGTGCGCTGGTAAGACCCGACTCGATTGTCTAAGGCAATGATTACTCTTGATTCAGTGGATAAGTGGTATAATCGAGCCGCAGTCAATGCAGTTCATGCCCTCAAAGACATTTCCCTGCAGGTTTCAGACAATGAAGTTATCTGCATACAGGGGCCAAGCGGCTCCGGTAAATCCACCCTTCTCTCCATACTCGGCTGCCTTTTCGTTCCCACCAGTGGTAAGGCAATTATAAACGGCAAACCCCTCTCACGGTTGCCTGATCGTTTTCTTACCCTTTATAGAAGAGAGACCATAGGTTTTATTTTTCAACGTTTTCATCTGGTTCCGGGGCTCAGTGTCATGGCAAATATATCGCTGCCGCTTCTACCTCTGGGGATAACAGTTACTGAACGGCAACAACGGGCAGAACTGCTGATGGAAAAACTCTCGTTGAGCCATCGGAAACATTTTGACATCTCAAATATTTCAGGTGGTGAACTGCAGCGAACTGCAATTGCCAGAGCCCTGATCAATGATCCTCCCATCATCGTTGCCGATGAACCGACAGCACACCTGGATAAACAGCTCAGTCATGACTTTATGTCGATCATTGCGGACTTGAAAGCTGACGGCAGAACCATCGTAATTGCTTCACATGATCCGCTGGTAGGGGATCATACGATCGTTGACCGCTGTCTCCTGATGGGGGATGGACGCCTGGAGGGATCGAAAAACTAATATGCTCACCGATGCCTGGTCCATAGGGTTGCTGAGTTGTTCGGTCGTGACACTTTTCCTCAGTTTAATCGGTGTGAAAACCGGGTGGCGTATTATCAGGTCCTGGGATATCGGTTCCGGATCAGAATTACAGATCCGACTTGAGGAGGAGGTCTATCTGAGTGCTGTGCTGGTGGAGTTTGGTTTTGCCATTCAACTGCTCAGTGTGTTAATGGTTGTTCTGGCGGCCGATTATTTTTCAAACATTCTTGTGGGAGCAATGTGTGCCACCGGGGCTTTAACCGCAAACAGCTACGGTGTCCCGGTACTGCTTGTAAAATTACTGTCGCTGTTTTTGTCTGCAGCCTGGATTGTATGTCATAAACTCGATATCAGCTCAGAATATTATCCACTGGTAAAAACAAAGTATTACCTACTGTTTTTCATCTTACCACTCTTGATTCTGGACAGCACGCTGCTTGTTCTCTACTTATACGACCTGAATCCAGACATCATTACATCCTGTTGCGGGGTATTGTTTAGCAGCCAGATAAACGATGGATATAATCTTTTTACCCTCATGCCCTCATCAGGCCTGCTCTTTCTTTATGGGATTGTCGCGCTGGTGCTGTCAGGCATCGCCTTTAAGATGAGTCGTCATGGGGATACCACTGGCGCTGTTTCATCATCTACCGCCTGGGCGGTGATGGGCTTATGGCTGGTTTTCTACTTCTTTTCCCTGCTGGTTGTTACCGTCTACACCAGCCCGTATATCTATGCAATGCCCCATCACCGATGTCCCTTTGACCTGCTGAAAACTCCCTACATGGCAGTCGGGTACCCCCTCTATTTCTTTCTTCATGGCGCGGTTGTTGCTGGAATCAGTACCTCAATCGGACGTTTATCTGAAGGCAGAAGAGGGCTTGCAACCCCCGCAGCCAGACTTCGTTTCTGGGCCGGCCGGCTGAGCTTGGTATTCATGGCAGTTTTTCTTTTAATGGTGATCTATCACCCGTTGATCTATCAGCTTCGGGGAGGCGAAGGATAAAAAGCGCGGAGGTGAAATGATTCGGTTTTGTTTTTTTACCGATCGGTTATAAAGTACTGCTATGATCTGCTGTTTCTAACGGCTTGCTTTATAGAAATAGTAATGGAACAGGTGATTTTTGTACTGGGTCACAATAATTATAATTTCAGCGGTGAAACATGGCTGTACATCCAACGATCCTTCCAACAGCTTTTGACCCCCATTTCAAAGTTTTTCATGAACTGATGCCGTTCAAGGTACAGGAAATTCTCCTGGTCTCGAGCCTCTATGATGCATTCATAATGGAGGAAGACGGCAGTATTACAACGAAGATTATTCATGAGTACCATGGTTTAAATCTCAGTAAAGCACCAAAGTTCACAAGGGTATCGACAGGGGAGAAGGCTCTGGAAACCCTGAGGAATAAACATTTTGATCTCGTTATCACCATGCCCTACCTGAACGGCATGGATGCTTTTGATCTCGGCAGGGAAGTAAAAGCGATTCGACCCGATATCAAAGTGATTCTGCTGGTCCATAACCTGAGAACAATCTATTCCCTGCCTGAACGGTTCAATAGCGACTACATCGATAATATTTTTCTCTGGTGCTGTGAGGATGATCTGTTGATGTCTATTGTCAAGAATGTTGAAGATCATTCCAATGTTGATAACGATACTGCCCGGGCGATGGTGCGTGTCATTATCTATGTGGAGGATTCTCCTGAATACAGCTCACTGTTCCTTCCTGCAATTTATAGGGAGGTTGTGAAGCAGACCCAGGCTGTCCTTGATGAAAGTATTAATGAGCGTCACCTGCTTCTCAGGATGAGGGCACGACCTAAAATTTTGATGGCTCGTACCTATGAGGATGCACTGAAACTGTATGAGTTATACAAGCCCTATGTCTTTGCCATTATTTCAGATGCGCGTTTTCCCCGTGATGGGAAACTCGATCAGCGGGCCGGAGAAAATTTCCTTTCCGCCGTCAGGGATGAGATCCCGGACCTGCCTCTGCTGATGCTGTCATCGGAAGAAGATAATAAAATTCGTGCAGAATCAATTCCTGCAGTCTTTATTTCCAAACAGGCTCCTGATAGTTACAATGCCTTGCATAATTTTTTCCTGACATATCTGGGCTTTGGTGATTTTGTTTTTCGAGAACCTGATGCATCACCTATCTGCAGTGTTTCAAATGTTATCGAGTTTGAACAGGCACTTGATACCATACCCAACGAGTCACTGCAGTATCATGCTCTACGAAATCATTTCTCCAACTGGATGATGGCCCGCTCGGAGGTGGGGCTGGCTCGTCGCCTTCATCGTGATTTTATTGGTGATATCAATAAAATTGACGAAATGCGGGAAGATATCATTTTCAAAGTGCGCTCCTTGAGGAAATTGAGACAACAGGGCGTAATTACACGATTCAGTAAAGACGCCTACGATCCCGAGGTTAACGAGTTTGTCAAGATTGGAGACGGGCCCATCGGGGGCAAGGCTCGCGGGCTAGCTTTTATGTGGGCCGCCCTGCAGCGGCCTGGTGGAGGTGATTCAATCCTGTCAAATTTTCCTGTGGCTATTCCCAGAACGATGGTTATTTCATCTGATGGATTCGATGCTTTTGTTCGCCAGAATTTATTATTTCGGTTTGAAAATGTTGATGATGAACAGATTGCAGACCTCTTTCTTGACGCCAATTTACCATCCTGGCTGAGTCGTGAACTGGAGGCATTTCTTGAAAAATGTGAATTTCCACTATCAGTGAGATCTTCGAGTCTGCTGGAAGACGGCCATTTTCGACCCTATGCCGGGCTCTACTCAACCTATTTTCTTACCAATAACCATCCGGATTTTGCAGAACGGCTCACGCAACTGGAGTGTGCGGTAAAGCTGGTCTATGCCTCGACCTGGTTTGAGAGTCCGCAGGCCTTTTCCCGTACGGGCTCCAGCAGTATGGAGGATTCCATGGCCGTGATTGTCCAGCAGATGATTGGCGCCGATCACAACGGCAAATGGTATCCGGCGCTGTCAGGCGTTGCCCAGTCACACAACTACTACCCGGTTCAGAATATGAAACCCGAAGACGGTATTGCCCACATAGCGCTTGGTATTGGCAAAACCGTTGTCGAGGGGGAGAAGAATTTAAGATTTTCACCGGCCCATCCGCAGAAGTTAATACAGTTTTCAACGGTTGAGGACATTCTTGAGAATTGCCAGCGGCAGTTCTATGGGCTTGATATGCAGAATGATTATTGTCTGAATCGTTATAACGCCAATCTGATCCGCTATGAGGTTCAGGATGCGGCTGCTGATAAACCCGTTCAGCTGTTGTCCTCAACATACATTCCGGAGGAGAACAGGATTCGGGATGTTGACATGCCAGGTTTGAAAATCCTTACCTTTGCTCAGCTTTTAAAGTATTCGTCCTATCCTCTTGCCCAGATTCTTTCAGAATTGCTATCCATCGGCCGTTCGGGCATGGGGAACGAGGTAGAGATTGAATTTGCCGTAGAGCTTGGAGCGACGCTGCCTGAAAGTACATTCTATCTTCTGCAGATCAGGCCGATGGTTACCGGCAGTGAGCGTGCTGATGTGGGCATTTGTGATCATGAGATAGCCCAGTCAATTTGCTATTCCACCCAGTGCCTGGGGCATGGGCGTCTTTCAAATATATTCGATATTATTTATGTCAAACCTGATAATTTTGAACCGTCTGCAACCAAAGAAATTGCCCGGGAAATAGGGTTGCTGAATCGAAAACTAAGCGCTGAAGGGAGGAGTTTTCTCCTTGTCGGTCCTGGCCGCTGGGGTACAGGAGACCACTGGCTGGGTATACCTGTTCAATGGAGTGACATTTCCAGGGTTCAGGCTATTGTCGAGGTACGAAGTAGCCTGCTGAGAGCAGATCCATCCCAGGGGTCACATTTTTTTCAGAATATCACCTCCCTTGGTATCCCGTATTTGACGATTGATGACAATAACGGCGCGGGTGCCGGAAACAAGGAGGATAAGATAGACTGGTCGTGGTTTAACAGTCTCGAACCGAATCATGACGGCACCTGGGTGCGACATCTCAGGTTGGATTATAGTTTGACGATTAAATGCGAGGGGAGCGGCTCTCGCGGCATAATCATGTACCGGGAAGATCTGATTAACAGAATGTGCAGTGAGGACGAATAATTCTGGATATATAAAAAAAAAAGGAGATTGAGAATGGAGCAGATAATTGGACTGATACAATCCAGAGATCCTGAGCAGAATGAATTCCTTCAGGCTGTGGAAGAGGTTGTTGAAACGGTAAAACCAGTGCTGGAACGAAATCCTGAATACCGTCAGCAGGCTGTTTTGGAAAGGATTACCGAGCCTGAACGGGTTTTGATGTTTCGGGTCCCGTGGATGGCCGATAATGGGCAGGTGATGGTCAACCGCGGATTTCGTGTGGAAATGAACAGTGCCATTGGGCCTTACAAAGGGGGACTGCGGTTTCACCCTTCAGTGAATTTAGGCATTATCAAGTTTCTGGCTTTCGAACAGGTCTTTAAAAATTCACTGACAACGCTTGCCATGGGAGGCGGCAAGGGTGGTTCTGATTTTGACCCAAAAGGAAAATCAGACAATGAGGTTATGCGTTTCTGCCAGTCTTTCATGTCTGAGCTCTTCCGCCATATCGGACCCAATACCGATGTCCCGGCAGGCGACATCGGTGTTGGTGCTCGAGAGATCGGTTATCTGTTTGGCATGTACAAGAAACTCAGCAACGAGTTTACCGGCGTTCTTACCGGCAAGAGCCTGAACTGGGGCGGCAGTTTGATACGGCCTGAAGCAACCGGCTATGGCAACGTCTATTTTGCTGCTGAAATGCTGCAGACCAGAGGAGAGACCTTTGAAGGAAAAACCTGCCTGGTGTCGGGGTCAGGAAATGTCGCTCAGTTTACCACCGAAAAAATTCTTGAGCTTGGCGGCAAGGTGGTAAGCATGTCTGATTCATCTGGTTATATTTTTGATGAGCAGGGAATCGACAGCGAGCGACTGGCCCATATCATGAACCTGAAAAATATCAGGCGGGGCAGAATCAGTGAGTATGTTGATACGTACACCAATGCAGTCTACACACCGGTAGATCCGCACCTCGATTATAATCCCCTGTGGGACCATAAGGCCCAGTGTGCAATGCCGTGTGCCACACAGAATGAAATTAATGAAGTTGATGCGGCCAATCTACTGAAAAACGGCGTCTACGTCGTGGGGGAGGGGGCCAATATGCCTTCTGTCCCCGGAGCGGTAGACCAGTTTCTCGACAGTAAAATTCTTTATGGCCCGGGAAAAGCGGCAAATGCCGGAGGTGTTGCAGTCTCGGGACTTGAGATGGCCCAGAATTCCATGCGTCTGGCCTGGCCCCGTGAAGAGGTTGATGGACGTTTGAAACATATCATGGAGTCCATCCACCGAACCTGCATTGATGCTGCTGACACATATGGCGTATCAGGCAATTATGTTGCCGGAGCCAATATTGCCGGGTTTGTTAAAGTGGTTAATGCAATGCTGGACCAGGGACTGGTTTAGGGTAATAAAACCCGGGGGGCGATGGTGACTTCTCTCTATGATCGTCAGTGCAGGCAGGCCTTTACCCTGATTGAAAAGAACCTCGATCGGTATTTTATTAATATGTCGATGGAGTGTCCCTATCAGCTCCCCTATAAGGCAAAATTTTACCAGGCGCTTTTTGGTCCACTGACCGACCAAATCATGGAGCTATTTCTGGCGGCGGGATATCGTCGTAACGGCAACAGCCTCTATACCATGCGCTGTGAATCATGCAGCGCATGTGTGCCTATCCGAATTAACCCTGCTGAGTTCAAACCAAGCAGGGAGCAGAGGAGGGTTCTGAAGAAAAACAGTGATCTCTCGATAACTTTGAATTCTGTCCGCATGACAGAAGAAAATCTTGATCTGTGTGAGCATTTTCTCACAAACCGTTATCCACAGAAGAATAATACCGCCCTTGGTTATTATTCCGGCTTTTTCCTTAATCATATTGTCAATTCTCTGGAGTTTCATTATCGAGCAGGAGGCCGTCTACTGGCAAACGGTATTGTCGATATTGGCGAGAACTGGATGAACGCAGTTTACTTTTATTTTGATACTGCTGAGTCAAAGCGAAGCCTTGGAACATTCAACATTCTCACCTTGATTGATTTCTGCCTGCAGAAGTCCATTGAGTATCTCTATCTCGGTTATTACATAGAGGGTGTTTCGGCCATGAGTTACAAAAGTCGATTCAGACCGTATTACCTGAAGCAGGGTGAGGCTTGGATACGCTCTGACGGGAGATGAATTTGGGAAAATAATCAGAGCATGAAACGTGCTGGATACTGAGCGAATATGAAAGAGGCATTATTTTATCAGAAAAGCGGTTCAGAGGTGACATGCGGACTCTGTATGCACCAATGTCGAATAAAGCCAGGCAGACGGGGGATCTGCGGTGTACGCGAGAACCGCGATGGTACACTGGTCAGCCTGGTTTATGGCAAAATCTGGGCAGAACAGATAGATCCTGTTGAGAAAAAGCCGCTTTTTCATTTTTTACCCGGCACACTCACGTATTCCATCTCGACCATCGGCTGCAATTTCAAATGCCTCCATTGTCAGAATCATACCCTGTCGCAGGTCGATTTTCGCCATAATCAGACAGGTTACGTGATAAAGTCCCCTAGGGATACAGTAGAGGCTGCACTGAATGGTGGATGTAAATCGATCAGCTACACCTACGTGGAACCGACTGTGTTTTATGAGTTTGCCTACGATTGTTGTTTAGCTGCAAAAGATCTTGGCTTGAAAAACATATTTGTCTCAAATGGCTATATGAGTCGTGAAGCGGCCAGGATGCTTGTTCCCGTTCTTGATGCAATAAACATAGATATAAAGTCGTTTAATGATGATTTCTATCAGAAGGTATGTGGTGCGCGACTGAACCAGGTTCTTGAAAATGTACGGTTTTTTCGTGAACAGGGCGTTTGGGTTGAGGTCACGACATTATTAATACCGGGTATGAATGATTCAGAAGAGGAGATCCGTGACATTGCCGAATTTATTGTGGATGTTGATCCTGAAATTCCCTGGCATGTCTCGGGGTTCAGGCCCATGTACCGGATGTTGGATCGACCTCCTACTCTTCCTGCCCAATTGCAGCATGCCAGAGATATAGGAATCAGCGCAGGTGTGAATCATGTTTATGTGGGTAATGTTCGCGACGGCAAGGGGGAGAGCACTTATTGTCCAGCCTGTCATCAAACGGTTATAGGCCGTCGTGGTTTCATTGTCACCGAAAACAGTATGACGGCAGGTTCATGTCCCTCATGCGGTAATCATATAGCTGGCGTCTGGTAAATATAAAGCTGTCAGCTGCATGCACAATCCGTGAGATCGGTTTTTGGGTTAATGAGTGTGGAATTTTCGCCCTGCAAAGAGTTTTCTGCTGATAATTGTCAACAATATGGCAAACAGCGCTGCAGCGAGACCGAGCAGCTCAAATTGTTTACCGACAGATCGGGAAAATGAGCCGGGAATAGTAAAGATCAAACTGATTACTTCCAGAATCAGAACAACGGTGAAAGCGGCTTCAATGGCAGAAAAGTGGCTTCGGGGGAACAGTGGCATGATTGATTCAGGCATCAGCCCAAGTCGCTTGATTTCAATACAAAAAAGTCCACCCAGGAAAAAGAGCACCAGAAAAAGGGAAATTTTTCGATGCATTCGTTCATGTTCCCATAAGTGATGCAGCGGGTCAAAGAGGTAGGTTATCTTTTCGTAAACACTGTTCATTCTATTTTATCTGGAAGCCCCTGTAATCTGTGGTAATTGATGATTGTTTTGCGGCTGACTGTATCATGTTGCGCCATATGCAACAATAGTTTGCACACCAGATAGTGGTATACGGTTATCAGCAGCCGCCAACGATTCCCAGGTTCGTGCAATAATGGGAGAAAGACGCGGTGCAGTTTGTAATGATATGGGGTATAAACGTTGGCCAGGAATGTATGAAACGTAACGTTTTAACTCAACATGACTATTTTTTTGTGGCTAAGGTACTTTGCTATGCAACTATTGTCAGAAGGGGAGATAATAGCCAGGATAGAACATGGAGAAGTATTCTCAGCGCAGATTGACAGCCACGCATTTGAGATAAAAATCGATCGATATGTTCCATTTATAGGGACTGCAGTTCATCATGGACATCGAGTCTGTTCTTCAATGACAGACAACATGCTCATTACCGGTGCTGAGCGGCAATTTGAAGAAGATCCTTATACTGGAGATTTTATCCATGCTCTGCCGATAACCATAAAAGTTCATGACTCCAGATACTATTATGACCTGAACAGGAACCCGGAGGACTGTATTTATGACGTTGCCTGGGGAAAGAAGATATGGAAGCGAACGCTTGACACAACAGCAATCGAAAAAATCAAGAATCTGCACAGCTGCTATTATCGAATGGTTCATAGCCTGGTCGGTCAGCTTGAGCAAAGATTTTCAGCTGCTTTGATCTACGACCTTCATTCCTATAATTATTCACGTATTGAAGGAAATCAGCCACTGTTCAATATTGGTAGTCATTTTATAGATAAACCCCGTTTCGCTTCACTCCTGGGGCATTTACAAAACGGACTTAAGACTATCAGACTATCGGGTATTGAGAACAGATCTGTATGTGATGAGGTTTTCAGAGGCAGGGGGTACCAGGCTGCATTTATCAAGGAAAACCACCCGAATAGTCTTTGTATTCCTTTGGAAATAAAGAAAATTTTTATGGATGAACAGGGTTTTGAGCACGATGATGACATCTTTTCTGAGCTGAAGCGTCAGTTGGGTCAGGTTTTGGAAGAAAATGGGATCCGGTTTGAAAACGAATTTGCACATCCATATCGAGAGTAATAGGTAAAAAATATTATTGGAAACCGCGATCGTTTCGACTCTTTTTTTTCGTTCTAGCGGTTGTTGATATGGATTATAATTAATCATTGTGGTAACATTCAGAGTTTTGGTGCTCTGGTTAATTGGTAATATCAGAGAAGATACTGAGGGGGCTTTCTATAACTTCCTTGACTGAGCATTGCTCAGGAGGGAGAATTTGGATAACAGGAAAGCAGAATATAACGAACAAAGTTTTAGGAGGATGAACAATGAAATCACCTGTACGCGTGGCTGTTACAGGAGCCGCTGGTCAAATTGCCTATTCGTTGATCTTTCGTGTAGCACATGGAGACATGCTTGGGCCGGATCAACCTGTAATCCTGCAGCTGCTTGAAATTCCGCCAGCAATGGATGCACTCAAAGGCGTTGTAATGGAACTGAATGACTGCGCATTCCCGCTTGTCGAAGATATCATTATCAGTGATGATCCAAATGTCGCTTTCAAAGATATCGATTTTGCTTACCTCGTTGGTGCACGGCCCCGCGGTCCCGGAATGGAGCGCGCAGATCTGTTGGCTGCAAATGCCCAGATTTTCTCTGTACAGGGAAAAGCCCTCAACGATCATGCGAGCCGTGACGTCAGGGTACTGGTTGTTGGAAATCCTGCGAATACCAATGCACTCATTACCATGAAAAATGCTCCGGATCTGAACCCGAGAAACATTACCGCTATGATGCGGCTGGATCACAACAGATCCATGTCCCAGGTTGCAGAAAAAACGGGAACTCACTCGATCAAGGTTGAAAAGATGGTTGTCTGGGGTAACCACTCTGCAACCCAGTATCCTGATATCAGCTATGCAACGGTTGATGGTGAGCCGGTTGCCTCAAAGGTTGATAATGAATGGTATGTCGACACATTCATTCCCACCGTCCAGCAGCGCGGAGCAGCGATTATCAAGGCAAGAGGTGCCTCCAGTGCGGCCTCTGCAGCATCGGCTGCTGTTGACCATATGAGAAGCTGGGCCCTTGGCAGTGGTGGTAAATGGGTGAGCATGGGCGTCTATGCAGCCGGAAACAGTTACGGCATTGATCAGGATATCATGTATTCATTTCCCATCGTTTGCGAAGGCGGCGGCTGGAAGGTTGTTGATGGCCTCGAGATCAGTGACTTCAGCAGAAAAATGATGTCAGCTACTGAAGCTGAGCTGGTTGGAGAAAGAGACGCGATCTCCCATCTGCTGTAGAACTCCAGTATTGTAACTGCACAAGGGGGCCTCTTCTTGTGCAGTTACCTTTTCCCACCGCCCTTCATTTTACTCAATAGCTTCTTATTTTTCTGACCATCAATACCTGTTTGCAAAGATATGGGTGTTCGGTTAGGTTTTCAGCATAGGTTGTTGAGACCATTTTCCGTTATACCGAGCTTCCAGGGGGAGTCATGGCCGAAATAAAGATTATTATTGCTGACATTACCACCCTTGATGTCGATGTCATTGTTAATGCCGCAAACAGTACCTTATTAGGAGGTGGAGGTGTTGACGGGGCGATTCACAGGGCTGCAGGTCCTTCCCTGCTCGATGAATGTCTGACTCTTGGCGGGTGTACAACCGGAGAGGCACGTGTCACCAAGGGGTACAATCTTCCTGCACGGTTTATTATTCATACGGTCGGCCCGGTTTATCATGATGGCACAGAAGGCGAGCACCGTTTTCTTGGCTGCTGTTACAGAAACTGCCTGAAACTTGCGGTGGCAAACGACTGCAAATCTATCGCATTCCCAGCGATCAGCTGCGGTGCCTACAGGTTTCCGATTGATGAGGCGGCCGCGGTGGCGATGCAGCAGACACGAGCGTTTTTAAACGAAGATGATACGATTGAGTGTATTATTTTCGCATGTGCATCAGCGGGCGTCCTCGGCGCCCTTGAAGATGCCTATCGCTCGCTGGGCTGATATGAAAGACCTTGAGAAACTGGAGAAGCTGATCGAGTGCTCCGAAAAGATTGTCGGTTTTACCGGTGCCGGAATCAGTACGGAATCGGGAATCTCCGATTATCGCAGCCAGGGAGGAATATGGGAAAAATTTACTCCGGTTTACCTTGCGGAGTTTATTAATGATCCTGACCAGAGGCGCCTTTACTGGCAGCGGAAAAAAGCACTCTGGCAGAGTATCAGCAACGCCGATCCTGGCAAAACTCATAGCTTTTTTACCCGACTTTATAAACAGAACCGGCTGTTGGGGCTGATAACCCAGAATATAGACGGCCTTCATGAAAAAAGTGGTTTACCCTCGGAAGTGATTGTAAATCTTCATGGCACGACACTCCAGATAGTCTGTCTTGAATGTGGAGATGTTACACCGGCTGAACCACTTATGGCGGAACTGGACCCGGAATATCCACCTTTATGTGAATTGTGCGGTGGTCTGCTTAAACCCAACACCATATCGTTTGGTCAGCAGCTTGTTGCAGATGATTTGAATCGGGCAGAGAAGTTGGCCAGACAATGCGACTTGATGATCGTTGCTGGATCCACTCTAAAGGTGCAGCCGGCGGCATCATTCCCCATGGTTGCGCGAGAGTCTGGAGCGAAATTGGTAATAATTACCTTATCTGATACGCCGCTTGACCATTATGCCGATTATGTGATTCACGAAAAACTGGGAAATTTCATACATCACCTTTTATAAGGACAGAGGTTATAAAAACCTGATGAATCCACCAAAAACGAATCTTGGTTTTTTCCCAACACCGATCGTGGAGTTACCGCGGTTATCGCAGTACCTGAAAGGGCCCCGTATATTTATGAAACGGGATGACCAGAGTGGTCTTGCACTCGGTGGAAACAAAGTCAGAAAACTGGAATATCTTGTGGGTGATGCGCTAGACCAGCAGGCAGACACGCTGGTAAGTGGTGGTGCCGCTCAATCGAATCACTGCAGGCAGACAGCAGCTGCGGCGGCAATGACTGGCCTGGCCTGCCATCTGGCTTTGGGTGGTGAAGCCCCCGACCATCTCGAAGGTAATCTTCTGCTGGACGCTTTCTTTAATGCGAAGATTCACTGGTGCGGGGACCAGAGAAAAGGAGAGACGATCCCTGATATCTGCAGAGCCCTTGTTAAAGAAGGGAAAAAACCGTATGTGATTCCTTACGGCGGGTCAAATGCGACCGGAGCTCTTGGGTTTGTTGATGCGATGACCGAACTTAAGCTGCAGCGAGCCACCTGTCATTCTTCTTTGTCACATATTGTCTTTGCCTCAAGTTCAGGCGGAACTCACGCAGGATTACTGGTGGGTGCCTCTGTCAATGAGATGGATGTTGATATAATCGGTATCGGCATAGATAAGGAGGAGATGGAAGGGGTCGCACTGGATCAGTATATCCTTAATCTGGCAAATGAGGCTGCCAGCCGAAAGGGTGTTGAGAAAACAATTACCAGTGATAACGTTTCTCTCGTCATGGATTATGTCGGTGGTGGTTACGGCGTAGTGGGCCATCTGGAGAAGGAGGCGTTGCAGTTGACGGCATCCCTGGAGGGGATTTTGCTTGATCCGGTATACACCGGGCGGGCGATGGGTGGCTTGATTGATCTGATCAGAAATGGTCGACTTGAGTCCTCCCACAATGTATTGTTCTGGCATACCGGTGGTACCCCGGCTCTCTTTGCTTATGGAGAGTCACTGCTGAGATAATCAGGTCAGGACTGTCCTCATGATATCTCAACTTAATCCTATCTGCCATCTGTATTCTGCCCCTATCAATTAACAAATTAAGCTTTATTCATTTGACATCGTCAGATCTATAACATAGGCTAACTGTATAACATGAGGATAGAAACACGATTTTTATTCTGATAATCAGGAGATAGGGATTTGTTAACATATTGAAGGAGGAGATTCCTTCAGATTGCCTGGAAATAGATTTTGCTCAATGGAAAAAAGTAAAGAAATAATAGCCGCCCATGTCGATAGTAATGATATGGCAATTATAACCTGCCCGGAATGCGGTCTTATTAAAAAGACATCAGTATCCAAGTTTAAGAATTCAAAACATAAAATATCTACGCGATGTCAATGCGGTAAACGTTTTGATCTTCAACTAAATTTCAGGTCGAGTTATCGAAAAAATGTCAATCTGCCAGGGTTATTCATGGTGATTTTGCCAAAAACTTCACACTGGTGTGAAATGTCGGTCCGTGATATATCACGCACGGGGGTAGGTTTTAAGAACATGGATAGCGTCATAGTTAAAACAGGTGATACGGTTCGTCTTAAGTTTAATCTTGATAACGGCAAGAAAACTCTGATTGATAAAAAGGTTGTCGTAAAAATCATTAAAGATCAGTATGTTGGCTGTGAATTCAAAGACCTGGCTTTGGAAGAAAAAGAACTTGGATTCTATCTGTTCTCCTGAAGTTGATCAACCGCATGTTGCCCCGCCTAAAATAGAACATCCGAATCACCTCATCGACCACCATGGATACAGGGATTGAATAGCCCCGTTCGGGTTCGCTTGAAGATCTATGCTTGGGGATTTATAGCGTTCTTATTCACGGTAGCAATCATTGAAGCCGATAATCTCTTTTACCCTTTCAAAACCCTTGAGTCCTGGCGAATATTGCCACTGTCATGTCGGTAAGAGCATCTTCCATTTTAGTTATAATTGCCTGGAGAAGGGTGAGTGGATAGGTCGATACAGCATAACCGATTTGCTGGAGTACATCGACTGGAAGTACCGGAGTCAAGCCGTTTTCTATAAAGTTTGCCGTTTAGGATTCAGGCACTTTCGAACAGAGCTGACGGGTTTCATTTCCAGGATTGTGGTCTTTGTTACTGAGGATATGAAATAATCACTCGTCAAATGTATAGCCAAACAGTTGGGCATCTTTTTCCAGTATGGGATTAATTTCATGGAGTAATTGAGATGAATAATATTCCTGGTACTTTTTAGTGTTCCCCTGAGCAGGATTAAGGTGATCAAGCGTGATGTGGGGTAACCCCAGATTTCTGCAGATTTTGGTAAAATCAGATTTCAAATGTTCGAATCGGCCAATATGATTAATGACCAGATTCTCCTTCTCATCACATAGAAATTTCCACATGGATCTTGGGTCTTCTTTGTACTGGTTCACGAATGCTTCAAAGGAAACCAGGCTAGCTTCGTGAAGTTTTCGTCGTTTGTCGTTATGGAGGAAATGAGGTCTTTGAAACTGTTTATATTGAGATACCAGACGTGCCCATGGGTTCCTGACAAAGGCAAATGTCTGGTAATTTTTTATATGGAAGGGGCGAATGTTTTTTAAGGATGAGACTGCCTCATGTTTGTATGATACCGGCATAAAGAATGGTGGAGGCAGTGGCAGGTGTATTCGTGACAGATTCCGATAGCAGAACTGATAACTGTGGCTGATGGTAAGTTTTGAATAAAAACGGTGTTGATTTTGTTCTATGAGTATCTTATTGAGTGCCTGTTCTATACTTGTCGTACCTGTTTTCGGTACAGCGATAAAAACAAAGCGATAATATGGTGAAATTATCATATTTCAGGACTGCTTTCTATGTTGATAGTAATAATGGATTGTATCTGTCGAGAATAATTCCCGGTGTTTCATTCGTTTGAAATGAAACAGCAGTGAAATCTACAACAATCCCGGGGATTATCAAGAAAAGAAACGAGAAAAGGGTGATAGTACGAGGGTCAGGATCGTTATCTGTTCCAGACGCAAAAACCCCCGTCAGACGAAGCGTCTGGCGGCGACCTACTCTCCCACATAGTTGCCCATGCAGTACTATCGGGCTGGAGAGCGTTCGCAATGAAACGGGTGGAGCCATTGCTTCCAAGAATTCACAACAAAAAACCCTCACCCGGCGGAATGCCAGATGAGGGCTATATAATAAAATCGG
>CAZOWJ010000003.1:0-59437 GCA_964583415.1 uncultured Desulfocapsaceae bacterium
AATAGGTTCGTATCTCAATAGCAGACTGGCGGTGCTGCCAGTGCCGTCAGTCTGAACTAATACATAAAATGATACCCTGAACTGTACATATCAACATCACTTCTCATCAACATAACATGCTGATGTTAATCGATTTTTAAGCTCCCAACTCAGATCTTAGCGCACAACTTCTTCGAACCCGGGTGTCGGGGGCTCAAATCCCTCCGGGCGCGCCATGAAATCAAGTAGTCAGCTCGATATATGTACTATCCTCAAACATTTTGAGATTCCATAAACGTACTCAATCACCTTCGAACTCGCAGAAGGTGTGAACAGCCACCCCGGCTTGCTTAATCAGCTTACTACCTCCAAGATCAGGTAGATCAATTATTGCTGACGCTTCAAGAATATCCACACCTATCCTGTCCAGGAGCTTTACAGCGGCGACCATAGTCCCACCGGTGGCGATGAGGTCATCGACCAGGACAACCTTATGACCTTTTTTGAGCCAAGCAGTCTGAACTTCAATTTCAGCCTGCCCATACTCAAGCGAGTATGCTTCACAAATGGTTTTCCCGGGCAGTTTTCCCTTTTTTCGTAATGGAATAAAACCGACATTCAGTTCATAGGCAAGCGGAGCGCCAATTATGAATCCACGGGCATCTATACCCACCACCGCATCGATTTCATCAGTTATGTAGCGATGGACGAAAAGATCTATCAGTTTTCTGAAAACGAACCGATCCTCAAGCAGCGAACATATATCCCGAAAGACAACATGCGGTTCCGGCCAACCGGGAACTGAACGTATATGGCTTGCTAGATCGAATTTTTCATTATTCATGAATGTCATTCCGAGTCTTCTATTTATCTGATTAGCTTCAAAACTGGGCTTAGCGCACGCAACTTAATTCCATCAATGAGAACCACATTTGGCCTTAGCTTTGCAAGTGCCTTTTTTTGCACCGCGAATATCGCTCTGATGTTTGGCAATAGAGATAATCGTCTCTAATCTTCTCTGAACCTTTGGGGGCAGTTCTTTTTTCTGAAGTTTTTCCGCTTCTTCACATATCGCCTTGAAAGCACCAGAGAGTTTGTTTGTAGCAAGCATTGTTTTATCACCTTTGTTTATTGTTATGTCATATAATGAGGTTCTTTATGCATTAATGCATACTTCATAGAGATAATTATTATTTGAAAAGAATCAAAGAAAAGAACTCCTCTGTTGAGCAATCCCCTTCTCCAGTTATTCATAAAAAAAAAAGGAGCGAGTAGTCTATAAAACTACGCGCTCCTGCTCCCCTCTCTCATCAATAAAAACTCAGGCCACTCTATCCTCTGGTTCTCGTCCTGCAAAAACAGCATCTAGATTATCAAGTGCTCGAAATCCCATAGCATCACGGGTCTCTTTGGTTGCACTTCCGATGTGAGGCATCAGGAATACATTATCCAATTCACGGTACCCAGGATTTATATCGGGCTCGTTGTTGTATACGTCAAGACCGGCTGCGTATAATTTTCCCGATTTCAAAGCATTAATGAGCGCATCGTCATCGATGACAATCCCCCTGCTGGCATTTACCACAATGGCACCGTCAGGAAGCAGAGCAATACGTTCTGCATTCAATAAGCCTGTTGTTTCAGGAGATGCCACACAATGCAGCGCCAGGAAATCACAGTGTGGCATTAATGATTCTGGAGTCTCATGATAAATTGCCCCAGCTTCAAGCTCTGGGGCAACACGGCTACGATTATGATAGTGAATTTCCATATCAAAACCGCGCGCTGCTCGGCGGGCAACCACCTGACCTACCCTGCCAAAACCAACAATTCCAAGCCGTTTTCCCGTTACCTGAGAGCCCACCATAAAACTGGGGCTCCAATCTTTCCATTCACGGGTACGAACCAGCCGCTCTCCTTCACTTGCTCTTCGAGCTGCTCCAAGCATCAGCATAATGGTTAACTCTGCGGTGGCATCGGAGAGTACGTCTGGGGTGTTGGTAACGATCAGCCCACGTTTTTTAGCTGCCTCGGTGTCACAATGGTCGTAGCCGACACTGAAATTGGCAATCACCTTTACGTTTTCAGGTAAGCGAGCAATAAGGTCCGCGTCAAATTTTTCAGTATGGCAGGGGAGGATCGCCTCCACCTGTGCGGCTTTTGAGATTATATCATCCTTCGAATACAAGGTATCCGTGGGATTTAAGATAGGATCATAATCCCTTCTTAAGCGTCTTTCTACGGCATCTGGAAGTTTTCTGGTAACCAGAACTCTTGGTTTCATTTCCGTTCCTCCGGCCTGGCTTAAATCATAAATCAATAGTCAAACAGCTATTAAGATCAGTGGTATAAGTTCTTACTTCAATACCATACTTAAATGTGGTCCTCTCCCTCTGTGACACCCTTGTAGTAGTCATACAAAAGGGCACAAAGGTTCACCAAGATAATCACCCACAGAGCCACTGATTCTAGTCTTATCGCGTAATAGAGCAGGTATATCAGTGCCATGGTTACTGCTATTGCACCGGTAATTATATTACTCATAATGTCATAACTCCTTCACATACTTCTGTTTTTTCACAATCTACGCAAAGCTTTTACTGTTTCAGGCCAGTTCATTTACCAGCCAGCGTGCAGTGCGCAGCAGTCTCGCATCATCTCCTCTCGGACCCACAAGCTGTACCCCAAGCGGCATCCCATTTTCTCCCTGGAGCAGTGGCAACGTAATAGCCGGCATCCCACAAAAGGTCCAGATCGTACAGAAAATCGGACTTCCCGTTGAATCCAACCCTGTCGGGGCTTCACCGATTGCTGCTGGAGTGACAATTGCGTCATGAAACTCAAATAATTTATCAAGACTACCATGCAGTTCGTCAGCCGCAGCAACCGCATTATTGTAATCAACTGCTGAAACCTTCTGGCCTCGTTCAATCATTTCAACCAGGATTTTACTGAGTTGATCCTTCCCGTTGCGATACTCCGGTGCAAAACTTCTGGCTAAGTCTGCTTCCATGATAATTCGGTGTTGCTCATGAGCCTGATCAAACTCACCTGGAAGATCGAACGGTTTAATATCTTCTTCGAATTGGCTGACAAGTTCGCTAAACGCTTCTCTGGTAGCATTATCGGCCTGTTCCCATACCGGTGTCTTTATAAAAGCCAGCCGAGGTTGTACCGGTGGGTCTTCAGCCTGAGTGGCCACCAGAGATGGTCGGGCCTGCAACGTGGTGTACGGATCGTTTCCATCAAAACCGATCATTGATTCCGCTATCAGAGCAACATCCTCTATACTACGCCCAAAGACTCCTATCTGGTCAAGATGTTGCGACTGCTGCAGGACCAGGTGCCTGGAGATGAGGCCAAATGTCGGTTTAAAGCCATACACACCGCAGAAAGAGGCCGGCCTGATCATTGAACCGTTGGTCTGGGTACCAATTGCAAGCGGCACCATTCCAGCGGCAACTGCAGCGGCTGATCCGCTCGAAGAGCCTCCGGGGGTTCGGGTGAGATCATGGGGATTCCTTGTTTTACCCGGAGAAAATACAGCGAGCTCGGTTGTCACCGTTTTTCCAAGAATAACCACCCCGGCCTCGCGCAGTCGTGTTACTGCAGTTGCGTCTTCAACAGGGCGGCGTCCACTGTGTAAAATCGTACCATCCTCGGTCGGCATATCTTTTGTATCAAAAATATCCTTGATTCCAACCGGAACTCCGTGAAGAGGCCCGAGCGGCTGTCCGCTTTGCAGGGCCCGGTCGGCAGCGCGAGCCTGTTCAAGAGCCATTTCAGGTTCGATAAAGGCCCATGCCTGAACCTGCTCCTCAATTTTGAAAATTTTCTCAAGACAGGCGGCCACCAGCTCTTCAGATGTAAACAATCCGTCTTTGATTGCGGCCGCAGCCTCTGCAGCCCCCATCAATGTCAATTCCATACGTTCACCAGTTTCTGCGCTCTTTCATTTTGATTTAGTGTTTCCCATAAATAAGATCCGGTAACCAGGTAGTAATTATCGGGAAGTTATAGAGAATAAGCATGGCCAAAAGGACCATTCCCAGAAAGGGCAATGACCCTTTGAAAATGGTGGTCAACTGAATATGCGGGGGTGCTATCCCCTTCAAATAATAGCATGACATGGCCATTGGCGGCGTAAGGAATGAGGTCTGCAGATTAAACGCCACAAGAATTCCGAAAAAGAGCGGGTCAATGCCAAAGGCATCCAAAAGTGGCAGAAAAATCGGCACAAAAATGATGATTATCTCACTCCATTCAAGCGGCCAGCCCAGCAGAAAAATTATACATTGGGCAAGAATAAGAAAAAGGACCGGAGATAGATTGAGACCCATGACAAACTCCTCGATGACCATGTGACCACCGAGATATGAGAAAACGGATGAAAATGTCCAGGAGCCAACAAAGAGCCAGCATACCATTGCAGACGTTCTCACGGTCAGATAAACAGAGTCCCTTAACCTTTTATACGTTAATTCTTTATAACCTGCGGCCAGAAGGATACTGCCTAAGGCTCCTACCGCTGCAGCCTCGGAAGGTGTGGCCAGTCCAAAGAGGATCGATCCCAGAACTGAAAGAATCAGAATGGTCAGAGGAAATACCGAGGTCAGCAGCATCATGAAGAGCTCGGAATTTGGTATGTCTGTCTGTTCCTTAGGCGGTTTCGGTGCCAATGAAGGGTTTAAGGTAGCCCTGCCAATCACATAAATGATGTAGAGACCAGCAAGCATGAACCCGGGAATCAGTGCACCGGCATAAAGCCTGACTACCGAAACACCTGATATAGCGCCATATACGATGAGCATAATACTTGGCGGTATGAGTATGCCGAGACAACCTCCGGCACAAACGACTCCCGCCGACAATTTTTCGTCATACCCGGCTTTCAGCAGAGCAGGAAATGCCAGAAGTCCCATCAGGGTTACAACCGCTCCAACAATTCCAACTGCTGTAGCAAATATTGCGCAGGTCATCAGTGCGGCAACAGCCATTGCTCCAGGTATGAAGCGGGCGGCAATATTGAGGCTGTAAAAGAGCCGTTCAACAATGTTGGCCCGTTCGACGATATACCCCATGAAAAGAAAGAGCGGCACCGCAACCAGGACGTCGTTGATCATGACTGAATAGGTTTGATTGACCAGCAGGTCAAAGATATTGTTCTGCAGCGGATGTGCCATCCAGTCAGGTGGGGCGTAGGCGTAGTAGCCAAAACCGACACCCATGGCAATCAATGTAAAACAGATGGGAAAGCCAAGCAATATGGAAGCTACAAAGGATCCCATCATTAGCATCGCAACGTGGGGATCACTCATTTTGTACCCTCCTCAGCATCAGCGCCTGTAACCGAACCTGTCTCTGCCAGTTCCTGTTGGTGTTTCTCCATGAGCACCTTCTCCATCTCTTCCACATCATGGAGTCGTTGCGGCCACTGGCCGTCTCTGATGCATTGAATACAGCGAATAGTTTCAGCAATCCCCTGGAGCAGCAGAATAAACGATGCAATCGGCAATATCGTCTTCAACGGAAAAACAGGAACCCCGACAGGACTGTTAATACTGATCTCCCCCATCGGTCCGGTTGGCCCATACGGGAGATAATGCCAGGACTCATTGGCGTAAACTATGCCGGCATACACCAGCGCTAATACACCGGGAAAGAAGAAGATAAAGTAGAGAACAAGCTCGATTGAAGCCTGAATGCGAGGAGGCCACAACCGGTAAACAAAATCTCCGCGGACATGGGCGTTTCGTGAGAGTGCATAACCACCCGCCATCATAAAGAGGGTTCCATACATTATATAGCCGATATCAAAAGCCCAGGAGGTCGGATCCCTTAGTACATAACGAACAAAAACCTCATAGCTTGTCGCAAATGTCAAGATAAGGATACACCAGGCAAACGCCTTACCGACCCAGGCACTCAAACGATCAATAAAATAAAGAAGCTGGTTCATACGAACGTCCTTGAATGGGGTTCACTCTATCACTGATTAAGATGTCGCTGTGAATTGCATGAACACACAGCGACATCCTGAGAGCCTTAACTCAGTTACAACAACTGTGTTTAGAATCCCAGCTCGCCAGGAAAGTAATGATCAAAGGCGAGTTTGTAATCGGCGGAGTCAAGCAGGTCATAGTAAGCAACCCGATGTGCAAACTCCTTCTGAGAGGCAACGACCTTCTTGAAGAAAGGATCCTGCTCAAGTTCCGGCAGAATTTCATCCCAGGCTTTCAGTTGGGCCTCCATGACCGATTTCGGCGTGCGGTAGAGTTTGACACCCGCCTCGTCTCTGAGCCATAACAGATCCTTGGAGTACTGATCCTGTCCTCTCCAGTAGTTGGCAGAGGAAGCTGCTTCCGCCGAGTATCTCAGGATGGCCTTCTGCTCATCACTGAGGGCATCGAATTTGGTTTTATTGAAAATGATTTCAAAATACTCAGCTGCCTGGTGATAAGAACCAAGCATGTAAACCTTTGAAACATCCTGAGCACCAAAACTTCTATCAGAGGTCGGATTATTGTATTCGAATGCTTCAATAACACCACGCTCAAGTGCGGGCACGATTTCTCCGCCCGGCAACTGCGTAACCTTGACACCCATTTTCTGCAACAGGTCAGCAGCCAGGCCAACGGTGCGATACTTGAGACCTACCAGGTCTTCGGGACTGGTAATTTCCTTTTTAAACCAACCGAGCGGCTGGGTTGGCATCGGCATGGCAAAATAACCCACAATATTCAGCCCGAGGTCCTTGAGAAGTTCCTGATAAAGCTCAAGCCCTCCGCCATAATAAATCCAGGCCAAGCCCTGGTTGGCATTCTGTCCAAAAACAGGACCGGTGCCAAACAGAGAGGCAACCTTGCTCTTGCCGTACCAGTAGACAGAAACCTGATGACCGGCGTCAAGAACACCTTTGCTTACCGCATCCATTACCTGGAAAGGCTTAACAACCGCACCGGCGATAAGGTACTGAATCTTCAGACGGCCGCCAGCCATCTCATTTACACGCTTGACATAATCGGTGGCAAAATCATTAAAAATGTCTTTGGCACCCCAGGCACCCTGCATTTTCAAGATGGTGGTTTGTGCCCGCGAAACCATTGGAAAACCAATCGTCGCAACACTGGCAGCACCGGCTGCCGCTGCCGCTGTTTTAAGGAACTTACGACGTCCTGTTTTCACGTCTTCATGCTTCACAACTTTTTTTGTCTCTTTTTTCATCAACGGTACCTCCTCTCTGAGCTGAATAGTTAAAAACTAACTGGTAAAATGGAAATGTGAAACCAAGATTCCTTTTACCTGCTCCAATACCTCAAAGACAACACGTCGTGTGCCCTGTCTTTTTGGCGAACCTGTTTTTCAACAGTACTACCGTGATACAAACCGCTGACAACCTTCCAGCGGAAAACAGGAACCGCTGTAAGCGGTTAACCCGTTATAAAGCCAGATGTAAATTTTCTCTTGGGAAATTGAGCAAGGGAAATCACCCCCTGAACGATGGACATGTGAACACTGCAAAAGTTGACAAAAATAAACCTCAGTGCAGTGAAAAATCAGTCCTTACTCGAATCAATCCCACAACCAACCAAAACTGCTTAAACGCTCATATTAACTATGATAAACCTACCAGTCGTTATTCATTCATAAACGCTCCGGTATGGTTATCATTTCTATTGTATAGGTTGAAAAAAGCAAGACAAAAAAAGCAGAACCGGGGCAAACTATAAGACTTTTTCTGTTTTACCCGTTGAGTACTTAATTTTCTAACCACAACCTCTCAGATATCCCCAAACGTTTTTCCGGAATTATGACAGGATGTGTTCAGGAATTATTACCTGCTTGTCAGACATCTACTTGTCAGACAAGTTTATACTTAATTGGCCAGTTCCTCCCTGTCAAGAACAATCCAGAAACTGGTCATACCACCCCTTCATAATAAAACTGATCCTGATCAGAAATTCTATTCCACAAGAATAATTCTTATATCCATAACGTTTGTGTTTGTCGGCCCGGTTTTATATAAATCACCTAGACCGTTAAAAAAATTATACGAGTCATTGTTGTCCAGGTACTCAACCGGATCGAAGCCATTGCTTGTGGCTCGATCCATCGTGGTAACATCAGCCAGAGCACCCGCCGCATCGGTCGGGCCATCCGTTCCATCTGTTCCTGCACTCAAAACAACCGTTTGACGGAGTCCGTCCATTTTCAGTGCCGCAGCAAGAACAAATTCCTGATTTCTGCCTCCCTTCCCATCCCCTTTCAGTTTTACCGTGGTCTCACCACCGGTGAGAATACATGCAGGTTTAGGAATCGGAAATTCATTCAACTCAATCTCCATGGCTATGGCCATATGGTTAAATGCTACCTCTCTGGTTTCCCCTTCAATCCTTGAAGAGAGCAATAGGGTGTTGTATCCGAGTTCTTCAGATTTTTCTTTCGCCTTTATAAGGGCATTGAAATTATTCCCGACAATGACATTTTGAGTTTTTCTGAAAATTTCATCTCCAAGCTTTGGGGTTTCAGGCACTTCACCTGCCACGCCTCTGCCGATATAATTTCGAACTCTTTCTGGAATTTCTGATTCTATTGAATATTTAGCAAATATCGACTGACAGTTTGCAAAGGTCATTGAGTCCGGTACACAGGGGCCTGAAGCAATTGAGTCCAGATCGTCTCCAACCACATCGGAGAGGATCAGTGTTATTATCGTTGCGGGGTAGACGACCCTGGCTAGACCACCGCCTTTAATCGCCGACAGATGTTTTCGTATGGCATTTATCTCATGGATTGTGGCCCCGCAGGACAGAAGAACTTTGGTGGTCACCTGTTTGTCTTCGAGCGTAACATCGCCAACAGGCAGTGGCATCAGGGCCGAACCGCCACCTGAAATAAGACAGATTACCAGCATATCTTTGTCTGCCGAAGCAGCAAGGTCATAGATTGCTTTGGTTCCCTTGAAGCCGTTTTCATCGGGAACGGGATGTCCCGCTTCATGAATTTTGACGGTAGAGAGTTCCTCGAGATGACCATATTTAACGATGATGATACCCTGAGTAATCCTGTCTCCCAGAATTTCTTCAATAGCTGCTGCCATGGAAGAGCCCGCTTTACCTGCTCCTATTACAAATAAGTGGCGGTACTGCGACAGATCATATTCCCTGCCATCAACCAGCAGGATGTCATCTTGACACTGAACATACTTTTTAATTGCCGCCCCCGGCGCAACGGCAGCAAGGCCTGCCTGAAATATCTCCTTTGCATTCTGACGACTTTTCTGGACGTTTCGCACCATAAATGACTCCTCACGAACAAGGGCTGAGATTAATATTAAACTAAAGGGAAGCCAAACGTATTATTGATTTAATTTTACAATATTTCAGATAGTAACAACTCTTTCACTGTTGCTTCTTAAGATGGACGGAGATATCATGCAAGGCGTTCAGCAGATGTCTGGTCATTGCATTTTCAGCGCCTATTTTATCATGTTTTTTAATGGCCTGAAGTATATCATTATGTTCATCAACGGTCTGTTCAATACGACCCGGTGTATATAAACTTGAAATCCAGCCATTGGGCAGATTCATGATCATTGCCTTCATCAAAACATAAAGTGTCTTGTTTTTAGTTGCTCCTGCCAGTAAGCGATGGAATTTCCCGTCACAGAGTATGGCCTCCTCGACGTTATGAACTCTGGCATACTTAACGAAATTGTTATACGAGTCCTCCATCTTGTCGAG
Source organism: uncultured Desulfocapsaceae bacterium (assembly GCA_964583415.1). Classification (GTDB taxonomy): domain Bacteria; phylum Desulfobacterota; class Desulfobulbia; order Desulfobulbales; family Desulfocapsaceae; genus MADRE3. Next base: position 9,723 of record CAZOWJ010000003.1, read on the forward strand.
ATCTTTTTGGTCTGCTTTTTCAGCTGCACAGCCGGCTGCTTTCGGTTCAATGATCAATCGAACCTCAAAATTATCCCTGATCGACCGCTCATTTGCTTTCAGCCAGGAAGAAAATTCGCTGAACTGCTGCCCCTGCTTATCGTTGACATAACTGCCTTTTCCCTGCTTAACGTTAACCTGGCCGGTTACCTCCAGAATCCTCAGCGCTTCCCTGATAGAAGAACGGCTGACCTGTAACTTTTTGGTCAGTTCATTTTCAGAATAAAATTTATCACCAGGCTTGAAGCCATCTTCAGCAATCATCTCCTTTATTGCATCTATGACGCTGTCAGAGATGCGCACTTTTTTTACAGGATCCATATAAACCTTGGCTGGTAAGAGATAGTACTTGTCAGACAAGTACTAAGCCTAACGAATGAAGCCTGTGCTGTCAAGCCTTATGAGCGATGAGTATGTATCATCCGGGCTGTCCATCACGCAGGGATATCTGGACCCAGGACGTCTTAAAACAGGATGATCTTTGATGTTTTCATAAAGAAGACAAACAGGGCGGTAAAACCGGCAAGAAAACTATAGGGGAGAATCAGATCACGATTTGTAACACCGCCGCCTTTCAATCGATCGGTGATCCGGTATGTTGCATATAATGATGCCAGAAAGCCTCCGGCAACGGTAAACACCTGTAAAAGTGCAGACGCATCCGGGCTGATCAGTCGGGCTCCGGCGACCACCGGTGTCAAATCCAGAACTTCACGTAAATTGGCCACAAGAGGCCATGACTGGCTGACAAACACCTCAAAATGCACAGCAAGATAAACACCAAGAATAATAGGTATAAAACCATAACCGAGAAGGGGTTGCAGGAGTTTTCTATTAACTTTGGTTAAATGTGCCTGAAGCCGGACCATCAGAAACAAGGATGAGGCGAAAATAAACATCAGAAAAACAGATAAGTACAACATCACAGAGTGCCCGCACAGTCAGGGACTGCGGTCTTTTGGTTAACAGAGACGTTTCACCGAAATGGCCGCCGGGTCCAACCCGGCCAACAATTGAAAGAGCTCCATCCTCACCCTGCAGCGTCAGTTCAGCTTCACCCATTGCTACGATATAAAAGGTATCCGCCTGATCGCCTTTACGGTGTACAAAATCCCCCTGGGGGACATGCCGAATCGCTGCATTATCAGTGATTTCTGCAAGTTGCTCAGGGCCAATGTCTTTGAATAACACTGACTGCTGCAAATTTTGTTTGATGGCTTCTTTTTTCATCGGGCAAAGATCACGTCACGTTTCTTTTTTCCTGGGCACCAGTGAAAAATCTAGGTTAAGAGATGCGCCTTGAGAATATCTGAGAGAAGGGGAGCCACCGAATAAACCTCAAGCAGCTCATCAGAACTCACACCAGGATAGGTGTCTGAGCCGATGACCTTCTTAATAACACTGCGGGCAAACCGCTCTCTGGCACCCCCAGCAAGGACAAGATGGGTCGCTACCACGAGCACATCAACAGCGCCCGCATCCAAACAGCGCTGTGCTGTTTGAATAATAGACCCACCCGTTCTGATCATGTCGTCACAGACAATAGCTGTCTTACCCCTGACAACACTTGAAACCTGGCTGACAATGGTTTTGTCTGTGTCATACCGGTCCTTGTCGGCCGCAGTATGAGGACAGTCCAGCACACTTGCCAGCCTGGCAACCCGATGGGAGAAACCGTAATCGGGAGAGACAAGCACATAATTACTCAGGTTCATGCTTCTGATCTTTTGGGCCACAAGCTCATCGGTCCAGACATGTTTGGTACTGATCTCACCTGCATGGGCATGCAGCACCGCCTCAGAATGTAAATCAACAAATGCCACAAAGTTGGGACGCGCCCGAAACAGCTGCCTCGTCCTGGTGATTCCTTTGGGAATTTCCTGGGTAGATGGTGTTGTCCGCTCCATGGTCGAATACCCCAAGTAGGGAACAACTACATTTATCGATGCAGCATTCCAGTATCTTCCACCCTGAATAAGATCGAGTGTTTCCTGGTGCGATGAGTCATTATGTGTCGCCCCAACAATAATAAGATGTTTCCCTGAGAGATCGGAGGGAAATGCATGATAGTCTTCACCATCAGCAAAACGTTTGCGTATCATTTCAGTGAATGGCACATCAAGGCTATCTGCTATTTTCTGAGCAAGCGGTGTTGACGCCTGGTTTGCTACCAATAAAAGATTCCGCTGAATTTCCATCTTGTTATCCTGTTTTATTGAAAGTCACAAAAACCTATCATTGTCTTTCAGACCGGGTAAAGCTGAGAAGTGTTCGGGATGCCTTTGAAAACGGCAGGCTGTATTTACGCAACGCTGACATTTCCCAGCAGCCTTGTTCATCGGCAGTCATTTCAATCTCCTCCTGAAACCTCGGTCCTTTCATACATATTACCCGCTTACCTTGCGTACAGAAGCGCCCACACATCGCCAGGAAGTGCGGTATGTCTGACACAGCTCTGCTGACGATACAGTTAAACCGTGATTCTTCCTGAAGAGTAACCTGTTCCTCAAGCCTGCAAGGCTGGACGGTTATCTCTTCCAGTTCACAGCGTCTGATAACATGCCTCAGGAAGGAGACCCGTTTTAAGCGCGGCTCAATAAGGCTCACCACCATCCCAGGTCGGGCTATCTTGCAAACCAGTCCGGGAAACCCTGCGCCACTGCCGATATCAAGCAGAGAATCCTGCTTTTCATCAAGCAGCATCAACAATGCCAGGGAATCAATAAAGTGTTTTTCGACAATATCCTGCTCAGAGGTCTCCCTGGCAATGAGATTTATTTTCTTGCTCCAGTGTTTGAGTTCCTGAAAATAGAGGTAGAGCTTCTCAAGCGCTGTATAATCCAGATCAAGTCCGAAGCCGTTTGCTCCCTGGCAGATCAGATTGTCGAACTGACGGAAATTCATTGCTGTTTCCCAACCCTGCAGTGCCTTATGTCAGCCGACAGGTTACCGATGCCGCATGCGCAGTTAACCCTTCAAGGTGGGCAAGTGCTCTGATATGGTCAGCATCTTCTGCAAGCGCATCTGCTGAGTAACTGATAATGGAACTTTTCTTCAGGAAGGTTTCAACCCCGAGGGCTGAAGCAAACCGCGCAGTCCCCATCGTTGGCAGGACATGGTTCGGCCCGGCAAGGTAATCCCCTGCAGCTTCAGGGGTATGCTTTCCTAAAAAAATTGCTCCCGCATGCCTTATCTGCGGGACCTGGGACCAGGGATCGGCAATCATCAACTCTAAATGTTCAATAGCAATTTCATTTGCCAGATCAACAGCCTCTTCAAGCGTCTGAGCAAAAAATATTTGTCCTCTGGTTTCCAGAGACTGCCTGGCAATTGCCTCCCTGCTCAACCCCGTTAACTGGTTCTCCAGCTCATTCACTATTCTGGCCGAATGGTTGCTGGCCGTTGTGATCACAACTGCCAGTGCCTGGGGGTCATGTTCGGCCTGGGCCAGCATATCTGCAGCAATGTGGACAGGGTCGGCAGTATCATCTGCGACGATAAGTACTTCTGATGGACCGGCAATCATATCGATCCTGACCATTCCGGAAACCTGACGTTTGGCCTCGGTTACATATTGATTTCCCGGCCCGACAATTACATCGACAGCAGGAATCGATTGGGTACCAAACGCCAGGGCCGCAATAGCCCATGCTGAACCGGCCCGGTAGATTTCAGTAATACCGATTTCCTGCGCGGCTACAAGTAAATGCGGACTTATACTCCCGTCTTCAGACGGTGGGGTCATCATTATTCTCTGGGCAACTCCGGCAATTCCGGCTGGAATTCCGTTCATCAATACCGACGAGACCAGTGGGGTCGAGCCTCCCTGTCCGCCTGGAACATAAAGACCAGCAAGGTCAACCGGTCGCACAAGGCGGCCGACAATGGTACCATTTTCTCTGGTCTGCAGCCATGAATCTTCCATCTCCCGTTCGTGAAAACCTTGAATCCTGTCAATGGCGGCTTCGAGCGTTTCCAGAAATGACATGTCAACAAGATTATATGCCTGTTCAAGCTCTTCCGAAGAGACTGCAAGCGGCAGCTTCATCTCCGGGGCGTCATACTTTTTTGTATATTCTAGGACTGCAGCGTCTCCGCCAGCACGAACATCTGCCAGAATTTTTGACACACTGGTTATTACCGCTTCGTCCGATGACTGGAAACGGTTGAGCAGCTTGCTGATCTCCTGCTCACCGGCTGAACTCTTTATGTCAAGTGGTGTAATTATCATCTATTTACCATCATTTTTTAACAATTGTATTTCATCTTCCCGCTGGCTTGGCAGAACACAGCGGGCTATTATACGTCATTTCACCCTTATTAGAAAGCAGAACAACAGGCCTGGCAGAATAGTATGGTTAAATAACTTTTTTTGCTTTTACCTTTGAAGTTGCAGGAAAAGACAATATAGTTACTAACCACTTGGAAACAAAAATTTTCCTCGTAAGGCTCGGGTGCCTGAGGGAACAGCACTTTTTATTGTTTTTCCAATAACAGAATTACTGATGACTTGAATGGTATTGATTTCATGTCATCTCGAATAAATATAGGTGTCTTAGTATGGAATTTGAACCGAAATGGATTGCCTGGGAGACAACAAGACGGTGCAACTTAAAATGCGTGCATTGCAGATCATCTTCTGAACTTGAAAGTCAAGGCCATCCTGATTTCTCTTTTGAGCAGGCCACCAAAATCATTGATGATATCGTTTCTTATGCCAGCCCCGTGCTTGTGCTCTCAGGCGGTGAGCCTCTGTTGAGAGATGATATTTTTGATATTGCCCGATATGGCACTGAAAAAGGGTTACGGATGTGTCTGGCAACCAACGGTACACTGGTAACAGAAGATACCTGCAGGGAAATCAAAGATGCAGATATTAAAATGGTATCACTGAGCCTTGACGGTGCCCGGGCAGAGACCCATGACAATTTCCGCAACCAGGAAGGTGCATTTGAAGGGACATTAAAGGCAATTGAGTTGTTCAATAAGAGCAAGATACCGTTCCTGGTCAATTCATCATTTACGGTTCGCAACAAAGATGAAATCCCGGAAATATATCAGCTGGTGAAAAAACTGGGAGCGACCGCCTGGTATATGTTCATGATTGTTCCAACGGGACGGGGGAAAGATGTACTGGATGAACTGATTCCTGAAAAACTGTACGACGAAATCCTTGAATGGCACTATGAGGTAGAGAAAGAAGAAAACGAGCTATTAATGCGGCCAACCTGCGCCCCTCACTATTACCGTATTGTCAGGCAGAAAGCCAAGGAGGAAGGCAACCGGTTCAAGCGCAGAAACCTCAATTTTTCAACCGGGGGCTCCAAGGGGTGCCTCGCCGGTCAGCTCATTTGTCTCATCGATGTTGATGGAGAGGTTCTGCCCTGCAGTTATTTCCCCAAGTCAGCTGGTAATATCAATCAGATACCATTCAAGGATATATGGGAAAAATCAGAACTTTTTCTTAACCTCAGAGATTTCAAAAGTTACAAAGACAATTGTGGCCGATGCGAGTATGTTAACGTCTGCGGAGGCTGCAGAGCAAGGGCCCATGCAATGACCGGCGACTACCTCGCTCAGGAACCACTCTGCAGCTATATCCCTCAACGTCTGAAATAACAACCGAACAGGTGACAATGACCATGAATGACACTTTTCTCAAAGCCTGTCGGGGCGAATCGACTGATTATACTCCTATCTGGATGATGCGGCAGGCCGGAAGATACCTGCCGGAATACCAGAAAGTGAGGGGTAAGGTAACCTTCCTCGAATTGTGCAAATCACCGGAACTCTGTGTTGAGGTGACCCTGCAGCCAATTGATATCTTCAACATGGATGCGGCAATCCTCTTCTGCGATATTCTTATTCCCATGGAGGCCATGGGATTGACCCTAGAGTTTCATGAAGGGCGCGGCCCGGTATTTCCAAATGTTGTTCGGGACCAGAACGCTCTTGATAAGCTGATCGTTCCTGATCCCGATGAAACCATGGGATTTGTAATGGAGACCATCAGGTTACTGAGAAGGGAATTAAAAGTTCCGCTCATTGGCTTTGCCGGCGCTCCCTTCACCTGCGCCACCTACCTCATAGAAGGTGGTTCATCGAAGGTCTTCTGGGAGACCAAGAAGATGATGTTTACTGCACCTGAGCTGTTCCATGGATTAATGGAAAAGATTACCCGGTGCACCATAAGCTACCTTCTGGCTCAAGCTCGTGCCGGCGCCCAGGCCCTCCAGCTCTTCGATTCCTGGGCCGGAATCCTTGCCCCCACAGATTTTCAGGAATACGCGCTGCCTTATGTTGAACGGATCATAGGAGAACTCCAGCAGACCGGATTGCCGATAATATATTTTGCCAATAATGGCGCTACGCTACTCGAATATTCTGCACGTTCAGGTGCTGATGTCATCGGACTTGACTGGCGTATTAACATTGGTGATGCAATCAAACGGGTGGGTAACAAGGCAGTCCAGGGCAATATCGATCCATTTGCACTGCTGCTTCCAAAGGAAAAATTGAGGCAACGAATCAGAAACCTGCTCGAAGACGCACGTGATGCCAAAGGTCATATTTTTAATCTCGGCCACGGTATCCACCAGTTCACCCCGCCTGATCAGGCAAAGATTGCAGTCGACGCGGTCCATGAACTGAGTCAGCGCTCGTAATCATTCAGACAAGATGAACAGAACTATTCCCAGCATAGAAACATGTCTGAAATTACTAGACCGTTACCGTATGCTGGAGAATATCAGACAACACTCGTTCATGGTTGCCAGGGTCGCCGAAACAATAATCCAGAACCTGAGCATACCCCTTGAAAAAGGTATAGCACCACCTGATCCCTCCCTGGTGCTGGCAGGAGCCCTCCTCCACGACATTGCCAAGACCAAATGTCTTGACGGCAGTTGCAGACATGCCGAAGAGGGAGAACAGATCTGTATTGACCATGGTTTCCCCGATGTCGGAACCATTGTTGGTGAACATGTAATTCTCAAATCATTTACACCCGAGAATTACCGGAGCGGGTGCTTTGGAGCCCACGAAATAGTCTACTATTCTGACAAGCGGGTAACCCACACCACCATCGTCTCTCTTGAGCAGAGACTTGAATATATTGTCGACAGGTATGGAGACGGCAGCAGTTATATCGAAATGAGAATCAGAGAAAATTTTCAACATTGTCTCCACCTGGAGGAATATCTATTTTCCTTTCTTCCCTTTACTCCTGAGAACCTTGCCAGCCTGGTTTCGCCGGAGCCTTTCATATAATTTTAAAAATCGATAGTAAATCAACCATGACATCAAGATCATTTAAAATGGTCAGCTTCCCTATTTTCCAGTCGCTGCTCACTACACCCCGATGAATTTCATCGCCCCGGAATGGATCGCTATTGGTAGTATCGTGCTGATGATGGGTATGTCCAGGGGAGGATTGCCGATTGCAGGATGGATACTCCCAGTTATTCCGATCGGTGTACTGCTGGGCTATCTGATTGTCCAGGTGATGCGTGAACGCTATTATATCCGATTCATCTATTTATCTTTATTCATTACCTCTATATTGCTAATTTACAGAGCGATCACAGACTCTTAACCAACACAAATTACTATGCCCGTCTTACCCCGACCTCTCTATCACCCTCATTTCCCCTTCAACAACAGCCACGTTCAGACTATCTTCCCAACGCTGCTTAGAAAAAATCTGCCTTTAAGTCCCAGGCGCGAGCGTGTAGAAACAGATGACGGTGATTTTCTCGATATCGACTGGCATTTCAGCGCCACCGACGGGGCGACCAAGCTGGCAATAGTCAGCCATGGGCTGGAAGGTCACTCTCGTAAAAAGTACCCGCTTGGGATGGCGAACTGTCTTACGAAAAACGGGTGGGATGTTGTCTGTCTTAACTTTCGCGGATGCTCAGGGGAGTCAAATCGTTTACCTCGGCTCTATCATTCCGGGGTTACCGACGATCTGCATACGATACTGCAGCACTGTCTGGCAACCGAACGTTATCATGACGCAGTTCTGGTTGGTTTCAGCATGGGCGGTAATCAGACACTGAAATATCTCGGTGAAAACCAGGATATCCTTCCCCCTCAGCTAAGAGCAGCTGTCGTTGTTTCCGTTCCCTGCATGCTCGCGGACTCAGTGGAAAAAATGAACGGCTGGCAGAACGGTATCTATATGCGTTATTTTTTAGGAAGCCTGACCAAAAAAATCCGACTCAAGGCAGAAATGTTTCCCGGTCTTTTTGATTTGACGGGTATTGAGAAGATTAAAACGTTTGCACCTTTTGATGACAGATACACAGCCCCGCTGCATGGTTTCAGAGACGCGGCAGACTATTACCAACGCTGTTCATCCAGACAGTTTCTTCCGGCAATTCAAATTCCCTGCCTGATGGTTCAGTCAGTCGACGATCCTTTCTTGTCGACATCCTGTTTTCCGGTGGCAGAAGCAGAGGCAAATCCATACCTGTCTCTTGAGATCACAGAGTTTGGCGGACACGTCGGGTTCTGGGGAGGCTGGAGAAAAGAACATTACTGGTCAGAAATCCGAACCGTCGAATTCCTTCAGCTACTGGGTCTGTAGCCCTGCTGACTCAGTTGATCAACATTTCTCCACAGGTCTGCGCTCAGGCACATACACATGATCGATATCTTCCCGGTTCCAGGCTTCTGAGACATACAAACCGCAATAGCAGCTGCCAAACTCCTTGACATCCGGTTCTCTGTAGACGCAGGGGCAGATGATATCCCGGTCCGCCTTGATATCTTCCTTGGCCAGGCGGCACGGGCAGCACATGTAGCCATATCGATCCCGATTGGTCATCAGGCCCTTGAGCAGGAACATGGTTGAATCCAGATCCCTGTTAAAATAATACCCTTGCGGTTCGTTAATCTTCTTCAGCTGTTGAAAAAGTTGATCAGCGTTCATATTTTAATCCCAGCTCTGACATTATTACATCCTTTTGAAAGCCCACAATGGCTTTATCTCCGATAAATGTAATGGGAAAGGCCTTTTTCTCATTATAAGGAGCCATCTCTGCAAACAGCTCATCACGTTCATCTTTAAACATGAGATCTACATCAGTTGACTCGAAGTCAATATTATATAAATCCAGTAAATCCTTCAAAGCCTTGCACTGAATACAGGTTGTAATTACCAGCAATTTTACTTTCGGGTTTACCACGTTTCAACTCCTGTAAGATGATCCATTCTCTCTTCCTTGATGCTAAAGTGATACCAAATATAATCACAATTTTCTAAAGTTACCTGCCACTCCCAATTAATTTTTCAGCAACAGTTGAACAGACTTCAGGGAACCAGCGGGGTTGATGATGTCACAGCCTATTGTAACACTATTCCTGTTCGGTTGAAATTTTGTTACAAATAACTGATATTGTCTCTATTAAATCTCTAATACTAACGGAATAATATTTATCCATAAAAGTCATCTCTTCAATCGAGGCAGAAGAATCCATGAAAAAATATAATCTCTTCCTTTCTATCATTATTTTACTGACAATTCCTGCACTACCTTCTTATGGTAATCCTCTAACAATCTATGTCTCTATTCCTCCCCAGCAGTGGCTGGTGGAGGCAATCGCAGGCAATCTGGCGACATCAGAAATTCTTCTCGGGAAAGGTCAGGACCCGCATACGTATGAACCAACACCTCGACAGATTGCCGGTTTATCAAAAGCGGATCTCTATTTTACCATCGGTATGACATTTGAAAATCACCTATCAGCGAAACTTGCGAAATCCAACAGCTCTTTGAAAATTGTTGATTCAAGTGGGAATATAAACAGGCGCTCGGACGATGATATTGCCCATGCTCCATCATCAGAAGAACACGCTTTTTCTCACAACGATCTTGATCCCCATATCTGGTTATCACCGATCAATCTCATCACTATTGCCAGGAACATGGCAGAATCGCTGGCAAAAACAGATGCTGTTAACAGAGCCATTTATGAAAAGAATTTCAATGTTCTGGAACAACAATTACGTGAGCTCCACCATAAAATCAAAACAAGGCTCAGCCCATATGAGGGTGCACAATTTTTTGTTTTTCATCCTGCCTTCGGTTATTTTGCCAAGGAATATCACCTCCAACAGGTTGCGGTTGAAATCGAGGGAAAATCGCCGTCACCGAAACAGCTTTTCAAAATCGTCGCGCAGGCACGATCACAAAACATACATGTTCTTTTTATTCAGCCCCAGTTTGATCCAAACAGTGCTAAAGTCGTTGCCCGGGCCATAGATGGCAAGGTTGTTGCTCTCGATCCGCTTGCAAAAAATATAATTATCAATATAGAAACAATGGCCGAGGCAATTGCAGAGTCATTGACAAACAAGAATAATTAGGATTGTTACCGGGCAGTTAAGCACTATCTGCTCCTGAAACAAATCTCTGAGCTGTTCGGGCAGAAGTCCTATCCTGGTGATTTGGCTGCAGCCTGTCGTGCAGGTAATGCCGGCTGCGGCCACTCTGTAGTAAACCCTGCATCCTTGAGAAGGGCAATTCCCTGTTGCATAAAGTTCCCGACTGAGGATATACCATGCGAATCATCCCCGGGAACGACACTGATTCTATAATCCCTCACCATTTCCAGGATCGACCTGGAAATATACGGCTCATCTGCTCCTTTTGCCAGGGCACGAAGATTAAAATCCATGATCAGGTCATGTTTTTTTATTAACTCCAGGTTGCGCCTGACTCTTGACACTATTGACGGTTTCTCCAGTCGATGACGATAATCAGGGTCAAAAATTCTGATCAGGTCAAAGTGACCGACAACTGAGGGACGTAACAAGGAGATCATCTCATACTGAATATCAAAATAGATCTCATAAAGCAGATCAATACCGCCAACAGAGTCAACTGTCTTTTTATACATATCAGCCGAGTAGTCAAAATTCAGATCATTGACGAAATGAACTGAGCCAACAAGGTAATCCGGGTCAAAAGAACGAATCATATGTGGAACGAATTGTTCATATCCGCTGTATGTTTCGATCTCAATTGCAGTAAAAATTGTTATCTCATTCTTGTATTTATCCTGCAGCCGCCTGCACTCGTTGATATAATTCCCGAACTGATCAAAAAGGGAGCGCGGGGTTAAGCCCGCTTCTTTCTGATCCCGGTATAAAAGATCCTCTTTCGGAGCTGGGGCATGTTCCGAGATTCCAACCCAACGAAATTTCTTAGCAATATAGGTTTGGATAATCTCTTCAAGTGAATCTGTGGCATGGTTGCAGAACTGTCCACTGTGGCCGCCATGTACAGAAACATAATCTGGTGATGCCATACATACCTCAAAAAATTAAAATGTATTAATCGTCAGCAGACGGAAGGTAATCACTTCCGGCATACTATCTGGATCGATCCTGTCTTTAAGGATAGCTGAATACACAGCTAACGCTTTTTCAATTTCCCGTCAACTGTGTAAAACAGAGCATGGAACGCACAGCTCATCAATCAGCAATCTAATCTTTGTCAGCAGGCCTGAAATCATAAGGGAAAAAGAGCGATATAATAGTACTGGTCTACCGGACAACGGAATCATGATTAAATTTTCAGGTGATCTTTGTCACCAGGACACGAGTCAAATTCAAATTACTTTAAGTGGGGTTGAGCAGGTAATGAAAATCAGTCGATTCAAATTAAGGGGACTTGGTGAAACCCCAGAGTCTGGCTGGGTTGATCTCGATCCTGGGCTGACCCTTATTCACTTTCAGAACTCAACGGGCAGCAATAGTTTTTTACGTGCCATTGAAACAATCAATCCACCATACGAGTGTTTGACGGTCCAACCCTTTGCAGATTTTCCCAAAATCATTAACCAGAATGGTTTTGTAAGGATCATATCTCCTCGTAAAAGAACGATTATTCTGTCAATATTGGATGCCTCTCCGAAACTGGTCCATCAACTTGCCCAAATATCACCACTGTTCTATGAAACTGATAAAATTGAAATTGGCAGAAGACTTGATCTCTCCCGGTGGTTAAACTTCATTGAAATGCCTTCGTCAAGTCGCTGGAGCGAGGTATCAGCTGACATCTCATCCTTACTCAAAGGCGATTTTAGACCGAAAAAGGTGGCTGGAATTAACAATTATATTGAAAATCTTTTACCTTCCCATCGCATTAAAGGTCCATTGCAGCAATCCTTGAGTCTGTGGCTTAACCAATTGATTATCCAGGTCCCACAAAAAACAGAGCTACTGCAAACCCTGCTTTTGAAGGTTAACAGGGCTGATCATTTCAGCACGGCGAGGGCACTGCTCGATAAACGTATTCCACTCTTTGTTAAGATTGATACCGTTAGTCCCGGTTCAACCGGGTCAAGTTCGGCACTGTCTCATCTTCGGGACATTTATGAGAAGAGGATAACATCTTCTCCTCCCCTCTCAAGACGCGGAAACCAGCCTTTTATCGAACAGGTAAACCATGAACTCAGCAGCGTGCACTTTCTTCAGCCAGAAATTCAATTTTACTCAGCTCACGACTCCACAAGACTTGTCATCAACCATGAAGGGCATACATATCCGAACGTAACAATGCTCAGCACTGTTTTGCAGCTCCAGATCATATCTGCTCTTGCAATTGTTTTATCTCGAATTGACTATAAATCAGATCCACTCTTGATCTTTCATATCGCCGATCAGACAACTTCATCAAAAGATGAACGTCTGCTGGCCAGCCAGATCAATACCATTGCAGGGTGCTGCCAATGTATATTGGGGACGGATAACAATAACCTGTTGAGACAGGGTTTTGATGGAATTAAATATGAGGCGGAAGAGATTACAGCAGCAGGTATGTGTGCCCGTTAGGCACACATACCTGTAAATGGAGTTTTTAGTGCATCAGGAAACTGTAGCAAACGGTTTAATCTTATCGAGAACTTTAGGACCAATTCCCTTAATGTTCAGCAAATCATCAACAGACTTGAAAGGACCATTCGCTTTACGAAAATCAGTTATCCTTGTAGCAGTTTTCGGACCAATACCAGGGAGATTGGTCAGCATCTCTTCATTGGCATTGTTTATGTCAATCTTTCCGGCAATAAGAGACTCACTGGCAACACTCTGATCAGCACTGCTGCCTGCTGATTTCTGGGCAGCAAAACCGGCATTGACGGTAACAAGCATAAGGATGAGGCAGCAAACTGAGGCGATTAGATTCATTTTTCTCATGGCGGTAATCTCCTTTGTTAAGATTTGTTGTGACAAAATAAATGGTTCTTTCATCATCTTATTGGCCAATAAGAATTCATGTCTCCCACCTTATCAAATCGTCCTGACATTTCTCTTACCTTGGTATCACATCTATTAGTTTTTTATTATTTTTTATTTTTTATCCGAAAATAAGGGGTGTAATACAGGGTCACAACAGAAACTGAACTGCTATTTAAATTATTGATATATATACATATAATGACATATTGTCGACGGAACGGGTAAATAATGCACCACATCGAAGTTATTTTTTTAAAATGTATCGGTCTGTGATGAGAGATTAACAAGAAACAATGACATCAAATCCGTAAGACGATCTGAGCGGGATGGAAACGTTAGAAACGTATCTCAAAACGTTTGATCTTTTTAAGCAGTCCCTGCCTGGTAATTTTAAGTAATCCCGAGGCCTTCGATTTATTACCATTTGTCTGATGCAGGGCTTTTCTTATAAGGTCAACTTCAAGACGTTTCGTTTGGGCAGGAATAGATAGATCGTTATAATCTGTTTCTCTTCTCCGCTTGTTACTGTTGGTAAAAAAGGAATGCAGTTCCCGGGAACAACGATCGGGAACGATAATCTGACCATCTTCTGTGAGGGCAACAAGCCGTTCAACTTCTTTAAGCAACTGTCTGACATTACCGGGCCATGGATATTTCTCAAACAATCCCATCACCTCAGAGGAAAAACCGGCCACCCGTTTTGAAAAACGTTCATTTGTCTGCTGAAGAAAGTACTGGGCGAGCGGAAGAATATCCTCTTTTCTATCCCGCAGCGGAGGAATGACGATTTCAACCGAGAACAGGCGAAAAAAGAGATCTTCCCTGAATCGTCCCTCTTTTATTTCAAGACCAAGATCACGATTCGATGCACTGATCAGCCGCAGGTCATAATTAATTGTCCTGCTGTTTCCCAGCCGGCTCCCTTCTCCTTCTTGAATAGCTCTTAAAATCTTCGGCTGGATCATCAACGGCATCTCCCCAATCTCATCGAGAAAGAGCGTACCCCCTTCTGCCGTCTCAAAGAGACCGCGTCGGGACTTATCAGCACCGGTGAAGGCCCCCTTCTCATGACCAAAAAATTCACTCTCCACAAGGCTCTCGGGAATGCAGGCGCAATTCACCGGCACGAATGGTTTATCCCGCCTGTCTCCCCTCTGATGAATCATCTGGGCAATTAGTTCCTTGCCTGTACCGTTTTCTCCCTGGATCAGTACATTTACCGGGGTACTGCTGATAACGTTTACCAGATTTATTACTTCTCTCATTGCAGGACTTTCTGCTATTAATGCAACCCCTGAAACCATGTCCTGCTCAAATCGGTCAACTTCCTTCTCAATGGAGGAGGCAAGTGTCAGGATCTCCTGGTTCAAGACCACAGACTCAATAGAAAGAGATAGAAAATGAGCAATCTCATCGAGACGCCCAAGATCTTCACGGGTAAAATTCTCCTGATTTAATTTATTTATGAGCTGGATAGCTCCAATAATGCGATTTCCTGATATAGCCCTGATAGGAGAACAGATCAGATTTCGACTGGTAAAGCCGGTTTTCTCTGCCATCTCCGCATGATATCCCTGGAGGTCGACCAGATCATTTTCAATCCGGCTTTCACCTGTGCCGATCACCTGCCCAACAACACTGCCCTCAAGCGGTGGCTCAATCTGCTGTTCTTCAAGACCGGTACCAAAAATGGAGCAGATCTTCTTTTCGTTCTGCTCCATTATAAATATGGTGCATCGCTCTGTACTCATCAACTCAGGAAGAATTCTGGAGTAAAATGTGATAAATGATCGATACTCATCAACCGTCCAGGAGCCGGAAACCTGCACCAGTTTGTTTTTCAGGATAGTCAGGTGTTTTCTTGAGAAACGTTGTGTCTGGGTGTTATCTTTCATAGGGAAACATGATTAACAATCGATCTTTTATTTATATATCAATATTATACTCCATCATACTGACCCGAGTGAATACTTTGTTTACATATGATACACCCGCAAAAAAACTTTGTCAAAATTTCACCATGACATTGATTATGCTGTTATTTGATAGGGTGTTACCCAAACAGCAGATCACCATGTCCTGCGTAAACAATGTTCACGTCTTTCCCGTCGTGTCTCTTTTTAGAACCATAGATGTATGCCTCGCCAGATTTTACTCTCCGAGAACGACATACCCAGAACAGTTAATAACATCCTTTAAACAGGTACATGAGGACAGTCACATGGTCGCTCCTGGAAACTTTTTCAAATACATATATCAATGGCATGAATGGTGCAATGACATATGCACTCCTGTTTTTCTCGACTGAGATCGGGTAATGGCAGATAACTTTTCCCGGAATTTATTGATCCGGAAGACTGTACCCCTGGAATAGATTTATTCAGGGGTACCATAATCCCCCCCGGGGGCGTGAAGCGATTAATTCATCAGTTGTCAGTGATTGTACGCCGTCTGAAACTACCTGTTACCGGGTAATATGAATTGATCCAACCTTATCACCTGTATCTGAGACCGCTTCACGCCCCTATCTCTTTCCGCCGCTGCTGCTTTCCCAAGCAATGAACAGAGTAAGATAAAGATATGTAATGCAACCATAAAAAGCAGATAAAAGATCAAAGGCGAACTACTCTATCAGGAAGGCAAATCAGTAATTATTGGGAACAGAGCTGCAGGAAACTACAATTGGTCAAACATCTCCTTAACACCCCTGGTTTCAGATGCAGGCCAGACGTAATCCTATTCAGATTTCACAGGATCTTCATCATCGCTGACTTTCACACTTTTATCACCGGACACCACGGTTCCACGAGATCTTAGAAGAACTTCCAGTTCCAGAAATTCATCGTCAATTTCTTCTTCCACGGATTCCGCTTTGTGGTCTGATTCGCTGTACCATTCTTCTCTTAAATCCGCGAGGATATCTCGAGCCATTGGCAACCTCTTTATCTTTAAATTTTACAGTCAGATCTGTCTGCTCTTATGAATCCAAATGATAAACATGGTGTGGAGAAAAGAAAACAAATAATACAAATCAGATCGAAACACAGCAGAAACAGCCGCATAAAAATGCGCCAGCTACACTCATGGGGTGCTGGGGTACCCCAGCTCATTCCAGGAGTAGCAGGCATCACTGCTAAAATGTTCAAAACTTGACTCTATTTTCTTTAACGTATAGCATTATTTTGTGTAGACAATGAACTTTCATCCTGTGAGGTCTAAAATGCCGATCATATCAGTACAATTCAAAGACAAGATTATTGATAAATACCCGATGGAATCCGGTCAGACAATTACCATCGGACGAAAAGAATCAAACGACATTACTATCGATAACCTTGCTGTTTCCGGGATTCATGCCCGTATTGACTCGGTATCTGCCACATTTATCATCACGGACCTGCAAAGTACTAACGGAACGTTTGTCAATGAGCAACTGGTTTCGACCCATAATCTGAGAAATCAGGATATAATCATTATCGGCAAACACCAGTTACTATTCGATTCAACGGACATCGAACAGAAGCTTGATGCGGATTTTGGTGAAGACAACCTGGATCATCTGGAAGATAACGACGAATTTGACAAAACCCGTTACCTCGACACTGCCGAATATCGTGAACTTATTGAGAAAGCACGGGATGGGTTGATAAAAAAATAGTTAGAAAAACGATTTTAAATTCTTTTCCACACCTTTCATAATCATCTCCGGTGTGCTTTTCAGGAGTTCCCGTTCGAGTATCTGTAGTCGATAGTTGCCTGGATCAACAGCGACCCCTTCACTGACAAAATGACGTGCATTGTCAAAATCAAGTTTTCGAAAGGCGCTGTCTGCAAGGAGTGCATAACGGTCTCCGATTTTTCGAAATCCTTCCTGAATCATACTGTTATCGGCATCGATGGCCGCTATTTCACGATAATATTTAAGCGCACAATCATCAGCCGGCGTTGTCAGCATATTTTTCGACAATTTCTCTTCCGCACGCCTGGCAAGGTCTTTAATCAAGGCATTCCGTTCGGCTTCAAGACGTCCCTGAAGAGCCGCCAGCCTGCCCGAAGCAGGATAGACAGCCATCCCTTTTTCTACCAGCCTCATGGCTTCTGCATACTGTCTGCTGCTGATCGCACCTTCCGCCAGTTCTGCATATCTGTCAGAAATACGTCTATAACCATCTTGAACCCGTTGGTTTCCCGGATCAACTCTGTCGATTTCCTGATAATAAAAGAGCGCATTTGTACCGGCCGGAACTGATAAATTATCAATGGCTAAGGCGTTTTCTGCCTGTTTTGTCAAACGCTCAACAGTCTGCCTTTTCTGATGATCCGGACTCACGTTGGCAGCGGGCGTTACCGTTTTCGTAATCTTCGCCTCATCCCGGACGACCTGCCCGTTAGCCTCCTGATTGGCTGTCGCCACTTCTTTTTCAGGGTCAGTGTCATTGTTGAGAAAAATTAAAAAACTGAAAAGCAATAAAAACAGCAGAGCGATGCCCGGTAATACCCGTCCTCCATTGATTTCAAATCGTGATTTCTTCGGTTTTTGCACCGGAAGTGTAGCTTTTTCAGCCTTTTTGATGCCTGGTGAAAAAAATCTGGTTTTTTCGGTGTCATCTGCTGTTCGTGCCTCAAACTGTTTTGCAGCCTGAATCGCCTTGAGCCCATGTTCTTTTTCAATCTGATATTCCCGGCTGAACAGACTGAGCATAAATGTTTTCAATACTCGATGGTCGTACCCCATTGAAACATTGCCCAGACATTTCTCGATATCGAGCTGCATCTCTTCACAACTTTGATACCGATTTACGGGATCAACAGCCAGCGCCTTGTGGAGAATCCTATAGATGATCGGATCCAGACCCGGAACAATAGTTTCCAGGCGCTCGTAGTCAACGGTAATCGCTTTTCTGATCAGGACCGCTGTGTCTCCCGCATACATGCGCCTGCCGCTTAACATTTCATAGAGCAAAATCCCAATTGAAAAAATGTCGGAACGACAATCCAGGGCATCTCCTGCAAGCTGCTCAGGCGACATATAGGTAATTTTACCCTTAACGACACCTACCCGCGTCTTATTATCATGCATCTCTGTCTTGGCGATGCCAAAATCGATAATTTTAACTTTGCCGTCATAGGTGAGAAAAATGTTGTGAGGGGTCAAGTCCCGATGAATTATTTTAAGCGGCTTACCCTGAAGATCAGTCAGGGAATGAGCATACCCCATGGCTTCGCAGATCTTCTGGGAAATCATCAGTGCAAATTCAGGACTGAATGATTTTTTGCTGTTACCAGTCTTAATAACATACTGGAGATCTTTGCCAAACAGATACTCCATGGCCATGAAGTAACGACCGTCAACCTCTCCAAAATCATAGATAGTGGCAATATTTTCGTGCTGGAGAAGTGCAGCCAGGCGGGCCTCACTGGTAAAGTGTTCAACGAGATCAGGTTCCTTTGCTACGTGTCCGAACAGCTGTTTGATCACAATGAGCTTTTCAAAGCCTTTGTCACCAATAAGCTTGCCACGAAAGACCTCTGCCATTCCGCCGGTCCCCAGCAGATCAAGCAAAATATATTTACTACCCAGTCTCAATGGGCTTATCTCACTCATTTATGACATTCCCGAACCCATTAGAACAGCAACACCGGACACTTTACATTGTGAAGAACGAAATTGGCTACCGAGCCGAAGAGAACGTCCCTGATCTCTCCCCCGCCTTCATGTCGTCCAATAACAAGCAGGTTGAAACCATCTTCATTGGCGATGTCAGCAATCATTTCTTTGGGAGAACCGGTTTTCAGTATCGTTTCCGGTTCAAAATCTTCTTGAGTAAGTTTTACCAGATATTTATCTAAAAGAATCTTCCCCGCCTTCTGGGCATTTTCTTTCACCATTTCTACCTGAAAGTCAGGGATCATCCTGTAGGCAAGTTGCTCTTTGTTAATTACATAGAGCAGTGTAATTTTTTTGGGAAATCTGTTTTTCAAGGCAATAACTGCATCAATGGTGGCGTGAGCGGTCGGTGAATCATCAACAGGTACAAGAATTTTTAGTTCCATATAACTCTGTGCCTCCTGGTCACTGTTTTTTCAGCTATTTTTGTGGGGAGAACTGTTTAACCATACACCAATCTCGGCAGAAGAAGTACCAGCCCGGGCCAGAATGTCAGCAGAAGCAGAATTGCCAACTGGATTGCCAGAAAAGGCAGTACTGCTTTGGAGACATAAACAATATTCCGGTCTACTGTTGCCCCGGTAATGTAAAGACTCACCCCGAGCGGCGGTGTGCAGTAGCCGATACCAAGATTAATAGTCATCAGGAGCCCGAAATGCATAGTGTCTATGCCGAATTTTGACAGCAATGGAAGAAAAATCGGGGTGAGAATGAGCGTTGCTGAAATAATATCCATAAACATGCCAATAACCAGCAGCAGGACATTTACGGAAAGCAGAAACACCCATGGAGATGAAATGTTTTCGACAACAACCGAGGCAATCTTTCCCGGAATCTGCTCAAAGGTTAAATACTCACCAAATACTGAGGCGCCGGCAACTATGACAAGAAGCGTCGCCGAGGTGACTGCCGATGATACGATTACTTTTTTCACGGAACTGATCTTCATATCCTTGTGGATAAAAATCTCGACAAAAAACGCATAGAAACAGGCGACAACGGCCGCCTCGTTAGCGGTAAAAAGACCAGAATAGATGCCACCGAAGATAAGAACCGGCAGAAACAGGGCCCAGACACTTTCCCTCAATACCGCAATTACTTCTGAAAACGAAGGGCGCGGGCGTCTGGTCATTCCCATTTTCCTGCAGAAAAAATAGGCGTATATGCTCATCGCCAGCATGATCAGAAGACCCGGGATGAAACCGGTGAGGAACAATGCTTCCAGTTGATCGTTGCTCACCATCGCATAAAGAATCATGGCAATGGATGGTGGAATGATAACGCCAAGAATTGGAGCCGTGGTCATCAACCCTACCGAAAAACGCTCATCATAATCATTCTCGATCAGGGCAGGAATCATGAAACCACCTATTGCAACAACTGTTGCAACCGTAGAACCTGAAATTGCACCAAAAAAACCGCAGGCCAGGACACCGGCCATGGCCAGTCCGCCCGGAAGAAAACCGACCAGAACATTGGCAGTTTTTATTAGTTTTTCGACGATGGATCCCGTGGTCATAATATTGCCGCAAAGGACGAAAAACATGACCACAATCAAGGCGAACTTATCCATGCTCCGGTAAAGAACTTCTATGACGATCTGAGGATCGATTCCGACCATATACACAAGCCCGACCATCCCGGTAAAAAAAAGTGCCATGAACACGGGAATCGTTGAGGCAAGACAGCCCAGCAGGATTGCAAGTATCAGGAGATAGCTGTTTTCCATCGTCTATTCTTCTCCTGTAATAAAGTGCTTCCCCGCCAAATCTTCCCAGATAATAATCAGGGTCCGAATGAACATCATTATGCCCATTACCGGCAGGATTAAATAAAAATACCACTCGGGCAGACGAAGTGTTGCCGTACGCGCATATTCATCCTGATACATCATTGATGTCATCTGAAAGCCGAGATAAACCATTATCCCGGCAAATACGAGTACCCCCAAGTGAGAAATGATGGTAAGTGGTTTTTTCAGGACCGGCAACATCTGTGGTAAGGCGTCAATGCGGATCAGAGATCGGGTTCGCACGGCCGCAATGCAACCGACATAGGTTGAAAAAAATATCACTTTGCGAACGATTTCATCGGACCAGTATAGACTGAAGTTGTCTGTCGTTTTTCTTAAAATGACATTGGCCATGGCCGTAAGAAGGGCGATGCAGACGGCGCTGAATAATGACCACTCTTCAACAAACCTGAAACTGCTATCAATGGCTTTGATTATTTTTCGAAGCATCACTCTATTATTAAAAAAAAAGGCCGGAGAGGGTTATCCTCACCGGCCTTAGATGTTACAGGATTTTCTATTAATCTGCTATTTTATTTACCAAGTTTTTCTCTTACTTTGGCGAGGTAATCAGGACCAATTTTCTGACCCCATTTTTCCAGAACCGGCTCAGCCAGTTTTTTTAATTCTTCTATTTCAGAAGCGGACAATTCAAAAAATTCGACGCCTGCTTCCTTGGCTGCAGCAACCTGAACATCATGCTGTTTTCTTGTCAGTTCGCGGGTAGCTGCACTTTCTTCGGCGATAACTTCAAGGAAAATAGTCCTCAGATCTTCAGGCAGTTTGTCGAGCCAACGTTTATTTATCAGATGAACAAACAATCCCTGGGCGTAGTCTAGTTGTGTATAAAACTTGGCGATGGTGAATTTTTTGGTGATACTGCAGACGATAGCCGTATGATCAAGACCGTTAATCACTCCGGTCTGCAGTGCCTGAGGAACATCGCCCCATGGCATAACGGTAAACTTCAGCCCCCATGCCTTGTATGAGTCTATATTTACCGGAGCTTCAGCGATTCGGAAATTGACGCCTTTGGCATCCGCAATAGATTTTACCGGTGTCGTTGTTGCCCAACCGTATGGGCCATAGCCGGTAAAATCTGCAACAACGATACCACTTTTCAGGGCTGCGTCTGCAAAGGGCTGCCAGAGTTCAGGATCGTTTCTGAATGTATCAAGCTTATCAAACGTGTCAACTACGTAAGGTAAATTTACGATTCCCAGCCTGTCAGACAGATTGGCAGCGGCAACCGAGGAACTGAGCATACCCTGCACTGCACCCAATTTTAATTTACTGATTACATCTTTTTCACCACCAAGTTGTAGGAGCGGTCGGTAATCAACATAAATGCGGCCACCACTCTTTTCCCAAACCTTATCTCGGATTCGGTATCCCGCAGCAACGCCTTCAATCACCGGATGAGAAACATTGGACAGAAGATAGGTAAATTCAGCACCGCTCGGATCAAATTTTGGCTTCCACGCAGCAAGTGGATCTTTCTTTTCTGCAGCGGAAATAAATCCTGGCAGACATACGGTGATCAATAGCGCCAATAAAAGCAACTTCTTCATAATAAATCTCCTCTCATCAAAATTCATTGGGTGGATGGGTTCTAATCTCAGCTAAACCAGGAGGCTAACCTAAACAAATTAGCTAGACACTGGGTTTCACTTAACATAAATAATCAACATAGGCAATTCTTTTGGCAATAATAAGGCATTTGGGTGAAAGTTGACCGGTTATCAATTATCCATAACCTCATCTGGCGATCGCTGCAGGTGACCATACAGGCTGATGAAATCAGGTAACGGTTGCGCAAAATCAGTTGCCTGGTTTCCACTTTTTCATTACTATTTCCAGAGCCATATAAACCATCAGTCAAGCTTTAGAAATTGCCTCTATTTTCAGGGAGAATGTTATCAATATCATATCCTCCGGAAAAACTGATCCCGGCCTGAAACGCCCGTTTAACGAAGATACCTTTCTGGTAAATCAGGAAATCGCATTATTCATGGTCGCCGACGGTATGGGGGGACAGGCGGCAGGCAACGTCGCCAGTGACATTTTTCAATCCGTTACTGCAGGAGAATTCTCAGAGCAGATGACCACTGTCTCCGACGACATGTCTGCTCTCATAAAAAAGTGTTTTGACAAAGCACACCTGGAAATTCGGGATCGGGTAAAAAGAGCACCTCAACTGGAAGGAATGGGATGTACGGCAAATCTTCTAATTATCAATGAACAGCGTTTTACTCTTGGACATGTGGGAGACAGCCGAACCTATCGATTACGCAATAAGGTGCTGGAACAATTGACCACTGACCACTCTTTTGTCCAACAGCAGATTGATATGGGCCTGCTGACACCGGACCAGGCATGTACCCACAAAATGAGAAGCGTCATCCTGCAGGCGGTCGGGGTTTCTGATTCACTGGAAATCGATATCATCGAAGGAGACGTTCAGCCAGAGGACATGTTCATGCTCTGCACAGACGGACTCTACACCATGCTGCCGGAAAACCAGATTCAGCAAATCCTGGTATCAGAGATGTCACTGGATCAACAAGTCTCTGTGCTGATAAACCTGGCCAACGGAGCCGGCGGTACAGATAACATTACTGTCGTCCTGGCCGCTGTGACTGCTCCATAAATAATATCTATCTCCTGCCAGTATGATATTAAAGAAATAATTTATAAGCGGGGTTCATGGTCTCTTCAATATAACGATACCCCAGCTCTTTCAATCGACGGTTCAATTCCTGTTCATCACCATCTGGTACTTCCAGGCCAACAAGGACCCGACCGTAATCCCCGCCCTGGGCACGATAATGAAACAGTGAGATATTGCGTTTACCCCTTGTGGCATCCAGGAAACCTAGCAGGGCTCCAGGCCGCTCGGGAAACCAGAAGCGAAAGAGCCGCTCGCGTTTTACAATTGTCGACCTGCCGCCCACCATGTAGCGGATGTGCGTTTTGGCGAGCTCATCGTCGGTTAAATCAATGGACTGGTAGCCTCCCTGTATCAAACGATCATGGAAATGACGGCGATCATCTTCGTTCCTGACTGTAATGCCCACAAAGATGTGTGCCTGGTCTCTGGTGGAAAGCCGGTAGTTAAACTCGGTTATGTTTCTATCAACGATAAAATCATGGCAAAAGGTTTTCAGACTCCCGGGTTGTTCCGGGATGGTAACCGCAAACAAGGCCTCCTGCTTCTCGCCAATTCTGGTCCGATCCGCAACATACCTGAGCCGCTCAAAGTTCATGTTGGCGCCCGAATTTACCGCAATGAGCGTTTCACCCGTACAGTTGCTCCTGTAAATGTATTTCAACAGTCCGGCCATTGCCAGACCGCCGGCCGGCTCAACGATGGATCGAGTTGACTGGTAGACTGCCTTAATACCTCCGCAGAGCTCATCGTTATTGACTATGATGACTTCATCCACATATTTTCTGCACAGATCAAATGTCAGCTTTCCAACCTTTTTTACCGCCACACCATCAGCAAAGGCGCCAACATGCTGCAGGGTAACCCGCTTCCCCGCAGCAAGCGACTGGGCCATACTGTCACTGTCTCTGGGCTCAACACCAATAACTTTGACATCGGGTCGAAGCGCCTTGATATAGGCGGCCATACCACTGATCAATCCACCACCGCCAATCGGCACAAAGACAGCATCGAGGCGTCCCTGATTTTGTCTCAGAATTTCGTCTGCCACCGTTCCCTGTCCTGCGATTACCAGCTCGTCATCAAACGGATGGATAAAAACCATGCCGTTTGATGATGCCAGCTGCAGCGCATGATCTGCTGCTTCAGAGTAGTTGTCTCCATGAAGGACGACTTCACCGCCAAATCCCTTTACCGCATCAATCTTGATTGTCGGCGTCGTAACCGGCATTACAATGAGTGTTCGTATCGATAATTTTTGTCCCGCAAAAGCAACGCCCTGGGCGTGGTTTCCAGCTGATGCTGCAATTACACCGCGCTTACGCTCTTCAACTGCAAGATGGACTATGCGGTTGTAGGCTCCACGGATCTTGAAGGAAAATACCGGCTGTTTATCCTCGCGTTTAAGACGTATCTGATTTGCTAACTGAGCCGACAAGGTTACAGCATCCTCAAGTGGAGTTTCGACAGCAACCTCATAAACACGCGAGGTAAGAATGTTTTTAACTATTTTTTGCATTATTTTTATCAGCCCTGTAAACGACTTTTAAAGGTCATTACAATCAAAACGATGCGCGAAGCTTGTTTTGGAAAAAGATAAATTACTGTTTATTCGAGTACCTGACTGTATCCTGTTTTACATCGTTGTGTTCTCCATTTGCCATCAGGCCTCATGTTGACTGGTCTTTAAATTTTTTTCACCCTTTTTCTTTTCAGAAACGAGCCTATTGTATAGTGGCAATGCACTACCATTGCCTATGAAATTAAATAGAAATAAAAAATAATATTTGGAGTAAGTAATAGATGATCACGTTCACGACCACAGCACTGGGCAAACTGAGGCAATATGGCGCCGGCGATGAAAAATTCGTTCGTGTCCTTGTCAAATCTGGTGGCTGTGCCGGTATGACATATGATGCAGAGATTGATTCAACAATGCAGGCTGGAGAAAAAGTTGTCTTTAAAATTGAGGATATTCCCATCGTCACTAATAATGAAAGTCAGCCCTACCTTTACGGATTGACAATTGATTATTCGGACGATCTCATCTCAGCCGGTTTTCGGTTTAACAATGATATCAGTGAGTCATCATGCGGGTGTGGCGCCAGCTTCGCCCTATCAGGTTTTCCGGAACTGACAAACGGAGGACTGGGCTGTGGCAATTGAGACAATACCACTGCTAGGGGGAAAATCGGTTCACTGCATAAATGAGCAGCAGATGGCTGAGGCCCACCGACTTGTAGAAGATGACCCGGAATCTTCCCCGGTAATCAAGGCCCACCTGGAAAAAATTGAGTCAGATTTAAGCCGAAATGAGCGGGCTGCACTGGCTTTCATCCTCATCCATAATCTGAAAAGCTCATCACCGTTCTAAGGTTTTTCAGTCCCTTTTCGACGCCCTCGGCAACAGGCAGAGCAGGCTAGCTTAGTCCGGGGGCAGGATAGTCTTTACAGAAAGAGGCGACGTCACCAGCAATTTCCCCGATCAGCCTTTCGTTTTCAGGCTCGGAGACAACCGCGTTGATCCATTCTCCCACCTGAATCATTTCACGCTCCTTGAAACCTCGTGATGTCACCGCTGACGTACCCATACGTATGCCACTTGGATCGAACGGTTTCCGCGTATCAAACGGCACTGAATTATAATTGACGACCAATCCGGCTAAATCAAGCGCTTTGGCAACCTTCTTACCGGTCACCCCCTTACTGGTCAGATCAACAAGCAACAGGTGGTTATCTGTGCCACCGGTAACAAGATCAAAGTTCCACTTATTCAACGTATCAGCAAGGACCGAAGCATTTGTAACGATCTGTCTGGTATACTCCTTAAACTCATCACTTTGCGCCTCTTTGAAGGCAATTGCCATCGCTGCAGTCGTATGGTTATGAGGGCCGCCCTGAATTCCCGGAAAAACGGCCTTATCGATAGCTGCACCATACTGCTGACGGCACATGATCAGTGCTCCACGGGGTCCACGTAGAGATTTGTGGGTCGTCGTTGTTACAATATCGGCATGAGGAACAGGTGAGGGATGAACACCGCCGGCAACAAGTCCGGCAAAATGGGCCATATCAACCAACAGCAGGGCACCCACTTCGTCGGCAATAGTGCGAAAGATTTCAAAATCAATGAAACGAGGGTAGGCGGAATGCCCGGCAATAATAATCTTAGGGGTGTACTCATGAGCCTTTTGTCTGACGGAGTCATAATCAAGCAGCCCGGTCTCCGCATTTAAACCGTAGGATTCTGCCTTAAAATACTTTCCGGAAATACTGACACGGGCACCATGCGTCAAATGACCGCCATGTGGCAGTGCCATACCGAGAATGGTGTCGCCTGGCGAAAGAAAGGCAAGATAGACCGCCAGGTTGGCAGGAGAACCTGAGTATGGCTGCACATTCACATGGTCTGCTCCAAAAAGATCTTTGGCCCGTTGAATCGCTAAACTTTCAACCTGATCAATGACCTGTTGACCTTCATAATACCTTCTACCAACATACCCTTCCGAATATTTATTGGTCAGGATCGAACCAGTGGCCTGCAGAATAGCTGCCGAGACATAATTCTCTGAGGCAATCAGACGGACTTTGTCTGACTGGCGCTGTTCTTCCTGTTTAATCAAGTCAAAAATTTCTCTATCAACCCGCTTTACATCTTCCATCTATCTTCCTCAACCTCTCTTAAATTATTACCCGTAACTCACTCTGATTTACTCTTCACCCGGATTGCTATATATCCAGACCGGGAAGCGCTGATTCCGGTAACCCAACAATTTTCTTAATTGATTCTTTCCAGCGAAGCAATGGATTATTCTTCAGCCGCCCATAGATATAGTGTATCTTCTCATGGGTCTGACCTGCTTCAATTCGTGCCACTTCCTGCCTGGCTATTGGTGAATCGGCCGTCACCCGCTCTGATATTTTGTTCATCAGTCCAACCCATATTGAATGGCTGACCCATGGCGACAGATCCTCTACAAGCCCGAATATATCATCAACATCGAGCATCGGTTCTATACTGACAGATGTTGCAAAGCCACGTTCTGCAGCGAGCTCAAGGGATTCTCTGCGCTGATCATAACCAGGGGCGCCCGGCTCCCAGAAAGCAAGAATCTCCTGGTCACGTGCTGTTATTGTAAAACGAAAAAGTATCTGCTGTTTCCACTTTATAAATTCGTCACAAATAGATGCAATGATCTCCGGGACAGGCTTCGATACAATCAGCAGCTGATTTCCTTTTGTCAGCAGACGGCACATAACAGAAAGACAACCATCCAGGTTTTCATGTACAATATCATGAGACGTCGGAAACATTACCTGACCGGGGAAAAGAGGATATTCCCTGGTGAGTTCTTTTTCTGCGATCCTGACTCTTGCCCAGTCGGCAGCAGAGGCTATAACATTCTCTTTTAGGGCTTTCGTTCGGGCATAACAGTAGCGACACTCGTAAGGACAGCCAATGCAGCAATTAATCTCCGCAACAGCCCATTCTTTTGTACCACGAATCACACTCATTTTTTCAGGACTCAAAGCCTTGCACTCAGCAAGGCCACATACTCAGTAATTCGCTGATACCTTTTCGGGCAAAGGCTTTCATCTCCTCAAACTGTTGGTCGTTTATCGGTACACCTTCTGCAGTTGCCTGGATTTCTATCCACCTTTGATGACTATCCATAACAAAATTACTGTCCGCATCTGCCCGAGAGTCTTCCGAGTAATCAAGATCAAGTAAGACGTGCCCGTTATTAATACCAACAGACACAGCTGCAAGCGGCAGAATCTCTGGCAGCGCTGCAAGCTTCCCCTCTTCCTTCATCCTGTGAACAGCATCTCTTACAGCCAGAGCAGCACCTGTTATCGCTGCCGTTCTGGTCCCGCCATCCGCATTCAAGACATCGCAATCAATACGCAGTGTATATGGTCCCAGCGCATTCAGGTCAACCATCATCCTCAAGCTGCGCCCGATCAGCCGCTGTATTTCCAGGCTTCTTGCTGCTCTGCCGCCCGTTTCCCGGCGATACCGGGAAGATGTCGCACAGGGCAGCATTCCGTACTCGGCAGTTATCCAGCCCTGACCTTTGCCTTCCAGAAAAGGAGGCACTCCCTCTTCGATACTCACCCCGCAGATCACCTGGGTGTTTCCGGTTTTTATTAGAAGTGAAGCCCCTGCCTGAGGCTGAATATCACGCTCAATAGAAAATGGCCTCAAGCCATCGGACGACCTGTTAAGACTGCGCATAAATTACAATTCCCGTTTGTCAATGACCCGGCTGCTCTTACCGTTGTATCGTTCAAGACTTCTCTCTTCTACCAGCTTGACATTGACACCGACACCAAGTTCTGCAGCCAGTCGCTTCTTGATGGTGTCCACCATGGTTCGCTGTTTTTTCATCTGATCAAAAAATATCGATTCGACCACTTCCACCAGGACCGTAACCTTGTCCTCGTTGTGTTCTCGCTCCACAACCAGATTATAATGGGGCTGTGTTCCTTCAATATCAAAAAGAACTGCCTCAATCTGGGTGGGAAAGACATTGACGCCCTTGATGATCAGCATATCGTCGGTTCGACCCATAATGCGCTGGATACGGTGAAGCGTCCTGCCACATGGACACGGTACGGTGATCATCCGGGTCAGATCGCGGGTTCTGTATCGTATCACCGGGAAGGCTTCTTTTGTCAGAGTGGTAATAACCAGCTCACCGACTTCACCAGGTAACACAGGCTCCAGTGTCTCGGGGTCAAGAACTTCCACCAGGAAATGATCTTCATTAACGTGAAGGCCATTACACTCCTGGCACTCTCCGGCAACACCAGGCCCCATAACTTCTGACAGTCCGTAATTATCAGTGGCGACGATGCCAAGGCGCTCACTTATTTCCTCTCTCATCTTCTCGGACCACGGCTCGGCACCGAAAAGACCGTACTTCAGAGAAAGTCCATTGGGATTTATTCCAAGATCCATCATTACATCGGCTATTTTCAGGGCGTAAGACGGGGTGCAGACAAGCGCCGAGGTCTTGAAGTCCTGCATTATCTGGATCTGTCGCCTGGT
Organism: uncultured Desulfocapsaceae bacterium; assembly: GCA_964583415.1. Lineage (GTDB taxonomy): Bacteria > Desulfobacterota > Desulfobulbia > Desulfobulbales > Desulfocapsaceae > MADRE3. The sequence goes on from CAZOWJ010000003.1 coordinate 39,194, forward strand.
ATTTCCGGCCGAAATCGGTATAACAGACGCTCCCAGTTTTTCAGCACCGTAATGCAACCCGAAACCACCGGTAAAAAGACCGTAGCCAAAGGCAATCTGGATGACGTCCTCCTTGCCAACACCTGCTGCGGTCAAAATGCGGGCCACCAGGTTTGACCAGGTGTCTATGTCCTTCCTGGTATAACCGACAACAGTCGCCATTCCAGTGGTTCCAGAGGATGAATGAATTCTGACAACATCTCTCAATGGCACGGCAAACATACCATAGGGATAATTATTGCGAAGATCCTGCTTGGTGGTAAACGGCAGTTTGCTGAGATCATCAAGCGAGGTGAAAGACTCAGCATCAATTTTCAGATCTGAATACTTGTTCCGGTAAAACGGTACATGGGTCATTACCCGATAGAGGGTCGACTGGAGCCGTTCCATCTGCAATTGTTCCAGATCCGCCCTGGCCATATTCTCGTTTTCATCCCAGACCATTTTTTTTACTTCTCCCTGTGACAAGCTCAATACTGCATAGCATCCAAATTACAGACTGTAGATCTGCTTACTCTCCAGGATGGTAAATCCATCTTCCTGAAGAGCGGTTATGGCCCGATCCATCTCATCAAATCGAAAGATCAGGACCGCATTCTCACCAGTCTTGTTGACAAAGGCATACATATATTCAACGTTCAGCTCCTGTTTTTCGATACATTTGAGAACCGTCGCCAGCCCACCTGTTCTGTCCGGAACTTCAACGGCAATAACCGTTGTCTTGCCAACGGTAAATCCGTTAGCTCTCAAAGCTTTCTCCGCTTCGGCAACCTGGTCAACGATCAGACGAAGGATACCGAAATCAGCCGTATCGGCAACGGAAAGGGCCCGAATATTGATATTGTTATCGGCAAGAATTGTGGTTATTTCGGCCAACCGTCCGGACTTGTTCTCCAGAAATACTGCGATTTGTTCTACGCGCATGTCCTCCTCCCTAACCTAAATTTTACGATTATCAATAACCCGTTGGGCCTTTCCTTCGCTTCTCTGAATGGAGCGGGGATTGACCAGCTTCACTTTACAGGTAACACCGAGTATATCTTTGATATCTCTGGTGAGTCGTTTCGTTAACTGCTCCAGTTTCTTAATCTCGTCAGAGAAAATTGAATCGCTCACCTCTACCTCAACGGACATAACATCTAACGATCCCTCACGCTCGACAATAATCTGGTAATGAGGCTCGACACCTTCAACCCCCATCAACACATGCTCAATCTGTGATGGGAAGACATTTACCCCCCTGATTATCAGCATATCGTCTGTACGGCCGGTCACTTTTCCCATTCGAACAAGCGTCCTGCCGCACCCACATGTTTCATAATGGAGGCTGGCAATATCCTTGGTTCGATAGCGGATCACAGGAAAGGCTTCTTTTGTCAGGGTGGTAAAAACCAGCTCGCCTTTTTCTCCAGGCGGCAACGCTTCTCCGCTGTCAGGATCAATAATCTCAGGCAGGAAATGGTCCTCAAAGATATGCATTCCCCCGGAACTCTTTAAACATTCCATGGCAACACCAGGCCCGATAACCTCAGAAAGACCATATATATCAATCGCCTTCAGGTTCAGCTTGCGCTCAACCTCTTCCCGCATATTTTCACTCCAGGGTTCGGCACCGAAAATTCCCACTCGCAGCGACAGGCTCTCAGGGGCAACTCCCAGACTCTCCATGGTCTCTGCCAGATTTAAAGCGTAAGATGGGGTCGACAGCAGAACCGTAGAACCAAAATCCTGCATGATGGTAATCTGTCGTTTGGTATTGCCGCCCGATACCGGAATGACGGTGGCTCCAAGTTTTTCGGCACCGTAGTGAGCCCCCAGCCCTCCGGTAAAGAGACCGTACCCATAGGCATTATGCACCATGTCCCCACGGGTTGCACCGCCGCATGACAGCGCCCGGGCCATCAAGCCCGCCCAGGTGCCGATATCTTTCTGGGTATAGCCGACAACGGTCGATTTTCCGGTTGTCCCGGATGAGGCATGTACCCGTACCACATCATTAAGCGGAACGGCAAACATGCCAAACGGATAATTATCCCGGAGATCATCTTTTATGGTGAACGGCAGTTTCTGCAAATCAGTCAAACTTTTAATGTCCTCGGGTCTGACTCCAGCAGCCTCCATCTTTTGCCGGTATGGTTCGACTGTTTTGTAGACCCGAGAAATCAGTTTCTGCAGCCGTATCAGCTGAACAGACTCCAGGCCGACTCGTGGCATCGTTTCTATTTCTTCTTCCCAATAGATCGTACTCATCCGCTCTTCTCCCTGGGTAATTCTATTTATTGCCAGCCTCTCTTCCGGCAGCAAAGGCTTTCATATTCTCTGCCCGGAAACGCTCAGGAACCCGCGCTTCAATTATCTTTTCAAAAACAGCTTCATCAACAGGCAGGTGTACCGACAGCGCACCAACCAGGGCAACGTTTGCCGTGCGAACCTCACCCGCTTCCTTGGCAATGGAAAAGGCGTCAACAGCGATGACCTGGATGTTTCTTTTAACCAGCTCATCCAGTACTTTCTCCGGGTATGTTGCCTTGCCGGTTGCCACCGATGGGGGCAGGATATGCTGGGTGTTGACGATAACAATGCTGCCCTGATGCAGGTATGGCAGATACCTGACAGCCTCCATCTCTTCAAAAGCCATCTGGATATCAGCACAGCCAGGGTCGATCAGGGGTGAATAAACTTTTGTCCCGTAACGTAGCTGAGCCGTTACAGAACCACCCCGCTGTGCCATTCCGTGAACTTCACTTTTTTTCACATCATATCCGGCCGAGAGCAGGCTGGCGGCGGTCAACTCACTGGCAAGCAGGATACCCTGGCCACCAACACCTGAAAAAAGGATATTCTTTAAATCACTCATTATTTTCCTTCCCCCCTGGTAATTGCATTAAATTTACACAGAGAGGCGCACTGCCCGCAATCATTGCACAGCACCTCATCTATCCTGGAATATCCCTTCTGGTTTTTTTTGTATCCTTTTGCTTCAGCTTCACCTTCTGCAAAGGGTGTCCAGCTGATTGCCGGGCATCCGAGTCTGATACAGGACGTACAGCCGACACAATTGTCGATATTGGTAAAATAGGAGACAGGCTTTCGCAGTTTCATCTCAGGCAGCAGCACACAAGGAGCAACAGAAATGATGACCGACATCTCATCGCGTTCCACCTCTTCCTTGATGACCTTTCGGCATTCCGGTACTTCATGAGGATTTACGACCCGTACATGCTTAACCCCAACAGCCCGGCACAGGGCTTCCAGATCGAGGGCCTGGGCGACTTCCCCCCGAATATTGTTACCAGAAGCAGGGTTGGGCTGCTGACCGGTCATTGCGGTTATGCGGTTATCAAGAATTATCAGGGTTGCCGCAGATTTGTTATAAACCGAGTTAATAAGGCCGGTTATACCTGAATGGACAAAGGTCGAATCACCGATTACTGAAACTACCTTGTCATGAGACCCTTCTCCGAGCGCTTTGACCATTCCATGGGCCATTGGTATCGACGCACCCATGCATACCGTTGAATCCATTGCATTAAGCGGCGGCAGGAACCCAAGCGTATAGCAGCCAATATCTCCGGATACAAAAAGCTTCATTCTGGAAAGGTTAAAAAAGATACCCCGATGAGGACAGCCTGCACACATATTCGGTGGTCTCATTGGCAGCTCAACCGGTTCAAAAAGGTCTTTTTTCATTCGGGCCGGATCAATGCTGTCGCGGACGATTGCGGTATTGAGTTCTCCTATGGCTGGGATATAATCTTTTCCGTGGCAGTCAATACCCCAGGCTTTTAGCCGTGTTTCTAAAAAGGGATCAAGCTCTTCCACCACGTACAACGACTCAACAGATGCGGCAAAGGCCCTGATCTTCTTTTCAGGTAGTGGCCAGCACATACCAAGTTTTAATACGGTAGCATCAGGAAAGGCCTCTTTCACATATAAATAGGAGACACCAGAGGTAATGAAACCGCGCTGTGTATCGCCATTCTCAACCACGTTCAGGTCACTGGTTTCAGCCAGATCAGCACAGCGTGCCATGCGCTCCTCGACAAACACTCTGCGCCTGCGAGCCATTGCCGGCAGCATCACGAATTTTTCCGGATGTTTTTCAATTTCAAGCGAATCGGCGGCCTTGAACCGCTCACCTTTCTCCACGACACCTTTCACATGGGCGATTCTGGTAGTGATTCTCACCAGTACCGGCGTATCGAGTTCTTCACTGAGGTCAAAGGCTATCTTCAAGAACTCCTTGGCTTCTGCCGGGTCAGACGGTTCCAGCATTGGTATTTTGGCTGCCAGTGCATAGTTCCTGTTGTCCTGTTCATTCTGAGAGGAGTGCATATCGGGATCATCTGCGGTGAGGATGACGAGCCCTCCACGCCCTCCGGTATATGAAGCGGTAAAGAGAGGATCTGCAGCAACATTCAAACCAACATGTTTCATCGTTGCTAATGCCCGTGCCCCGGCAAATGATGCCCCGATGGCCACTTCAAGCCCAACTTTTTCATTTGGGGCCCATTCGGTATAAACCCCGTCATAGGAAGCAAGGTTCTCCATAATTTCTGTTGAAGGTGTACCTGGGTATCCTGAAGCAACAGATACTCCGGCTTCATATGCGCCCAGGGCAATCGCCTCATTGCCGGACATCCAAAAGGTGTTCTCATTTAATTTAGCTGTCATATTCCCTGCTGTCATTTCTTTCCGCGGAAAAACCGCGGGTTGCAATATTTAGCCGTGTTGTGGCCGCTTTTAAGATAACAGATGACATTACTCCTAAATCAGCATCTCAGGCAAGCATTTTTTCTGCCGCACCTCTCCCGGCTACGCGCATTTAGCAGATTGGTTCATAAAATCAGTATTCTGAACCATTTTCCATTAATTGTACAATGTTACCTGACAATTGAGTTTCAATCCGCGATCACTTGCCGTATAGTTATGAGTCGATACAGTATTGGTTTCATTTTCATGCTTTCACATTAAAGGAGGAACGTTATGTATATCGGCAGAATCATGCACACCAATCTTGTCACCATCACTCCTGATGCAAGTCTGGTGGAGGCAAGAGACCTTATTGAAAGAAAAAATATAGATCACCTTCTTGTGGTTAATGACCGCGGAAAACTGGTCGGGATCTTATCAGACCGCGACCTGAAACAATACTGGGCATCACCTGCAACATCATTGAGCAAAAATGAGCTCGGTTATCTCCTTGAGAAGATCCTGGTGAAAATGATCATGGTCAAAACCGTTGTTACCGTGACACCGGATACCACGATTGAGCGGGCAGCGTATATCATGCAGACCAACAATATCAACTCACTGCCGGTCATGGAGCAGGGTGAGTTAGTTGGCATCATCACCAGCACGGATGTAATGGGCGTCCTTCTTGAAGCTATTGGCATGAGCGAAGAGTCGGTGAGAATCAGCGTTCTGGTGGATGATCGCATTGGCAAGCTGGCCGAAGTCACAGCCGTTCTAAAGGATCATAGCATCAATATCCAGAGCCTTTTTGCCTGGCCGGTTCGCAAACATCCAGGAATTCACCAGCTGGTCCTCAGATTAGCTGGAGAGGACGGTCCCAAAGCTGTTGTTGCCCTTAACAAAAATAATTTCAAGGTGTTAACCCGGTATGTTAAAGATCTGACCCCTTATCTGCCTGAATCAGTCTGAGTATCCCGTTGCTGCTGAGGCCAAAATCGCTTTCGTGGAGCATGTATTTTGGTTCATCCGGATAACGCCTACCTGAAACAGGAATGCGCATAATGGATGTCCCCCGTTTGATGCCGCCGAGCAGCGGAGCTGGCGGGAGTTAAAATGAATAAAACGGGTTATGTCATCACAGATGAAAAATGCGAAACAACGATACCAGGTATTTTCGTGATAGGTGATTTACGACAAACATACGCCAACCAGATAGTTCTTGCTGCAGCAGACCGCTGTACGGCGGCTCTGGCCGCGGCCCATTTTATCGAAACCCGCAAATAAGGTTGAGAACTATCTTCATATCACTTCATTCATGTTGAATATTCGTACGCAGTTTAGCCAAGGCTTGGTTTGCTGCATTGATCAATGGACGATGCACCGTTGTCGCCGATACTTATTAGCTCCAGATCAACGGTAAGCTCCTCTCCTCTGCCCAGGATCACGGAATTTACGCTTTGTTTACCGTCGATAGAAGCCACACTGCTATTTGTGTGCAGATTGATTTGTCAGGATAGACACTTTTTACGGTTAAGGCAGTACTGATACCAGCTGGGCCTGGACTTCCACCGACGACACGGGTATCTGCTTTCATATTAGTATGCTCTCCTGTGAATTTCATTCATTCTATACAGATACAGGAATGAAATTCACTGATACATTGTCTCTGCTCATTGTCTGCTGAAAGGGTTATGATGTTATGATACGCTGCTCACTTTGAGTGCTTTCTTCTCCTTGTTTACATAACGGTAAAAAAGAGGGAACGCTACGAAGAACGCTACGCATATAATGTATTCAACTCCCTTGATCTGGGTATAAAAATCAACCAGAGTGTGTATAGGTTTGATCATGCCACTGGCAACCAGATATTGCCGTGCCAATTCAGTCACCTGCCAATTGGCCTGGTAGAGGCCACTGATCAAAGCGGCAACTGCCCATACACCAAAGGTGATTCCTGTTCCAGCTATTACTATTCCAAACATCTTCATTTTTTTTCCAGTCATGTTTTTCTCCTTTGATGCCTTAGGTGAGACGTTCGAGGTAGCCTTTATTCCGTCTCGAATCGATAGGGGTCAATCACAAACAGGCAGTTAATATTGTCTCTATTAGAAACCGGTGATTGCAGTAAACCATCCTTTTATCATTTCGAGAGGTCCGAAATTTACCAGTCCGGCAAGCAAGCAGGCAAGTCCCCAGATTCCAATCAGTGCGCTCAACACAGCGCCAACCTTAAGGCCAAAACCCATTATTTCTTCAGTTACATCTACAGTGACATTTTCGTTTATGACGGTTTTGGATTTCATAATGTCCTCCTGGTCTGTGAATTGATTGGTGTGATCAGTTGCTCCTTGTTTGTCTTTGTAGTTGCAGGCCATGTGCCAGAAAAAAAATTATTGATTAACCTTCTGATAATATTATTTTAATATGTTTTTTGGGTTGATCATGAGAAGAGGAAAAGGTGGTAGCGCGATCATAAGTGTTGCATAAAGGAGGGAATGCTATGCAACACTTATACACTACTGTTGTATATTGTTGTGGATAGGGACCAAGGAGAACTATTTTCGGAATGGGGCTTCGTGCATGAAGAGCTTCCTCAAAACAATCACTGACACAGCAGCATTCTCAAGTACGGCATCCTGAAAATGCTATCTGTCAGCTTGTCTGAGTATGAACCGATAGGTGAGTTTTTGATCTTCTGTCCTTGAGACTTCAAACTCGCTGTTATAGCCGCGTAATAACTCTTTACAGATACGCTCGCGCATATGTGTTGCTGCATCCCGGCCAGAAGCGGACAATTTCCCTGGTTTTGGCCGTAAGATCATTTTTATGATTACTTCTGCTTCTGATTGTATGTCTGCTTCAATGTGCACTTTGCTGAATATGCAGGATCCAATATCACGACCAGGCTGGGGGATAACTTGTTCTGCCTGGAGGGCCATGGCGAGAAAAAGGTCTCTTCCGGGAATATTGACGGGGGGAAGCGGGAGTAGAGTATTTGACTCCAGGATTTGAGAAATTTCAGGGAACTGCAGTTCAAGCCAGGAAACCAGAAGTGTGATCGCATCTTTTACAGTGGCAGCAGGATTAGAGTACAATTGCTGCAGCGACCTAAGGCGGTTAACCGTAGCTGCAATCTTTTGTCCACTTTCCCAAAGATCCGTCACAACCTTATGGTTTTCACCTTCCTGTAGATCGAGGTTAGTTTCCTGATCTCGCAAAATTTGAGCGCAGTTGATGATGCCGTTGGCATGATTCATGATCTCATGACATCCTCGATACGGTGGTAGCTCACTCAACAGGGAGAGGCTCGTTACTCGGAGTTCCTCAAGTCCCAGTCCAATTTCACCGCTGTTTTCCATAGCATTATAGGAATCGATACACTCGAGAAATCGAAGCAAAGTACTCAGCGCCTCCATTTCCTGGTCAGAAAATGATTCGGGGTCATCACTGAGGATAGTTACTATACCGAATAGGCCGGAAGCAGAAGATATGGAGAAACAGATTCCCGCCTGTATTTCGCCGGAATAGAGAAAACTTTTTCTGATCCGTGAGAACGTCAGATCATCTGTTTCACGAAAGACAAGAACTCCCCGACTCTTTACTTCTTCACGCAGATAATCTGGTATATTTTTACTCTTTTCACCATCATTAAAAAAAGATAGTGATACCTGTTTGTAGCGTGGATGTTGCTGCAGCAGATGAGCAGCAAGTTTCCAGACCATTCCTCCCGTTTGATTCTGATTGCATGCAGTTGGATCAGAATCAGGTATTGTTTTGAGGATGTTTTTATAAAGAACACAGGCAGTGAGTTCGTTGCGAAACCTCTGGCCGAGGTCTGTTATTGCGAGAATTGAATCGATAGTCTTATGATCTGAACCTTTTTTACCAAGAGCTTCTCTGATATCACTGATCAGCTCAAAAAAAGGTCGGGTTACGCAAACATGCAGGAAAAGGAGCAACATTGTCAAAAACATCGTTGCCAGTGCGAGTAGGCCACGAAGAAGGTTTTGTACAGCCTGCCATTGCTGCTGGACGTATCTGTCGAAACCCTCATCAAATTTTGCGATCCTGTGGTTGATGTCACGCAACATTCGGTAAATTGCCAGATGTCTTTGCTCTTTATCAGATTCTGCTGAGAGTAACCGTACTCGGGCCATCAATTTCGTCATATCGTTACGACTGACCAACAATAATTTGAACTCTTCCGGGATTAAGGTCTGGGCAGCCAGATTTGAACCTTTTTCTCCTATCTTAGAGGCCTCACGTTCCATTTCCTCCATATTGATAATCTGATTGCTGAGAAGCTGTTCAATGATAAATTCACTGAACTCCCCAGAATGGGCCCTGATGATTCTGCTCTCTTCAAGGAGTCTGAAGTTATGAGCATGAATATACCATTCCCGGACGCCTAGGGTGAAAACGGCCAGCAGTATGAAGACTGCTGACAGCAGAGCAATTTGAATGAGTTTTTTCAAAGGCAGCCGCACAAAAATCCCTGGATTTTTATCGTCTTTTTTCATGATGTCAGCCATTGCTAAAGCGTGTAATGATGTGTGCAGGCTCTGTATTAGTTCTTACGCTCTTCATTGTCCTTCAGATTCCTTCCAGTCGTAGACAATCGGCAGCCGGTAGACTATAAATCGATAGGTAATAAAGTACAGTGCATAGAGGGTCATTGTCAGCCAGACCTCCTTCCAGCGTGGTATTTCTTGATACATTTGCCAGTTGAAACAGACAAGAGAGGTGTTCAGACGATTCCAGATTATTCCGATAACCGCTATAAAGGCAGCGACTCTGATCAAGCCGATCCAGCCGTCACGTGCCCCTTTGGCAAACATCATCATAGGTAAAACCACCCCGACACCTATTTCTAGAAGATAGTAGAGCCCCCAGCCGGTAAGGAGATATTCCCAATCTCTTCCATGAGCTATTGCCACCAGTTTTATGACCAGGTAGGTGAACATCGCATAGGATGCCCCTTTAGCCATGCCAAGGGTCATTTTGTCGAGGTTTTCCCTGAAGGCTTTACCGCAGCGCCAATGCATGTATTTATTAATCAGTGTTGAACTGACAATTACCATGGACAGCCCGGCAAAAACAGCAGAACAGAGAAAATGAATCCATTGAAACTCCGTGGATATCCAGAGAGGATGTATTTTGGTGGGAGCATAGGTAAAAAGAGCACCGAGCGCTCCCTGATGCAGGGTAGAAAGGATAATACCAGCTATAGTCAGTCCAAGGGTGATTCGCTTGATGTAATATTTCCAATTTGGTTTATGTAGCCACTCAAAGAGAGCCGGCAGTACTTCGGCAATCTGTACAGTGAGGTAGGTAGCGACATGCCAGGCGACAAGAAAAAGTACCGCTCCTGTACCGTAGGAGACGACCATGGGATACGGCAGCCGCCACGGCATACCGAGATCCACCTCCAGATAAACAACGGCAAAAAAATAACCGAGCAACCCGTTAAGTAGCGCCAATCGTTCGATAGGATGGAAATCTTCTCGACCGAAGAGTTTCACCGTGGTACCGAGGAGAAACCCGGATGCAGATAACGGTACCATGGCAAAAAGGCCAAAACCGAGAATAAGTCCCCAGGGATAATCGTTAGAGCCATGGGTTACTGAAGCGAGGCCGAATATGTAACGCTGGAGGAGCAGTGGGACGCCTACAATAAAAATTAGAAGCAGCATCCAGTTTACAGGGTTCCGCTGAAATTGTTGCCTGTATTGAGCAAAGGTGAGGCCAAGTAGTAGTCGCTCTTTCAAACCCCATCTGGTGCCGTCTTTTTTATTTGATCCAGTGACCGGTAAATGTTCATTTTGGGAAGCAAACATTTTCATTATCCCACCTCCTGCCCATTTGTACTTTTGTCTTTTGCGCGTCGTTCTTTGCGGGTTGCCAGCAGGTGGAAACCGGTAAAAAGCGCCGGCCAGATAGTGAGGACCATTGGCACGATGCCTAAAAAATTCTTTACATGATCAATTATTGGAACATCGGAAATTGAGGTGTCGAAGCCGACTTTTTCGAAGGGTACACTTGACAGGTACAGCCATGATGTCCCTCCGGCCTCATATTCACCATAGATATGGTCCTCATATTGGCCTTTGTTTTCCTCTATTCTCCTCCGACCGATCTTGATGATATCTTCACGTTTACCAAAAGTCAGAGCATCTTGAGGGCATGCTTCCACGCAGGCTGGAGGTCTCCCGTGTTTAAGCCTGGTGTCGTAACAGAAAATGCACTTCACAATACTGGGATCAAATGCACTTGAATATCTGAATGTCGGGATATAAAAAGGACAGGCAATCATACAGGTTCTGCAGCCGACACAGACATCCTTGTTATAGATGACGGCTCCCTCGGGTGTTTTCGTATAAGCCGCGACAAAACAAGAAGTGAGACAGGCGGGTTCCTGGCAGTGATTGCACTGAACCTTTCGAAAGAGCGGATGGTCAAGACCGGGGACATCATAACGGTTAACCACGGTTAAACTGTTTTCATCTGTACGTCTTTTATGACCATGCACTCCCTCGTCAAAAACGGACTGATCCGTAAATGGTTTGGCCGGCACCGGCATGTTCTGTTCAGCATTACAGGCGGCCTCGCAGCTCCTGCATCCGACGCAGCGAGTCAGATCGACCAGCACCCCCATGGAGTTCTGATATGTTTTTATCTGGTGCGCTTTGCTGGGTTTGGGGCGAAGCAGCAGGGCAGCTATTGAACCGGCTACGCCACTTTTGAGTAGTGATCTTCGAGTTATTTTATTTGACATTAGCCTCTCCTTTTACCATTCATTCTATTCTCTGATTTTAAAACGTTTCTCTCCAGCCGGAGTGAAGCCATGGCAGTCAAGGCAGCCGGTAGGGCCGCTCTCGGATTGATGACACCCCACACATTGCAGATGCAGAGCGCCTTTCAGGCTCGGTTTATCAATATGATAGACGTTATAGTTGCTATCACTGCTAAGCGTTGTTCCGGACTGTTTCTCTTCATGGCATCCGGAGCAGGACACGTCTTCGGCAGGTTCAGGGTTAGCATGACATCTGATACAGGAATCGTTGGCTGGACTATCACCGGTTGTGTGGTGATGACAGGCATTACAACCAAACATGTCTGTATGCATCGTATGATCAAATTCCACCTTCTCATAGAGTTCTTGAAGATAATCAATGGTCACGCTTTCAGGAGCATCATCGACATCCATGGCTGTAACCGTTAGTGCGGGACTCACCACCCACAGGGTGAATAAAAACATCATTGCAGTTCTTCCAATCCCTTTCATCCTTTTGTCTCCTCTGTTTCTTCTGCATCACTATTGAGTGTGCAGGAAATGTCCCCATCTTCCGGGATGTCTTGCCCACTTTTTTTATTTTCGTAACATTGCATTACAATATCAATTTCTTCCGCGTCGATGGTTTCGTTTATAAGAAGTATTTCAGCGAGTTCATGGATGAACCGATTATGATTCCGGAGCAGTTTCTCCGTCTCTGCGTAACAGAAATCAATGATCCTTCGAACCTCAAGATCGATTTCCCGGGCTGTTTCTTCGCTGTATCGTCCACTCGTTAGAGTGTTTCCAAGAAATCCTCCACGCTGGCGATGGTATACAGTGGATCCAATAACGCTGCTCATACCCCATTCACAGACAAGTCTGTCGGCAAAATCAGTAGCTGAAGCAATATCGTTAGCAGCCCCGGTTGAAAGATGGTTAAAAACTATTTTTTCCGCTATTCTCCCGCCAAGCAGAATTTTGATCCGGTTTAAAAGATAATCCAGGGAGTAGGTGTATCGTTCTCCAATAGGAACCTGCTGGGTAAGGCCTAGTGCCGAGCCTCTCGGAATTATGGTGATTTTATGCAGCTGATCTGATTCCGGCAAAAGCTTGGCGACTATGGCATGACCAGCCTCGTGGTAGGCAATTATTCTTCGCTCCTTTTCATTTATAGCCGCATTCTTCCGCTCCAGACCCATAACAATTTTGTCTTTCGCTTCTTCAAAATCGATCATTTCCACAAACCGTTTTTGATGCCGCGCGGCTGTCAGGGCAGCTTCATTGACGAGATTGCCAATGTCTGCGCCACTGAACCCCGGAATTCCCTGGGCTATAGCTGTCAAATTCACTGCCGGTGACATGGTGATTTGCCGGGTGTGAACTTCGAGAACCTTGATCCTGCCATGTAGATTCGGAAGAGAAATTGTTACTTGCCGATCAAGCCTGCCTGGACGCAACAAGGCCGGGTCGAGGACGTCTGGCCGGTTAGTCGCTCCGATGACGATAATCGTTTCGTTGCTTGAGAAACCATCCATTTCAACCAGCAGGGCGTTGAGGGTTTGTTCGCGTTCTTCGTGAGAGCCACTGCTGCCATTGCTTCTTTTGCTGCCTATTGCATCTATTTCATCTATGAAAATGATGCAGGGAGCGTTTTTTTTAGCTGTTTTAAACAGCTCTCTTACCCTTGAGGCGCCAACTCCGGCAAACATTTCCACGAAATCCGCACCGCCCATTGAATAAAATGGAACAGAAGCTTCTCCAGCGATAGCCCTGGCCAAAAGAGTCTTTCCTGTTCCCGGGGGACCTTGCAGCAACACACCCTTAGGGATGCGCCCGCCCAGGGAATTGTATTTTTCGTGGTTACGTAAAAAATCTACAATTTCAATAAGTTCGGCTCTGGCCTCGTCGATACCGGCGACATCTGCAAATGTTTTAGTTTCACCCGGAGTCAATGTAGCCTGAAACCGATTTTTCTTCCAAATCGGGTTCCCGCTCGACAGACGCTTTGAAAATACGAACCACAAGCCGAGCATTACCATGACGAGCACAACCATACGTATGATCCTCTCAAACAGGGTCGTAGGTTTTTCGGCGCTGATGATGACATCCGTTGAGAGTAACAGCGGCATGAGGGCTGGAATATCGGGGGAAAATGTTATGAAGTCCCTGTCATACGTGTCTTTGCCTCGAATTTCAGTTCCCAGGAGATGAACCGAAGCCACGTGGCCGCTCTTAAGATCGGAGAGGAAACCGCTATAAGTTCGCTCCGGAGGTGTCGTCTCCCGAAGCCAGGCGTTGTATCCGAGAATGCCAAGAAATGTCAGAAAAATCATCAGTAATCCAGCCTGAACCTTGTTTTTCATGAGAATTTCCTTTTCGATGACGTTTTAGTTTTCACATTGAAGGGACTATCTTCAGTAGATGAAATGAGTCCCGTCATCAGGTGATGAAAGACAGACAGACGGTCGGACCAAGAAGCTGTGTTGTGACGAAAACTGAATTCTTCCAGGTAGGTTTGCATGTACCGTATATCGATTGCTCCTCGATACATTGAAAGTAGCCAGTCTTTTGTCTCCTGAATCAGGATTTGTATCTGCATAAGTTGCTCTCTGCTTGCTTTTTTAAGGATATACTTTTCTGATAGACGGCTATCTGATATCCACTCCTGATCCCTGATTAGCAACGTTGAATTTTTAAAAACCAGATTGCTGATGGCGACCTCAATCGCATCGGGCGAGGGGGAAATAAGCACCGCAAATCGAACTCTGCCCTGATTTGCCTGGTGATGGTTAAGTTCAAGAGCGATAGCGATTTCCGGGGCAATGTGCTCAGGAAATTGAGACGCAGACAAGGAGCCATAGTCAAAGAGAACATTACCGCCGATAGGGCTTGATTCTGCCAATGCAGCACCATGCCTGATTTTCTGCAGCCATCGCCAGGCTGTCTGATAGCTGGCAAGGTTCATGAGACGCTGGACTTCTCGTGCGCTGAGTCCCTGGTCTCGAAAACAGAACTGCCAGGAAATTTGCATCCAGGCGACCAGATTCTTTTTAGTTCCGTGCATCAGGGTATGAGCTGTAATGGATGTCTGCTTCCGGCAATATCGACAGACTACTGTATAAGCAGGTGCCATCTCCCTCTGCTCCCTACCGCAGAAGGGGCATCTGAAACCCAACGGCCAACGCTTTTTGAACAGATATGATACGCAGGCCTGTTCATTGGCAAACAATGTATTGACTATCTGGTCTTGAAACCCGGTCATCCTTTCCACTCTCCTGATTACTGTTCGTACCTATCCAGTTCAGTAGCCAAGATGCATATGCAATGCCAAGTCGGATTGTGGCTGAATATTCTTTGCCTTAGTGCAAAAAAACCGGGTTCCAGGGAGGGATGGAAAGGATGATTAGCTTTGTGTATATTTAAAGCTCTCAAGCTTAAACGCCAGCTATACAAGCAAAAACTGGAAGTTATCAGTAGCTGGCAAGGATAGCGAGCGAGTGGAATATGTTATTTTGATGACAAGCTTTGGTGAACAATTGTGAGCACGAACTTGAGTGCGATCACCGTAAGAGAATGAGGAAATACAACACTTGTGTGGGATGTGTGGCAGATATGTGGCAACAGTTGTGTAGGATGAGATCAGCTGCCAAAAAGATCCATGTTTATATGGAGCTCATGCATTTTGCGATACAGGGTTGATCGATCAATTTTCAACATACGAGCAGCTTTGGCCTTGTTTCCGCCTGCTTTTTTTAATGATTCCACTATCTGCTCTTTTAGGCGCTGCTTCTCCTCAGTAAGTGAAGAATTATTAGCAAGAGCACTGTCTGCCTTCCTGTCCTCGACCATAAATGGTCGTGCCTGAGACTCTATTTTGTGGGATTGAAGCACGATCTCAGTCGGCAGATTTTCTGTAAAAATGGTTGTACCCTGGGAGAGCACGCAGGCTCGTTCTATGACATGCTCGAGTTCACGTACATTACCCGGCCAGCTGTATTGACAGAGAAGAGCCAATGCTTGTTCTGAAATTCCAGTGAATTTTTCCCCCAATTTTTCGGTAAAATGTCGGAGAAAATGATTGGCGAGCAGAACAATATCGCCTTCACGTTCTCGCAGCAGAGGTAGGTGAATATCAATAATTCGCAGGCGGAAGTAGAGATCTTCGCGAAAACTGCCTTGAATAACTTTTTCTTTGAGTGGGACATTGGTCGCAGCAATGACCCGGACATCGACCTGAATCGCTTTGTCACTGCCAACAGGATAAAATGTTTTTTCCTGTAAAAAGCGGAGCAACCGGAGTTGCACTGACACAGATATATTACCAATTTCATCGAGGAACAGGGTGCCCCCGTCTGCTTGGAGGATTCTTCCACCCCTGTTTTCATCGGCTCCGGTAAAAGATCCCTTCTTATGTCCGAACAGTTCGCTCTCAAGCAGATTTTCAGGTATTGCCGTGCAGTCAATCATGACAAGAGGCTGATCACGCCGTTTGCTTTCCTGATGAAGAGCATGTACTGCCAGTTCCTTCCCTGTGCCGCTGGCTCCAGTTATCAATATGGAAGTATCTACTTTGCCGATGTTCTCAATCATCATGTAGATATTCTGCATCACTGCGCTGGCGCCAATCATTTTGTGAAATTGTGTTCTTCCCTGTATGCGCGGCTTCATTTTCCAGCTCATATCTCTAAACACCAGTACAGCGCCTATGGTAGTACCCGCACCATCGTCCAGAGGAGAAATACAGATACTCAATAATTTACAGGGGCTTTCCAGGATACATTCCACCCGGTGGTCTTTTATCTCGATTCCGCTCTTCATGACCTTCGTGATGTTGTCGGTGATTTGACAGAGATCCCTGTTTGGGCACATATTTCCAAGCTTGCTGCCCTCCTGTAGATCAGAATGTGTTTTTTGAAAAAATTGAGTGGCGGCCAAATTCATTTGCAAAATATTATGGTCTCTATCAACGGAAATGATACTGTCAGAGACGCTTTTGAAGATAATTTCCAGAAGGTAGCGATACCGTTCCCTGGCTTGTTCAGCTTCCTGTTTTCCTTGCTCGAGGCGATACTGTGTAATAGCCAGGCGAGCCGCTTTGAGAAGGGTTTCTTTTTCAACCGGTTTGGGAATATAATCGAAAGCACCGAGACGCACAGCCTCCGATGCGGTATCGACATGAGGATAACCGGTTACGATTACAACCGGGCAGGTAATCCCCAACTCTCTGACTTTTTTTAGTAAATCTATGCCGGAGTGACGTCCCAGGACAATATCTGTAACAATGAGATCGAAAATTGTGGATGATATTGCAGCAACCGCTTCGTCGAATGAACCGACAGCCAGCACCGTGTCATACCCGGCACGTTCCAGGAAAATTCTGAACGTATTTTGCAGGCTGGTTTCATCGTCAACGACCAGAATAGATGTAGAGGCAGTTTCTGAGTTTTGCATCTTGATTGGTCCACCATTGAGGTTATTACTCATTTCCACGACATTACACGTAATTATTCATATCTCTAAAAACTACGACGGCGCCGGTCAGCATTCCGCGGTCTCTGATAGGAGTGCTGGTATATTCTATCGGAAAACTTGTCCCATCTTTACACCAGAAAACATCATTTGATTTGTAATGAACCAGACCATCACGGTAGGCCATGTAGATGGGACAGCCCTCCTCGGCATGGGCACTGCCGTCTGGATGGGTGTGATGGATCAGTTTGTGATGGTTTTTCCCGAGTAGTTCATCTATCTCCCAACCGAGCATGAGAGAAGCTGCCCGGTTCATAAAAGTCACATTGCCGTGGTTATCAAGACCAAAAATACCTTCTCCGGCAGAGTCAAGGATCAGGCTTAACTTTTTTTGCAGTTCACGAATCTCTTCCTCCGCCTGGGTTCGCTCGGCAATCTCCCTGTTGAGTGCTCCGTTTACTGCCTGTAATTCGTAGACCCGTTTTTCAATTGCCTCTTCAAATTGGGTCTGAACTGTGTCAATGGTGTTCTTTTTAACGTTGATGTCTTCTGTCAAGCTGTCAAAGGTCTCTTCAATTTGTCGAAACAAACGCTGCGCGGTAAACCACACTGCCGCAAGCAAGAGTGCTATTAGAATACAGAGAATAACAAATTTGCTCTTCTCTGCATATCTGCCGAGGCTTTGCAACAGCGTTACCAGGCCAGTGAAGACTATAAATTCCACAAGTATCAGAGAACCAGCCATGAGCTGTTTTCTCTTTATGTTTTTCATCATGGTTTGACCGGCAGTTCAATTGTAACTTGAGTCCATTCACCTAATTTGCTTTGCACTTTCATCGTTCCTCCATGGTCTCTTATCAATCCATGGCTGATACTCAATCCGAGCCCGGTTCCTTCCCCTTTTGGTTTTGTGGAGAAGAACGGATCGAATATTTTCTCATGAATCTCAGCCGAAATACCAACACCGTGATCCGTAAACGTCAACCTGATAGAAGGTATCTTGTTTTGATTAAAAAGATCACCGAGAATATGCAACTGTTTATTTGGACATGGCTGCGGATATCGTTTATTCAGGGCATAGCGGGCGTTGCTGATCAGGTTCAGAAAAACTTGCTGCAATTGCTGTTCGTTGCAGAATAGAGGCGGCAGCGAATCTGCAATATTAATTGAGCAGATAATACCATCTTTTTCCAGGAGGTGGGCAACAAGCTGCAGGCTGCTTGAAACAATTTTTTTAATGTAGGCCGGTGTGAAGACTTCTTCCCTTCGGCGAGCAAAATCGAGTAGATTCGACACTATACTGGCGATTCGTTTGCCTTCACTGATTATGTTTTGGAGGTTATCTTGTGAATCCGGATCGTCTGGTTCATCAAGGATAATCTGAGCATAATTGATAATGCCGTTTATCGGGTTGTTGATTTCATGAGCAACTCCGGACGCCAATTCTCCAATTGCTGCCAGCTGAGCCGCACGCATAGTTTCGGCTCTGAGGACTTCCTCTTCGGTGAGGTTGCGAGCAATCAGCAGTGTTGCATTAGTTTTTCCGTCTGACCCCAGCAGAGGACTGATCGTTATCATATATCTCCCCTGCAAGCCTTGCAGTTCAGCCTCCAAAATTCGGGTTCTCTTGGAACCGATGAATGGTTCCAGAGGGCCTTGACTATTGTCACCATGAGCATGGTGGAGAATGTCACAAACGTTCCTGCCAATCACTTCGTGCCGCTTTTTTTTTGCAGTCGCACAGGTTGCCGGATTGGCATCAATAATTGTGTTGTCATTGGATACAAGCAGCACTGGATCCTGAATTGCGTTGAATATTTGTTCCCACTGAGCTGTCAGTTTATGGATTTGATTACCTGCTGCCAGGTTATCCGTTTCATCGATTCCAAGCATAACAAGGCCAACCGTACTTTTTTCTATGTCATGTCGAATAGATCCATGCCACATAATGTGTCGCTCTGTACCATCTTTGGCGAGCAACGATGCCCTAAAATTGATTTCAGCCTGGGTTATTTTGAGGATTTGGGTAAAATATTTCTGAAATTCTTTTCGTTTATGTGGATTGACCAGAACATCAACCCAATACTTGCCAAGAACATCATGTTCCTTATACCCCGTTAATTCTTCAGCTCTTTTATTAAAAGAAACAATCATGCCGCATGGGCTGATAGATACCAAGAGTGCCTGGATAGTATCGATTATCTCCTGATTGAAATCTCGTTCGACTTTTAATTTCAGTGCTGTTTCATGTGAAAATAGAGCCAGAGCAATATCGTCAATTACATGAGCAATAAATTCATTTTCCAGTTCAGGAAAACTGATTTCTTGCCTGCAATGCATGGTTACGAACCCATAGACTCGATGCTCATACCTTACCGGCCAGACCACGCAGTGACCTTCTAAAGACTCGACCTGGTCAAATGTTTCAGCATCGAGATACAAACGAAGTGGTTCGACAAAAGACTCGAGGTTACTGTCAAATCGTTCGCTAAGAATCCCTGCAAGATAAAGATGTGCAGAAGAGTTCTCAAAAGGAGCGGGTGGGGATGCTGCCAGAAGAACAAGCTGCTTCTGTTCCCTTTCAAATCCTCCGGCCCACACGTGAGTGCAGTCAAAGGCCTCATGTAGAATGTCGCAGCAATACTGAAAAATAAACGATTGGTTTTGTTCCTCGAGATCATTGAGGCTGTGCTCTCTGATCGCTGTCAGCAGGCTGTTGCGAAATCGAAAGAGCTTGAGCGTTTTTGTCTCCTCTTTTGACAATTTTCCCGCCATATACGTTCCTCTTGATGTTGTTTTGAACACTTCGGTCTACCGGATTGCCGTTTACTACTATCGTTTCATTCTTTGGAAAACCCACCTGTTCAGAAGAGTAGAGAAATAACAACCACACTGTACGTATGATTCTGGTAGAATTTGGGCGAAGGATACCGCGCTTGTCTGGCACAATAAGCAAGATGCATGCCGTGTATGCTATAACATACTACTTTATTGGAGGGAAAAGATGTATCTCTAACTTTTTACGGTAGTGGTGTACCACTTTATTGCCTCCAGTGAGAAGTGTGACATGGATCAGCGAATATTGAGAATTTTTTTCAGCTGATGCTGTAGAGTTGGATCTGAACCTAGGCATACCTGAAAAAGGGTTATATCATTTGTTTCATGCGGCGTGGAACTGGGGCATCAAATATCTAGGACTCCCAACAAATAACCCATGTCTTGTAGAACGTTTCCCGGAGATAAAGCAACCTCGGTACGTACCATCT